>CAZZYY010000091.1:0-10537 GCA_964658475.1 uncultured Candidatus Methylacidiphilales bacterium | reverse complement strand
GAACGGCGCGGTGGCGGAACCTTTCACTTTCGCGACTTCCTCCGGCGTCCCTGCGGCGATGATGCGGCCGCCGGCGTCGCCGCCTTCGGGGCCGAGCTCGAGCAGGTAATCGGCGTCGGCGAGGACGTCGAGATGATGCTCGATGACGATGACGGTGTGGCCGGCATCGACGAGTTGGTGCAGGACGTGGAGCAGGCGCTGCACGTCGGCGAGGTGCAGGCCGATGGTGGGCTCCTCGAGCAGATAGAGATGGTGGAGCGAGCCGAAGCCGCGAGTCTTGAGCCGCTTTTGCGTGTTCATCTCGAGCGAGCGCGCGAGCTCGGCGACGAGCTTGATGCGCTGGGCCTCGCCGCCGCTGAGGGTGGGGCTGCGCTGGCCGAGCGTGAGGTAGCCAAGGCCGGTGTCGCGCAGCAACGCCAGCGGGCGGTGCAGGCGTGGCACATCGGCGAAGAAATCGACGGCCTGGTCGATGGTGAGCTCGAGCACGTCGGCAATCGACTTGTCGTTGTAGAGGACCTCAAGCGTCTCGGGATTGTAGCGGCGGCCCGCGCACGTTTCGCACGGGACGAAAGTGGACGGGAGGAAGTTCATCTCCACCTTGCACGCGCCCTGGCCCTGGCACTGCGGGCAGCGGCCCTCGCCGCTGTTGAAGGAGAAGCGCGAGGCCTCGTAACCGCGTTGGCGGGCGAGCGGCAGGCGTGCGAAGAGCCCGCGAATTTCGTCCATGAGGCCAATGTAGGTGGCGGGCGTCGAGCGCGAGGTCTTGCCGATCGGCGCCTGATCGACCTCGTAGACGGAGGTGAAGAGGTCGAAGCCCTCGAGCTTTTTCCACGGACCTTCCACGGGCTTGGCGCGGCGTTTCTTGCGCGCGGCCACGGCGGCCTGGGCGGCGGGTTTGATCACGTCGTGAAGCAGGGTGCTCTTGCCCGCGCCGCTGACGCCGCAAAGAGCAACGAAGCGGCCGGCGGGCAGCGCGGCGTCGATGGACTTGAGATTGTTGGCGCGCGCGCCGCGCACCTTGAGCCAGCGGGTGTTCGCATCAATGACCCGGCGCTCGCCGCGCAGCGGATGGCGCAACGGCTTGCCGAAGATGCGGCCGGTGGCCGATTCCGCGTGGGTGGCGAGCTTGTTCCAAGGCCCTTCCGCCACGATCGCGCCGCCCTGCGTGCCGGCGCCGGGACCGAGGTCGATGATGCGGTCGGCGAAACGCATGGTGTCCTCATCGTGCTCGACGACGACGAGCGTATTGCCCTTGGCGCGCAGGGCGCCGAGCGATTCGAGCAGGCGGGCGTTGTCGCGCGGATGCAGGCCGATGGTCGGCTCGTCGAGGACGTAGAGGACGCCCTGGAGCTCGGAGCCGAGCTGCGCGGCGAGCCGGATGCGCTGGGACTCGCCGCCGCTGAGGGTGGCGGCGGAGCGGTCGAGTGAGAGATAGCCGAGCCCGACCTCGACGAGGAATTTCAGGCGCTGGACGATCTCCGGGAGGATGTCGCGGGCGATGCGCGCCTCGCGACCGGCGGGTTTAACGGTCTTGAAAAAACGGAGTGCCTCGACGATGGAGAGCCGGCCGACGTCGCCGATGGTGCGGCCGCCGGTTGACTTCGCGCCCTCGCCCAGCGGCAGGCGGACGGCGCGACCGAGCGGGTTGAGGCGTTCGCCGTGACAGACGGGACAGACGATGCGCTCGTCGTCCTCGGCCCATTCCTGCGCGAGCTCGATTTCCACCTCGCGCTCCGCTTCGGTCTCGGCGTCGCTGCGCATGTCGATGACGGTGCCGAAGCCCTGGCAGGTGGGACACCAGCCGTGCGCGGAGTTGAAGGAGAAGAGACGCGGCTCGAGTTCGTCGAAGGAGCGGCCAGTGCCGGGGCAAAAGAGCGCGGTGCTATAGACGGTGGCGCGGCCCTTGGCGTCGTGCGCGTAGAGCGTGCCGCGCCCGAGCGCGAGCGCGGTTTCGACGAGTCGGCGACGCTCGGCGGGCGCGAGCTTTTTGCCGAAGCGGCCGACCTCGACGCTGACGGTGTGCTCCACGTAGCGGTCGAGCGCCTTGAACTTGGCGGGCTCGATCCACTTCTTGTCGACGAGCAGCCAGCGATAGCCTTTTTTCTCCGCCCACTTCGCGACCTCGGTGTGGTAGCCCTTGCGGCCTTTGACGAGCGGGGCGAGCAGGCGCAGTTCCTGCCCGCGCGCGGCAGTCTCCAGGCGCGCGAGGATTTCCGCGGGCGTCTGGCGGATGGCGGGCTCATCCGTCTCGGGATCGCGCGCCTGGCCGAGCTGGGCGTAGAGCAGGCGGATGAACTGGAAGATTTCCGTGATGGTGGCGACGGTGCTCTTGCGGCCGCCGCGCGTGACGCGCTGCTCGATCGCCACCGCGGGCGGGATGCCGGTGATGGAATCGACGTCCGGGCGCTCGAGCTGCTCGACGAACTGGCGCGCGTAGGCGTTGAGGCTGTCGAGGTAACGGCGCTGGCCCTCGGCGAAGAGCAGGTCGAAGGCGAGCGTCGACTTGCCCGAACCGCTGAGGCCGGTGACGACGGTCATCTCGTTGAGCGCGATGTCGAGCGAGAGATTTTTCAGGTTGTGATGGCGCGCGCCGCGGATGGAGATGGCGTGCGGCGCGACCGCCAGGCGCTTGGGCTTGCGGCGATCGTGGCCGTAGGTCACGCCCTTTTCCTGCACGTGCCCGTTGGCGCGCGGCGGGGCGAGCTTGGTCGCGAGGTAGCGACCGGTATGGCTGACCACGGTGGCGGCGACGACTTCCGGCGTGCCGGCGGCGACGATGCGGCCGCCTGCCATCTCCGCCTCGGGGCCGAGATCGATCAACCAGTCGGCGCACTTGAGCACGTCGAGGTTGTGCTCGATGACGACGAGCGAATCGCCCTGCGCGACGAGCCGCTGAAGCACGCCGAGCAAGAGGCGGATGTCCTCGAAATGCAGGCCGGTGGTCGGCTCGTCGAGGATGAACAGGCGCGTCTGGCGCGCGGGCTTGGCGTGGCCGTTCGTGGCGGCTTTATTAAACTTGCGCACGGAGCCGGACTCGGCGGCGCCGGGTTCCTCGGGGTCGGTGATCTCCAGTGGCGTGCTGCTGAGGTAGCGGAGGAGCTTGATGCGCTGCGCCTCGCCGCCGGAAAGCTGGTTGAGCGGCTGGCCCAGGCGCAGGTAGCCGAGCCCGACGTCGTTGAGGAGTGAGAGCTTGGCGACGATACCTTCGAGCAGCGTGCGCTGCGCCTGCGGGGGCGCGACCTGCGCCTCGGGATCGAAGTGGGCACGCGCCTCGTCCACGGTGAGATCGAGAACCTGGTGGATGTTCTTCCCGCGCCAGGCGACCTGCAGGAGGTGGTCCTGGTAACGGCGGCCTTCGCAAACCGGACAGGTGACGAACACGTCGGCGAGAAACTGCATCTCGATCTTTTCCGCCCCGGAGCCGGAGCAGCGCGGGCAGCGGCCGTTACCGCCGTTGAAGGAGAAATCGCCCGACGTGTAGCCCTGCGAGCGCGCGGCTTCCGTCGCGGCGAAGAGCTCGCGGATCGCGTCGAAGACGCCGAGGTAGAGCGCGGCGTTGGAGCGGGGCGTGCGCGAAAGCGGCGCCTGGTCGACACGCACAACCTCGGAGACGAAGGCCGCGCCGCGCAGCTCGCGCAGGCGCGCGGTCTCCTCCTCCTCGCCGCGAATGTTCTGCGCGGCGAGCAGCGCGGGATGCAGCACCTGGTGCACGAGGGTGCTCTTGCCCGAGCCGCTGACGCCGCTGATGGCAACAAAAAGACCGAGGGGGATGGCGACGTCGATGTTCTGCAGGTTGTTGGCTTCCGCGCCGAGCAGCTCGAGCTGGAAGGCCGGATCGGGCGCGCGGCGCTGCTCCGGCAAAGGGATGGTTTTCTTCTCGCTGAGATAAGCGCCGGTGAGCGACGCGCGGTCGCGCAGCATCGCGGTATAGTCGCCTTCGAAGACGACCTCGCCGCCGCCCGCGCCGCGCCCGGGGCCGAGTTCGAGCAGGTGATCGGCCTCGCGCATGACCGCCTCCTCGTGCTCAACGACGAGCACGGTGTTGCCGCGATCGCGCAGCCGCTTCATCACGCCGACGAGCTGGCCCATGTCGCGCGGGTGCAGGCCGATACTCGGCTCGTCGAGAACGAAGAGCGTGTTGACGAGCGAATTGCCGAGGCAGGAGGTGAGATTGACGCGCTGGATTTCGCCGCCGCTGAGCGTGCGGGTGGAGCGATCCAGCGTGAGATAGCCGAGCCCGACCTCGAGCAGGTAGTTGATGCGCGCGAGCAACCCCTCGCGCAGCTGCGCCACAGCGTCGTCGCCCTCCGGCACGGCCAGGAACTTGAAGAACTCGTGCGCGCGGGAGAGCGGCAGCCGGTTGATTTCCGGCAGCGTGAGCCCGTGCGACTCGCCGTGCGCGCCGAGGCGGAAGAGCAGCGTGGTGGGCTGGAAGCGCGTGCCGCCGCAGGTGGAGCACGACTTGTAGGCGCGGTAGCGCGAGAGAAACACGCGCACGTGCATCTTGTAGGTCTTCGTCTCCATCCACTGGAAATAGCCCTTCACGCCGTACCAGCCGCCGGCTTCCCAGAGCTCGTTCAGGTTTTCGCCGGCCTTGAGTTCGCCTTCGACTACAAATTTTTGCGCCCATTTCGGCAGGTCGCAAAACGGCTGGTGAATGTCGATCCCCTGGTCGGCGCAATGGCGCAGCAGGTCGCGCTGGCATTCGAGAGACTGGCCGGTTTGCCAAGGCTTGACCACGCCGCCCTTGATACTGAGTCGGCGGTTGGGCAGCGCGCGCTCGTAGTCGATCTCGATCGTGCGGCCGAAGCCGCGGCAGGCGGGGCAGGCGCCGACGGGATTGTTGAAGGTGAAAAGCGAGGGCGATGGCGCGCGGAACTCGGTGCCGTCGTAGGGGCAGGTCCAGTCGTTGGAAAAGCGGAGCTCGTCCTGCGGCTCGGGCGCGTCGTTGAAGACCTGCGCCTGGCCGTTGCCGTGGCGCAGCGCCGACTCGACCGCTTCAGCAAGGCGTGCGCGGTTGGCGGGCGAGACGGAAACGCGATCCTGCACCACGCGCAGGAACGGCGGCGCCAGTTCCTCCGCTGGCACGACCTCGTCGGTGCGGTGCACCTTGCCGTCGATGAAGACGCGGAGAAAACCCTGCTGCTTCACCGTAGCGAGCGCGGCGGCGAGGCTCGGGCGGCTCGGCATGGGCAGGGAGAAACCGACCAGCACCTCGTGCCCGGCGCGGTCGGCGAGGACCTGCTCGACGATCTGCGTCGCGCCCATCGGCCGCACCGGCCGGCCGCACGTGGGACACGTGAGCGAGCCAAGGTGCGCGAAGAGCATCTTCAGGTAATCGGCGCATTCGGTCATGGTGCCGACAGTGCTGCGGGAGGTCTTGACCGAGTTGCTTTGCTCGATGGCGATGGCGGGAGGAAGGCCGTCGATGCGGTCGACGTCGGGCTTGTCGATGCGCTCGAGAAACTGGCGCGTGTAGGGCGAGAAGGTCTCGACGTAGCGCCGCTGCCCCTCCGCGTAGACGGTGTCGAACGCGAGCGACGACTTGCCCGAGCCGCTCAATCCCGTGACGACGGTGAGCGCGTGGTGCGGGATCTCGACGTCGAGGTTCTTGAGATTGTGCTGACGCGCACCGCGGACCGAAATGTGGGAACTCATGGCAGGATCGACCGCGGCCACGAGGCGCGCGGGAGCACAAGGTAGTGCACGTCGCGGGGATGGCAACAGGGGCGGGAGCAACGCGAGCGGAATGCTTGCTGTTTTTACAGAACCGATTCCGCCGCTGCTGCGGCTCCGGCATCGGGCCGATGCCGGCTACCGGCGGAGGTTTTCGCCTGGCCCGGGCCTTGCCGTTCTAGATCGAGGCAGGACCGCTGGGCGCAGACCCCTGATCAATGTCGCAGCGCTCTGAGGAAAAGGAATTGCGACCGCGTGCGGGGGGCAAGGCTCCGAGGTAGCCGGGATCGGCCCGATCCCGGAGCGAGCGACGCGAGCGGAATGCCTCCCTGCCTTGGCGGACCGATTCCGCCGCTGCTGCGGCTCCGGCATCGAGCCGATGCCGGCTACCTTCGGAGATTTTCGCCTGGGCAACATTCGCGGCGTAGACCGAGGTTCCCGATCGGCGGTTGACAAGCAAGCATTGGCCTGTGCGATGCAGCCTCCGCCCGTGGTGAAGGAGCCGTTGCGCGCTCTCCGCTCTCCGGCGGCTCTGTTTCCGCCCGATGTCCCATTCCTGGTTGACGGCCCAGGCCCGATTTGGTAATTCACCTCTACGTTAATTAACCGTCAAGTATCCGCATGTCCGCCACGACCCTCAACGCCACGTTTGCCGCCCTGGCCGATCCCACCCGGCGGGCCATCCTGGCCCGGCTGGCCCGGGGCGAGACCTCGGTCAAGGAACTGGCCCGCCCTTTCCGCATCAGCGCGCCGGCGGTGACGAAGCACCTGAACGTGCTGGAGCGCACCGGGCTCATCACCCGGTCGCGCCGGGCGCAATGGCGCCCGTGCCGGCTCAAGGCCAGGCCGCTGCGCGAGGCGGCCGACTGGATCCAGCATTACCAACGCTTCTGGGACGGCAGCTTTGACCGGCTGGAAGCCTACCTGACCGAGGTCCAGCGGAACAAAAAACGGCCGCGGCGCACCTGACTTCAACCCCCACCACCCATCCACCGGAGACACCATGCAAATCAGCCCCTACATCAGCTTCAATGGCAACTGCAAGACGGCCTTTGATTTTTACGTCAAGAATCTCGGCGCCAAGATGGTCATGTGCATGACCTATGCGGACGCGCCGCCTCAAGCCGCCGGGGCGGGGAGCCCCTCCTGCCCTCCGCCGCCAAGCGACCGGATCATGCACGCCCGCCTTCAGCTCGGCGAACAGTTCATCATGGGCAGCGACAGCCCGCCCGAGCGGTTCCAGGCGCCGGCCGGCGTCTTCATTAACCTCAACCTCACCGACCCGGCGGAGGCGGAGCGGCTTTACCAGGGGCTCGCGGAAAAGGCGCAAATCATCATGCCGATCGGCGAGACGTTCTGGGCGAAGAAATTCGGGATGCTCAAGGACCAGTTCGGCGTTTCCTGGATGATCAACTGCGAGAAGGAGGGTTTCTGATGGTGGCGCCCGCTGAACCCGAACTGACGATCGAGCGGGTGTTTGCCGCGCCGCGCGCGCTGGTCTGGCAGGCGTGGGTCGATCCAAAACGCATGATCCAGTGGATGGGCCCGCGCGACTATCCCGCGGTGCATCTCGAAGGTGAGATCAAGGTGGGCGGCAAGTGGCGCGGCTGCCTGCGCGGTCCGACCGAGGATCTGTGGCAAGGCGGCGAATACCGCGAGATCGTCGAGCCGGAGCGGCTCGTCTTTACCTTTTACTGGGAGGGCGACGACGGCAAGCCGGAGAACGTGATGCTGATCACGCTCACCTTCACCGAGCTCGGGCCCGGTGAGACGAAGATGACGATGCATCAGGCTGGGTTCCGCAATGTGGAGCAGCGCGATGGTCATCGTGGAGGCTGGACCAGCACGTTCGATCGGCTGGAGGAAATGCTGGCGGCGAAGTAGCGCGGCAGGGCGCCCGGCCGTCGCCGGGATCGGCCCGATCCGGAGCGAGGGCCGCAACCTGCGGGGATTTTTCGTCAGGGCCGGCTCCGTACTGGAGCCCGGACGTTGCCGGGGATTCCATCGTGCATGCGGCGGTCCGACTGCCGACGCGCTTCGTCTTTTCCCGGCGGTGGCAGACCGCCGCAGGCCTCACCCGCGCGTGGCGGTGGCGACAGGCGGCTGCGGCAGCGTGATGGTGAAGCGCGAGCCGTGGCCGGGCTCGCTTTCCACGCTGGCGACGCCGCCCTGCGCCTCGGTGAAGGCCTTGACCATGCTCAGGCCCAGGCCCAGCCCGCGCTGCGACCGGCTCTTGTCGGCGCGGTAGAGCCGGTCCCAGATGCGGGTAATATCCTCCGCGGCGATGCCCACGCCGGTGTCCGCGAAGGTCACGGCAACCCGGTCGGGCGCAAAGCTCGCGCTGATCTCCACCCGGCCGCCGTCGGGGGTATACTTGAGGGCATTGTCGAGCAGGTTGCTGAGCGTAAGTTGAAGGCGGTTGCGGTCGGCCGTGAGCTGCCGGCCTGGCTCGACGGTCGAGACGACCACGATCTCTTTTTCCGCGGCCACATCCTCGTAGAGGTCGATGAGCCCGGCGATCATCGGCTGAAGCTCGAAAGTCTCCGTCTCCAGGCGCAGGGTGCCGGCCTGGATTTCGGAGATATCCATGATCGTGCGCAGGAGGACATTCAGGCGCTCGGCCTCCTCCACCGCGTCGGCCAGCGCCTCGCGGATTTCTTCCGGGCGCTCCTTTTGCAGGGCGAGCTCGGCCCCGGCCTGCAGGCGGGTGAGCGGGGTGCGCAGGTCGTGCGCCACGTTGTCGAGCGACTCGCGCATCGCGCTGATGAGCGCATCGTTCTTTTCCAGCATGCGGTTGAAGAGGACAACCAGCTCGTCGATCTCGTCGTCGGTGCGGGGGCGGGCGACGCGCGCGCGCATGTCGCCGGTCTTGATGATGCCGCGCACCGCGCCGATGATCCCGCGGATCGGCTCCAGCGCCCGGTAGGTGAGGAAGGCTCCACCGCAAAAACCGAGCAGCACGATGGGGATGATGGTGAAAAGAAAGATGCCCCGGAAGCGGGAGAGCAGCTGGTCGCGGTCCTCTGCCGTGCGGCCGACGTACATGATCACATGGTCGGGCATTTCCGCGCGCCCGATGGTCCAGGCCATGTGCTGCTCGGTCGACTTCAGGTTGAGCCACTCCTGCGGCGTCGTGTCATTGGCGGGACCGGCCAACGGGCTCAGGACCGCAATTTCGCGCTGTGTCCGGACCGTCTGCCACATGGGGAGTTTGGTGGTCGGGCTCAGGAGCTCGACGAAGGTCGTTTCCTGCTCCCAGGGCGACTCGTGATTGATGTACTCGTCCAGCCCGCCAAAGCCGGTGATCCCGCCGTGGATGTAGGCAGAGCGGCAGGCCTCGAGCTTCGATTTGACGACTTCGCGGTCGCTTTGCTCCATCTCCTTTTTCAGGAGCAGATAGGCGATGACGAACAGCACCAGCGCGCCCACGACAAAAAAGCCCGCGTACCATAAATTGAGCCGCAGGCTAAACCCCAGCCGCGAGGCCATCGGCCACCAGCGCGCCCGGCGGCGCGGCGCGACTGGCGGAGTCGCCGCCGCCACGGGCGCCCACGGCGGGATGGGGGGCGCCTGCTCTTCCGTGGCCGGCGGGGGGGGAACAGTGGGAGGCATGATCGACCCCTGAGTCTAGCACCCTCCCCGCCCGGCGGGCAGCTCTAATCAGGGCAGGCGCAGGCTGTAGCCGGCGCCGCGCAGGGTGTGGATGAGCTTCGGCTCGAAGTCGCGGTCGATCTTATTGCGCAGGCGGCAGACCAGCACGTCGACCACGTTGGTCTGCGGATCGAAGTGGTAGTTCCAGACGTGCTCCAGGATCATGGTCTTGGAGACGACCTGATTCTGGTTGCGCAGCAGATACTCCAGCAAGAGGAACTCGCGTGCCTGCAGGTCGATCTTCGTGCTGCCGCGCCAGACTTCGCGGGTGAGCAGATCCATCTTCAGATCGGCGAAGGCGAGCTGCGTGACCACGCTGGAGGTGCTGGAACGACGGATGAGCGCATGCAGGCGGGCCTGCAACTCGGCGAAGGAGAAAGGCTTGGTCAGGTAGTCGTCGCCGCCGCCTTGCAGGCCCTTGACCCGGTCATCCAGCCCGCGCTTGGCGGAAAGAATCAGGACGGGCAGCTTCTTGCCCTCCGTGCGCCAGCGCTCGATCACGCTCAGGCCGTCGAGCTTCGGCAGCATGAGGTCGACCACGGCGGCGTCGTACGAGTTCTTGGTGGCGAGGTCATGGCCCTCCTCGCCCTCGCCGCTCACGTCAACGACATAGCCGGCTTCACGGAGGCCCTTGGAAACAAAAGCGGCGATCTTGGAATCATCTTCCAGTAACAGGATCTTCATAACCTCTTTGACCCAACGCCCGGGCCAAAAGTTCGAGCGAACATTACAAATCGAGGCCAGCGACAGAATGTCGCTGCTCATGTGCGACATTAAAAGTGCGATTTGCAGGGTCGGACTCGAACTCTCGTCATGCGCAAATTAGAAATCCGGAGACGATCTTCCTCTCATCAGAGCCAGTGGGCGCCGGACCGCGGCGGCGCTCTCGTGGGTTGGCAGGGACGCTGCTGAGAAGCGGGACTCACTTAACCCAAGAAATCCCATGCTCCCTTCCCACAATCTGATGAATGCGGCCAACGAGCGCTGCATTGAGACCCGTTTTGTCCTCGCCCGCTGCCCTGCCGGCAAGGCCCACGCCCTCAACGAGTTGATCCAAGCTTTTCAGACGGACAGCGATCCTGTGACGCCGAAGAGGCGCCAGCGCCTCAGCAAAAAGATGCTCAAGGCGGTGACCGGCCCCCTCCAAGGTGATGGCCTCCGCAACACGCTGGCCAAGCTGGGCATCACCCGGCTGGAAGAGACGCCGGCT
>CAZZYY010000090.1:0-10771 GCA_964658475.1 uncultured Candidatus Methylacidiphilales bacterium | reverse complement strand
ACCGACCGGCGCTCGGAGAGCGCCGGCTACCTGTCCGAGGTCCTTCTATCGGGCCTGCACATCGTGGCGGTGGAGAAGGCGCCGTCCCCGCCCGCTGACTACTTCTTCGCCGCCGCGACCACCTTCGTGGCCGCGTCGGCCAGATCGTCCGCCGCGATGATCGGCAGGTTGGATTCCTCCAGCAGCTTCTTGCCCGCGGCAACGTTGGTCCCTTCCAGGCGCACAACCAGCGGCACCGGCAGCGACACGGCCTTGACCGCGTTGATGATGCCCTGCGCGATCGTGTCGCACTTCATGATGCCGCCGAAGATGTTCACCAGGATCGCCTTCACGTTCTTATCGGACACGAGGATCTTGAACGCCTCGGTCACCTGCTGCTCGTTCGCCCCACCCCCGACATCGAGGAAGTTGGCCGGCTTGCCGCCCGCGTACTGAATGATGTCCATCGTGCCCATGGCCAGGCCCGCGCCGTTGACCAGGCAGGCGATGTTGCCGTCCAGGCCGATGTAGTTCAGGCCGAACTTGCTCGCCTCGACCTCGCGCGCGTCCTCTTCCGTGATGTCGCGGTAGGCCAGGATGTCCGGATGACGGAACATGGCGTTGTCGTCAAAATTGAATTTCGCGTCCAGCGCCATGACCTCGTTGCCCTTGGTCACGACCAGCGGGTTCACCTCCACCAGCGAGCAATCGGTCTCGATGAAGCAGGTGTAGAGAGCCGACATGATCTTCACCGCCGGCTTGAGCAGATCGCCCTTCAGGTCCAGCGCCTCGGCCAGCTTGCGCGCCTCGTAAGGCTGCATGCCCAGCGCCGGGTCGATGCGCAGGCGCATGATGTCCTCGGGATGATGCTCGGCCACCTCCTCGATGTTCACCCCGCCGCGCTGGCTGACGATGACCACCGGTGCCTGCGCCTCGCGATCGAGCACGATGGCAAAATAAAGCTCCCGCGCGATGTCCTTCGACTGGGCCACCAGCACCTTGCTCACCAGCTTGCCCGCCTCGCCCGTCTGCGCCGTCACCAGCGTCTGGCCCAGCATCTTGCCCGCCAGCTCGCCCGCTTCCTCCGGCGTGGTACAGAGCTTCACCCCGCCCTTGAAGCCGTTGGTAAACGTGCCCTTGCCGCGGCCGCCCGCATGAATCTGCGCCTTCACGACCAAGTCCTTTGTGTTCAGGGACCGCGCCACCTGCACCGCCTCCTCTGCCGTCGCCGCCACGCCGCCCGGCGGGTTAGCGACGCCGAATTTGGTCATCAATTCCTTGGCTTGGTACTCGTGGATGTTCATGGCGTTAAAGGTAAGAGGGAGAAAAGCGATTCAACCGGAAGTGCCCCGCAGCGACAAGAAAGAAGCTCCGTTGTGGGTAGCTGTGCACCGACACGGCAACGTGTAAACCATCCGGGTTCCTTCACCAAACCTGAATCGTCTGCGCACCGGTGCCGGGGTTTTCAATTGGACCAGGAGAGGGATGTTGGGTGTCTCGATTCTTGCCGAAATAGTCGGTGTCGATTTGCAAAGACGATCCATCGGGATTCTCAAAAGGCAGGTTGGGAATGCGGGCATTGCCCAAGAGAGCGCTCGTTACCAGCGTTGTCTTGGCCGCGGCGACGGCGTTATCCAGGGTCATTTGCAGCTCGACGTGGTCACCCTTCTCCACGACTTGGGCTTGCAGGCCTGATCCCATCTGGACCGGGTCAGCTTCCTTCGCGTAGGGATGCGCCGTGCCGACATAGACATTCCCGCTCGCCTGCGGCGGAAACTTGGAAGTGTCGTAGATCGCCAGCCCATATCCGGTTAAACCGCCAGGCGAATCCGCCGCATTGGGGCGCGGCGGATGAGGCGCGCCATCCCCAAAGATGTTGTTAAAGAAGCGGTCGTCTCCGCCCGAGATGCTGCTCGTGCCCGCCAGAGTCGTCGAGTGGGCGCGGAAAAAGGGCGTCGAACGCTGGTCGTCATGCGTGCACATGTAGCCGAGGATGAGATTATGAACGAACGCCAGGCCTTCCGACCGCTCCACCACGCTGGTCGGTGAGAGGAAGAAGTTGTTGTCGAGAAGGACGGGGCCGTGGTCGACCTCCAGAAAGAGGTCTTCGCCGTTGCGGAAGCAAAGGTTGCCCGAGATGCGCGTGCCCTGCGCCATCCAGTCCATCCACATCCCGCGTTTGCAGTCATGGACCCGGTTTCCCTTGATGAGCACGTCGATGGCGGCATGGAACTTGATCCCGGCCTGTTCCTCGCCGACGAGTTGGCCGCTGGTGGCGATGTTGTAAATCGTGTTCCCCGTGACCTGGCTGAAGATCGCGCCCAGGCTGCCGACGATCCCGGCCTGGCCGCAGTCATGAATCGTGTTGTCGCGGACGATATGGCTGCCGATCGTCTCCTTGTTCCAGCCGTTCTGCAACGCGCGGTCGATCGTCTGCACATAGGCGTTGGCCGTGGCGCCTTTGTTGTCGTAGGCGTCGCCATATTTCCCCAGCGAGATTCCGGAGCACGTTGAGTTCTCGACGATATTGTTCTCGATGATCCAGCCCTTGCTCCAGTTCGTGCCGATGAGCGCGATCTGCTCCGCGGTGGGAGGCGCCCAGGGCGAGGCGGCATCGCGCAGGGTAAAGCCGCGCACCGTGATGTAATTGATGCCCGTTTTCCTTGGATAAAAAACGGTCTGACGAACATTGATTTCGACGTCCTGCTCGTTTGGGTTCACGCCCTGGAACTGGGCCGTGATCGAGGTGTTTTGTGCGTCCACGTTCGCAAACCAGAGACTGGCTTTGCCGATGGGCTTCATCACCTCGCCCAAGTTGGCCGCTTCGTTGAACCGGACACCGTTTAGATAAACAGCGCCGGGATGGTGCTGCGGGCTATTGCGGTGGAACCAGTCGCCATGAATCGTTTCGCGATAGGGATTGAAGTTCCCAAAGAACGTATTGGGCAAACTTACCTTCCATGTGTCGCCCTGGACCTGAGCCCAACCCTTGGCCTCTTCCGAGCCCGCAATCTCCACCTTCTCGCCCGGAGCGGCTTGATAAACAATGCGCTTATTGTCGGAAGTTCCTCCCCGCGGCGGGTCGATGCTTTCACGATACACGCCGGCGTGCACGGTCACGGTATCGCCGGGTTCGGCCAGACGGGCGGCCGCAGAGATCGTCTTGAGCGGGTGCGGCGCAGAACCGTCTCCGGAATCATCTCCGTCACTGGCAACCACGATATCCCGCGCGCTCGCAAGAGACTGCGCAAGTAAAAGGCCGAGGAGTATGTGATGGATCTTCATGGTAATGAGCCCGGTTGGCGGATCGCCAACCAACTGGTAGATTGCACACCTCGTTGCGAAACCAAATCTTCTCTTGCGTTCAACGAGGTCTTTAAGGCGTTAGTTGTTTCGCAGTGAAATCGTAAGTTCCCGACTCCACTTCGTACACGGCGGCGTTGCCTTCGCTGCGAAGGAACTGCACGCCAGGTGCGTGCGCCGCCGGCTGGCCGGATTCCAAGACCGAGCCCGGATCCGAGGTCGGGATCCACACGGTCGCCTGCGCATTGACCGGAATCGAGGCGTGGAGCGTGAATTGCCCGTTGTCGCATTTCCACTCACTGCCAATGCGGCCGTAGGGGCAATCGTAGTAGCCTTGCGCGGAGGTCAGCCCGGTGGCCGGATCGGGCTGGGGAGCCAGAATGAATTTCTTGAAGCCGGGGCCGTCCGCATCGGGCTGAATGCCGAGCACGGATTGAAACAACCACGCGCCGACGGGGCCGCCGCACGAGGGCATCTGCGCACCGCCGCCGTTCCACGTTTCCATCAGCACGCCCGCCTTGATCAGGGTGTTCCAACTCGGATAATCCTTTTGGTTGATCATCGCGTTGGCCAGGGCCGATTCCCGGTGCGTCGCCAGCGTTTGCAGAAGCCAGGGAAGCGCCACAAAACCGGTGCCGACATGGTCCTTGCGGGCGTGAATGGCGTCGAGCAGGCGCTGGTAGGTGAGCGGAATCTGGTCCGCCGGAACCATCCCGACCGCCAGCGGCAATACCTGGGCGGTCTGGCTGTCCGCGTGATCGCCGTAAAGCCCGGTCGCCAGGTGAAGAAACTTCGCGTTGAAGCGGTCCATCACACCCTGGGCCACGGCGGCGTACTTGGCTGCGTCGTCCGTCTTGCCCAGCAAGGTGGCCGTGCGGCTGACGATGGTCGCATAGTCATACCAGGCCGGCATTGTGGTCATCGGCGTGGGCACGGCGTGTTGGCTGCCGGGCGCATAAGGGTTGTACCAGTCCCCTGCGCCGTTCCAGATCAGCATCTTGTCCCGGGCCACGGCGGGATTCAGGTTTTCGGTCAGGTACGGGTAATCGCCCCAGTGATTTCCGGTGTCCGCGTCGTAGCCGGCGTCGGCCATCCGGCCGAGGAAATCGACGTAACGGCACATGGGCTCGTATGCTTCCTCCAGCAAACGCCGGTCTCCATAATACTGGTAGTGCTCCCAAGGCACATAGACGATCACGCCGCTCCACCAGGGCGAGTTCCAATCGTTGTCCTGCCGGTGGACCAGGGGAATGACGACGCCAAGAACACCCTGGCCGTCCTGATTGTCGGCCATGTCCCACCACCACCGCTGGTAAAGTCCCCGCACGTCGGTCAGATAGGCCGCCGTGTCGAACATGTTTTGCGCGTCCTGGGTCCAGGCTTGTTTTTCCCGCGAGGGATCCAGCGGATTGTCGAAGTTATAATTGCGGTGGGTCCGCAGTGTGATCTGGTAAAGCGTGTTCAGGTAGTCGTTGGAACAGGTGAAGGCCCCCGCCGGTTTTAGGTCGGCATTGGCGTGAACGAAACTGACCGAATCGGCAGCCAGGGGCTCCTTCAAGCCATCGACCTGAAGATCGGTCGGCCCGGAAAAGAAAACGAAGCGAGGCTCCAGCACGGCGGGGCCATCCTTGGCCAGCGTGAAGGAGAGCTTGGGAAGCTTGAAACCGTTGCCGCTGCCGGAAATCGTGATCGTCTGCCCGGCATGACCCGACACGGCCACCCGCGGCCACCCCGAGCTTTCCACGTCAAAATGCGCGCGATTACCTGCGATATTGGACGCCTTGACTTCGTCGAGCACGCGAATCGGCGGGGCCATGGGCGCGACCAGCCTCCCCGCCGGTGGCGTGCCCAATCCAACGGCCTGCCAGCTGGAATCGTCAAAGCCCGTGCCATCCCAGCCGGCTTGGGCCAGGCGCCGATCCTCGCTGTAACCCCGCCAGATATCGTTGAAGGTGATCTCGCTGCGGGCCCACTTCCAGCTCTCGTCCGTACCGACGATTTGCCGCGAGCCGTCGCTGAATTCGATCTCGGCCTGGAGCAGCACCCGCGGCGGGCCGTCCCCTCCATTATGCTCGCCATCGCCCGAGCTATGATCGCCGGAACCCAGCCCCGGCGTGCTGAAAAAGCCGTTGCCCAGGGTCACCCCCAGGACGTTGTCGCCCGGCTGGAGCAACGCGGTAATGTCGTGCGTGGTGTAGATCACCCGCTTGGAATAATCGCTGAAGGGCGGGCCGAGGACTTCGTCGCCCACCTTTTTCCCGTTCAGCGTCACGTCGGCCATGCCCAGAGCGGCGCAATAGAGCGTCGCGCGCGCGATACTTTTCCCGATGGAAAACGATTTGCGCAGCGAAGGCGCGGCCGGCGTCGGACAGGCGTCGGGCGGACAGGTCGCGCCCTCGTTTTGCGAGGGCATGCCGTCAAAGAGAAACACCGCATGCCCGTGGTCCCAGCTGGTGCCCCGTTCCTGGGCATATTTCATCAAAGCCACATTCCTGCCTCCCGAGAGGACTTCCATCTGCCGGACGACAAACCCCTTCTTTCCGGACGAAGCCGGAATGACGAGCCGAATAAAACGGTACGTGCCGCTGACCGGAAACTGCTGCGCTCCGTTTCCGTTCAGCACATAATCCTGCCCAGACTGATCGACCAGGGTTGTTGGATTCAAAAACTGCAGGTTGTCCGCCCCCTCGACGGTAAACCGCGCGGGAAAATCGCCGGGATTTCCCGGGTAAAGATTGATGGAATCGATCGGCAGCGGTGCGCCCAGATCGACATCCGCCCAGCCGCCCTTGGGCCCCAGCTCCAGGCCTTTGGGACGAAATGCGGGTGGCATGAACCACTTGGAAGCCGTGATCCACCGGCCCCTCCAATCCTCCGGCTTGAGCAGGCCCATGGTCCACGAGCCCGGCTCGCTCCAGGTCGACGGCACGCCTTTTTTGTCCCATACGAGCACCTTCCAGAAGCAGCGCGTCCGCGAAGGCAGGCTTTTGCCCGCATAGGGGATGTAGATGCTCTGCCCCGACATCACCTTGCCGCTGTCCCACAAGTCGCCCTGGTTCGCCGCCAGCATTTCCGGCGAAGAGGACACCAGAACCTGATAGGCCGTCTGTCGATCCCCCCGTTCCGACGAGGTGACGATCCAACTCAGGCCGGGCCGGACATCGTCGATGCCGACGGGGTTTTGCGCGTAATCGCATTGAAGGCTCCCGACTTGGGCCGCCAACGCCGACCCCGAGATAATCGCCAGGGCCAGGATCACTGCCAGGAAGTCACGGACGCTTCTCACCGGGCGCAGATCAAGGAGCGAAGATGTGGAGCGATCATGGTCTTGGAAACATCGGCCGTCGCCAGGCGCTGAAAGCCTTGCATCGCCCAAAGGGAAGATCGTCCTGTAATTCGTCATAAGATCAGGGAAGTGAAAGTCGATACTCGCGTGTGCGGATGGAACCCGGCCTTCGGCCAATCGTTGCCAAGACCCTTCTTTACCCATCCCACGGCTTTGCTAGGCTCCAAGGGCCATGCCCAACGTCATCGCCGGCGCTGCCTTTGTTGTGCAGCACAACATCGATACCGACCAGATCATTCCGGCCCAGTATCTCACGCTCGTACCCACCATCCCGGCGGAGTACGAGAAGCTCGGCACCTATGCCCTGATCGGCCTGCCCGATGCGCTCTATCCCACCCGCTACGTCGAGGAAGGCGCGCAAAAGACCAAGTTTCCCATCGTGATTGCCGGCCGGAATTTCGGCTGCGGCTCCTCGCGCGAGCATGCGCCCATTGCGCTTGGCGCCGCGGGCTGCCAGGTCGTGGTGGCGGAAAGCTTTGCCCGCATCTTCTTCCGCAACTGTATCGCGACCGGCGAACTGTATCCCTACGATACAGCCGTGGCGCTCAGCACCGAGATCAAGACGGGCGATCATGTTGAAGTCGACTTCGATAAAAACGAGCTGCGGGCGAATGGCAAGACCTTTCCGCTCAAGCCCTTGGGTGAGGTTAAACCTGTGATCGACGCAGGGGGTATCTTCGAATTCGCTCGGCAGAGCGGCCTCATTCCTGCTAGGGCTGACTGAACCATTTAGAGAACTATGAAAACTGCAGTCGTCACCGGCGGAGCCGGATTTTTAGGCAGCCACCTGACCGATCGCCTTCTCAAGGAGGGCTTTGCCGTTATCGGCGTGGACAACTTCATCACGGGTAACCCGGCGAATGTCGAGCACCTCAAGGACAACAAGAACTACACGTTCATCGAGCAGGACGTCACGAAGTACATCGACATCCCGGGGGAGATCAACTTCGTCTTCCACTTCGCCTCGCCCGCCAGCCCGATCGATTACCTCGAGTTGCCGATCCAGACGCTCAAGGTGGGCTCGCTCGGCACGCACAACGCACTCGGCCTCGCCAAAGCCAAGGGCGCCGGCTTCCTCATCGCCTCCACCTCGGAATGCTACGGCGACCCGCTCGTCCATCCGCAGACCGAGGAGTATTGGGGCAACGTCAACCCCATCGGCCCGCGCGGCGTCTACGACGAGGCCAAGCGCTTCGCCGAGGCCATGACCATGGCTTATCATCGCTACCACAAGGTCGACACCAAGATCGTCCGCATCTTCAACACCTACGGCCCGCGCATGCGGCTCAAGGACGGCCGCGTCGTCCCGGCCTTCGTCGGCCAGGCGCTGCGCAACGAGCCCATCACCATCTTCGGCGACGGCTCGCAGACCCGCAGCTTCTGTTTCTGCTCGGACCTGATCGACGGCATCTACAAACTCTCGCAAAGCGATTTCCATGAGCCGGTGAACATCGGCAATCCGGTCGAGCTCACCATCAAGGAGTTCGCCGAGCGCATCATCCGCATCACCGGTTCCAAGAGCACGCTCACCTACCAGCCGCTGCCCACGGACGATCCCAAGCAGCGCCGGCCGGACATCACGCGCGCCTGGCAACGCCTCGGCTGGAAGCCGGTGGTCGATCTCGAGAAGGGTCTGACCGAGACCATTGCCTGGTTCAAGCCGCGCGTCGGCGCGATGTAGAATTAAGCCGATGACGCAGGCGCGAAAGCGCTCTGCGACTTGTCTGGCTTGGCCATGGGCCGTAGCGTGCAGCGCATGCCGCGTCGCGCCCTGATCGGAGTTGGTATCGCGAACCATCCGCTGCACGCCGCCGGCAACACCTGGGCCTTCCTGCAATGGGTGCTCGCCTTCCGCGAGGCGGGCTGGGACGTCTGGATGGTCGAGGACCTGGCCGGCGCCAAGCTGATCGACAGGGAGAAGAAGCCGTGCGCCTCGCTGGAGACGAGCGCCAACCTCGCGCACTGGAACGCCACGGTGGATGAGTTCGGCCTGCGCGGTCGCGCCACCCTGTTGGTCGATGGCGCGGCTGCCGGCAAGCACGAGCTGCTGACCTTTGCGCGCGACGCCGAGTTCTTTTTCAATATCTCCGGTCATTTTCACCAGGCCGATGTGCTCGCGGCCGTGCCGCACCGCGTTTACGTCGATCTCGATCCCGCCTTCACCCAAATCTGGGCGGAGGTCTACCGCTCGCCCATGAACCTGGAGCCGCACGACATTTTCATGTCCATCGGCGGCCGGCTGGGCCGCGCCGATTGCCGCGCGCCGCTGGCCGGGCGGAACTGGCTGCCGCTCGGCGTGCCCGTGGCGCTGGAGCATTTCACCCTGCCGAATCTTGCTCAGCCGGGCGACGTCTGGACCACCTTCACCCATTGGTACGGCTACCCGGCCGTCGAATACGAGGGCCAATGGTACGGCAACAAGAGCGAGGAGTTCGACAAGCTCGACCACCTGCCGAAGCGCTTGCCCGCGCAATTGGAAATCGCCACCGATCTCAATGCCGACGACCCGGTGTTCACCCGCTTCAGCGCCGGCGGCTGGCGCCTGGTGGACGCGCGCCCGCTGAACGTGCCCTGGCAGCGCTACCGCGATTACGCCGCGCAAAGCCGGGGCGAATTCTGCGTCGCGAAAAACGGCTACGTGAAATCGCGCTGCGGCTGGTTCAGCGACCGCAGCGCCATGTACCTCGCGCTCGGCCGCCCGGTCATCCTGCAAGACACCGGCTGGCCCGAATTCTACCCGGAAGGCGAGGGGCTTCTCGCCTTCACCGACGAGGAAAGCGCGCTGGCGGCGCTGGCAAAAGTGGAACGCAACCCCGTTCGTCACGCGAAAGCGGCCCGCGCCATCGCCGAGAAACACTGCGCGGGCCCGGTCGTGGTGAACCGCTTCCTCGAAACTGCCAAACTCTGAGACCGGAGCGGGACGTTTGCGGTTCGGTCCACTCGCGTGGGCCCGCTTGGATGCAAGGAACGGCGGGGAAATCACGGATCCGCGCAAGCCCGCGCCTGAACCGGCCCGACTACTTCCCCAACAACGCCGCCATGTCCTCCGACGTCAACTTGAGCTCCGCGCCCGCGATCGTTTCCTGGACCTGCGCCGCGTTGCGCGCCCCGACGATCGCGCCGGTCACGCCTTCGTTCGCCAGCGTCCAGGCGATGGCCACCGCGCCCGCCGGAACCTTGTGTTTCTCGGCCACCTGCTTCACGCGCTCCGCCAGCTCCAGGTTGTGACCAAGCTTTGGCTCGGTGAACTCCGCGTCCTTTCGGCGCCAGTCGTCCTGCGGCAGAGAATCGATCCGCTCGCGGGTCATCGTGCCCGTGAGCAAACCGGAGGCCATGGGGGAATAGACAATCACGCCGATGCTGTGGTCGAGGCAGTAAGGCAGCAGTTCGTCCTTCGCCCCCGGCTTCACCAGCGAGAACGGCGGCTGCAGCGAGGTGACCGGCGCGATCTCCGCGCACTTCGCCAACTCCTCGACGCTGAAGTTGCTCGCGCCGATCCAGCGCACCTTGCCCTCCTTCTTCAGCTTTGCCATCTCGGACCAGCCCTCCAGCGTCTCGTCGAGGTTGTCCGCCGGCCAGTGCGCCTGATAGAGATCGAGCGCGTCCACCTTTAGCCGCCGCAGACTCGCCTCGCACTCGCCGCGGATCGACGCAGCCTTGAGCGAGTAATCCACCTGGCCCTCCTTGTCCCAGACGATGCCGCACTTGGTGAAGACGTAGGGCTTCTCTCCGCTCCACTCCTTCAGCGCGCGGGCCACAATTTCCTCAGAGTGGCCCAGGCCGTAAGCCGGTGCGGTGTCGATCCAGTTGATGCCAAGCTCCAGCGCCTGATGGATCGCCCCGATGGATGAGGCGTCGTCCTGTTTCCCCCAGCCAAACTTCCACGAGCCGCCCACCGCCCACGATCCGAAACCGACGGGTGTGATATGCAGGTCCGAGTGGCCAAGAATTTTCATGATGGAAGAGGATACGGGGTCGGGAGGAAATCTGCCACCGGGTTTCGCGCCGGTCGCGCCATCGGGGGCAGGCGCCGGATATTTCCGTTGTCACTGGAAAGAGCAGCGCTTATTCTCGCCCTCCCGTTCGGCCGGAGAAGCCGCGGCGCGAAAGGGGTCTTAGCTCAGTTGGTAGAGCGCCTCAATG
>CAZZYY010000089.1:0-10862 GCA_964658475.1 uncultured Candidatus Methylacidiphilales bacterium | reverse complement strand
AACCGCAAGTTCGACGAGATCATCGCCTTTGCGGAGACGGAGATGTTCCTCGACACGCCGGTGAAGCACCACTCCAGCGGCATGTACGTGCGGCTCGCCTTCGCCGTCGCCGCGCACCTGGAGCCGGAGATCCTCATCGTCGACGAGGTGCTCGCGGTGGGCGACGCGCAATTCCAGAAGAAGTGTCTCGGCAAGATGGAGGACGTCTCCAAGCGCGAAGGCCGCACCGTGCTTTTCGTCAGTCACAACATGGCGGCCATCGCCGCGCTGACCAACCGGGCCATCCTCCTGCGCAAGGGCGGCGTCCAGTACTCCGGCTCACCCAAGGAGGCGTTCGATCTCTACATGACCGACGACACGCCGACGGAGGAGATTTACACCGCGCCGCCCAATGCCGAGCGGCCGAACATCACGCGCGTGGAGGTCGAGACCTCGCAGGCCGGCCATACGCACGAGAGCGGCCAGCCGTGGAGCGCGCGCTTCGAGCTGCACTTTCCCTACGCGCTGCCCAAGGCCTCGCTCTCGTTCCAAATCTTCAATCAATTTCAGACCGCCGTGCTGAAGTTCGATTCTTACGACCAGGACGTGCCCGTCTCCGCCGGTGGCGGCAAGTCGGTCGTCACCTGCACCATCCCGCACCTCGATCTCAACGTCGGTTCCTACACGCTCAAGGCGCGCCTGGCCGGTCCGCCCGGCGGGCTGCACTACGAGACGCTCGACAGCATCTGTCCGTTCACCGTCGTGATCCTCGATCGCGTGGCCGCGGACGGCTGGAAGCCCGAGGCGTGCTCGTATCTCGTCGCTGGGGAGTGGAAGGTGAAGTAGGCGGCTCATGCTCGCGGACCTCACAGCGAGAGTAGCCGTCGGCGAGCTTTCGCCCGAGGAGGTGGCCACGGCGCTCGCCAGGCTTCTGACGCCCAGCGAAAGCGGCGCGGAGGAAAAAGCCTTCCTGACCGCGTGGGCCAAACGGGGCGAAACCCCGCGCGAGGTGGCCGCGGCCGCCCGCTTCCTCCTGGCCCGGGCCGAGCCGGTGGATGTTATGGGCGATTGGAACGGGAGGCCCCTGCTCGATTGCAGCGGCACCGGGGGCGGCGGCCATAATCTCGTCAATGTTTCCACCGGAATCATCTTCATCCTGGCGGCGATGGGCATCCCCGTCGTGAAGCACGGAAACCGCGGCCTGACCAAGCGCTCCGGCAGCGCCGACGTTCTCGAGGCCCTGAACATCCCGGTCGCCCCGCACCCGCAGGGCATTGCTCGCTGCCTGGAGGAAGTCGGCGCCGCCTTTCTTTTTGCCCCCGCCTATCATCCGAGCTTCGCCGCCGTGGCGGCGCTGCGGCGCGAGCTGGGGGCGATCGGTCAACGCACGATCTTTAATCTCCTCGGTCCGCTGCTCAATCCGGCCCGACCCTCCGCCCGCCTGATCGGAGTTTTCACCGATGCGCACGTGCATTTCTTCGCGGCGATTCTCCAGGAACTCGACTGCCCTCGCTATGAAGTCGTGTCGGGCCGGGACGCGGCCGCCGGGATCGCCATCGGGGAAGTGAGCGCCAATGGTCCCACGTTAATCAGCGGAACGCGTCCGCGAACAAACGGGGAACGTGCGTTCGTGCTTTCGCCGTCGCGGTCGAAAATCGAGGGCGGCCAGTTGGCCGTGAGCGGCGCCGACGAAAGTGCGGCGCGGCTGACGGCGATCCTGGAAGGAAAAGAGGCGCAGGGACTCGCGCGCGAGACGCTCCTGGTCAACGCCGCCGTGGCCGCGTGGGCCCACGGCACCGCGCCGACGATCGAGGATGGGAGGGTCTTGGCTGAAGAAGCACTCGCCTCCGGCCGCGCTTTGCAGGTGCTGCGCGCCTGGCAGCATTTGGCGGCCTGAGCGGCCCGATTCCGCCGCTGCGGCGGCGCTCGAAGAGCACCGGCTACCACTCGATCGCCGAATTTGCACCTTTGGCAAGCCGCGGAATTTGGTTTAATCCCGCCTTCTCGCATGCGCCCGTTCTATCGCTTTTCCTATACGCTCGTCGGGCTGCACCTGAAGCTGTGCCACGGCATCACCATCGAGGGCGCCGAGAACGTGCCGGACGAGGCCTGCCTGATCGTGGGCAATCACGCGAGCTACCTCGATCCCACCACCATCGGGTGGGCCATCGGGAAGGAGATCTATTTTCTCGGCCGCAAGGACCTCTTCAAGCCCCCCGTGCTGAACTGGCTCCTGCCCATGTGCAACGTCCTGCCCATCGACCGCGACGGCAACGATATCAGCGGGCTGCGCGGCATCATCAAGATGCTCAAGGGCGGCCAGTCCGTGCTTGTCTTTCCCGAGGGTACGCGGACGGAAAACGGCGCCCTCCAATCCGCCGAGCCGGGCGCCGGGCTGCTCGCGGTGAAGGCCGGCGTGCGCGTGCTGCCCACCCGCGTGTTCGGGACGTACGACGCGTGGCCGCGCGGCGGCGGCTACCGGCGGGTGCCGCTACGCGTCGTCGTTGGTCGGCCTTATTGGCCTTCGCTTTCCGCCAACGGCAAACCCGACTACCAGACCATCGCGAACGAGATGCTGGCGAAAATCGCCGAGCTGGCCTGACGGCGCCTACACATTTTTAAGGACTTCGCCGCTTTACTTCCCGCGCCTCTGGGCGACCCTTGAAACCTTGTCGCCTGCCGCCGTGCTCATGTCCCGACTCCGCTTTCTCGCCACTCTTTTCCTGCTGCCGGCGTTCCTATCCTCCCTGGCTCACGCCGCGCAAACCGCTCCTTCCGTCGCGCCGGCGGAGGGCGTTACAACCCTCCCCGCGACGGTCCCGACCCCACCGCCGACAACCACCTCCGCCGTCACTCCGGCCGGATCCGGCACCGCGCCGGTGGTTGCCCCCACGCTCCCACCCTCTCCGACAATCGCTCCACCCATCGCGCCGGGAATCGTGGCGCCCGCCCCGCCTTCTCCCGGTTCCGCCTCGGAAACGCGGGCCGCTCCGCAAGGCACGCCCCTGCCCGAGGGTTCCGAGCCGGAGAAATCGGTCGTCCAGATCATCACCGGCTACCAGGAGCCCAACTGGGCCGCTCCCTGGATTTTCGACACCACCCACTTTGCCTCCGGCACCGGCTTTCTCATCGATGGCAACCGCATCATGACCAACGCGCACGTGGTGGCGTGGACGAAGGAGCTGCTGGTCCGCAAATACCACGACCCGCAGCGCTACTTCGCCACCGTGGAGTTCGTCGCCCATGACGTGGATCTCGCCGTGCTCAAGGTCGACGACCCCCATTTCTACGAAGGCATGAAGCCGCTGAAATTCGGCGAACTGCCCGAGGTGCGCTCGCAGGTCGTGACCTACGGCTTCCCTGCCGGCGGCCAGCAGATTTCCTACACGCGCGGCGTGGTCTCGCGCATCGAGGTGGAAAGCTACGCCCACCCGGGCAACCGCGCCTATCTCGCCGTCCAGACCGATGCCGCCATCAATCCCGGCAACAGCGGCGGTCCCGTCATCCAGGACGACAAGGTCGTGGGCGTCGCCTTCGAGGGCCTGGTCGGCCTGCAGAACACCGGCTTCTTCATTCCCACCACCATGGTGCGCCATTTCCTCACCGACATCGCGGACGGCACCTACGACGGCGTGCCGGAGTCGGGCCTGCAGATGGCCTCGCTCCAGAACCCCGCGTTCCGCCAGATGCTCAAGCTGCCCGCCGACAGCAAGCGCGGCGTACGCGTGGATCGCGTGATGGACATTCCCGAAACGCAGCGGTTGATGAAGGTGAACGACGTGCTGATGAAGATCGGTGACTACGACGTGGATGACGATTCCACCATCACCTACCACGGCAACACCGTCGGCGCCTCCGTGGCGTTCGACCTCGCGCAGAACAACTCGACCATCCCGCTCCAGGTCTGGCGGGATGGCGCCATGATCAACGTCGACCTGCCGGTGAAGGTCTATCACGCCGATTATGCGCAGGGAAACCAGTACGACACGCTGCCGCCCTATTATATCTACGGCGGCCTGGTCTTTACCCCGCTCTCCCTCGATTACCTGAAGAGCCTCGGCGCCAGTTACACCGAGTCGGGCGGCCGCGAGCTCATCTACGAACTGATCTACCGTCATCTCGAGGATCCGGAGCGCTGGCGCCCGCAACCCGTGGTGCTCAGCTCCATTCTCGACAACGAGGTCAACGCCAACATGAGCACGCGCGGCCAGGCCCTGGTCGACAAGATCAACGGGCAGCGGATCGACTCCCTCAGCGACGTGCCGAAGGCCTTCGCCGCCGCCACCGGGCCCTTCGACATCGTCGAGTTCCTGCCCGATCATCACTTCGAGGTGCTGCGCCACGACGATGCGCAAAAGGCCACCCCCGGCATCCTTTCCACCTACAGCGTCCCCGCGCAGGCCCGCCTATGAACCGCTTTCGTTTTCTGGCCACGGCGGGACTGGCGCTGTTCGCCCTGACGCATGCCGCCCCGGCCGAACCGCTGCCGAGGGCGCCGAAGGAAAGTCACGGCGATTTCTCCTGGGACAACGCCATCATCCACCTGGAAATCTCGGGCAAGGAATACAGCTACGTGCAGCCCTGGGCGCGCGCGGAGCGGAAGGTGCTGAAGACCGGCGTGGTGCTGCCCGGGCATCTCATCATCACCACGGCCGATGGCTTGAACGACCAGACGCTGATCCGCATGCAGAAGCAGGGCGGCGGCTTCTTCAGCTTGGGCCAGGTCGTGTGGATCGATTACCAGTCGAACCTCGCCGCGCTGACCACGGACGAGACCGGCTTCTGGAACGGTCTGACCCCCGCCACGCTGGCTAACCCCGTGCCGGTCAGCGGCTCGGTGCGCGTCCGGCGCTGGAGCAGCGATCGGCTGGAAAACCGGCCCGGCGACATCGAGCGCATGACGGTGGACAACTCCGCCTTGAGCTTCGTCTCCGTGCCCGCGCTCAAGGTCGATTCCACCATCTCCGGCGCGGCGTCGGGCGAAGCGGTCACGCAGGGCAACAAGTTGCTCGGCCTCGCCAGCGGGCAGGACAGCGACGTGGTCACCGCGGTGCCGTCGTCGTTCATCTCCTTCACCGTGGCCGCGCGCAAGAAGGGCACCTTCGGCGGACTGGGCTACTTCGATTTCACCTGGGAGCCGGTGCAGAATCCACTCGCGCTGCAATATCTCGGACTGCCGGGCCCGCCGCGCGGCGTGATGGTCAAGGACACCGGCCTCAAGCCCGGCGTGGTCTCCCTCATCCACCCCCGCGATGTCATTCTTTCCATCGACGGCTTCGACATCGACGCGGCCGGCGATTACAACGACCCGCAGTACGGCAAGATGATGCTGGAGAACCTTTCCTCGCGCCAAAAATGGGCCGGCTCCGACTGCCAGATCAAGGTCTGGCGCGCCGGCAAGGAACAGATGATCACCTATCAGTTGCCGAAGGCCGAGTATAGCGACGAGTTGGTGCCCGAGCAGTCGTTCGACCATCCGCCCGACTACGTCCTGGCCGGCGGCCTTGTCTTCGTGAAGCTGAGCGACGCGTTCCTGCGCAGCTGGGGCGCCGGCTGGCGGCAGCGGGCGCCGTTCCGGCTCGGTTACTACGAGAACGACAAGGTGAAGCCGGACCGGTCCGAGGTCGTCGTGCTCTCCGGCGTCATGCCGGCGCGGGTCAATCTCGGCTACGAGATGCTCCACGACTGTGTGGTACGTGAGGTCAACGGGATCAAGATCGGCAAGATGACCGACCTGGTCACGGCGCTGAAATCCCCGGTGAACGGCTTCGATGTCTTCAAGTTCGCCCCCGGCGAAGCGATGGAAATGGCCGTGCTGGACGCGTCCAAGATCGATCAGACGAACCAAGAGATCATGACGCGGTTCCACATCCCGGCCGACCACGTGATCAACGAAGGCACGGTGACTGCCTCGCAGCCGTAAGCCCCCGCGCTTCGCTCAGGGCACCGGCGATCCCGAAATCGCTCTTTACATCATCGGCGCTTCCCACAAAGTGACAGGCTCCCCATGCCCCTCAAGACGCCACTCCGCTTCGGACTGCCCAAAGGCAGCCTCGAAGCCTCGACCATCGAGCTGCTCGGCCGGGCGGGGT
The DNA here is from genome assembly GCA_964658475.1 of uncultured Candidatus Methylacidiphilales bacterium. Taxonomy (GTDB): domain Bacteria; phylum Verrucomicrobiota; class Verrucomicrobiia; order Methylacidiphilales; family UBA1321; genus JABDGH01. The sequence goes on along the minus strand of CAZZYY010000089.1, from coordinate 4,791 downwards.
TCCAGGTCCAGGCGTCGAGCCGCGGCTACAAGCCCTACATCAACGACACCGAGCTCGATGCGCGGCTCGTCCGCCCGCAGGAGATGAGCCGCTACGTCGCCCAGGGCTTTCTCGATTTCGGCATCACCGGCAAGGATTGGATCCAGGAAAGCGGCCACGAGGTCGAGATTCTCTGCGATCTCGCCTACAGCAAGGCGACCAGCCTGCCCGCGCGCTGGGTCGTCGCCGTGCCGGAAGACTCGCCCATGAAGTCGGTGCGCGACCTCCAGGGCAAGCGCATCGCCACCGAGCTGGTCGAGACGACCAAGCGCTACCTCGCCTCCCACAACGTCAGTGCCGAGATCGAGTTCTCCTGGGGCGCGACCGAGGTCAAGGTGCCCGAGCTGGTCGACGCCATCGTCGACCTGACCGAGACCGGCTCCTCCCTGCGCGCGAACAAGCTGCGCATCCTCGACACCATCATCGAAAGCTACCCGCAGCTCATCGCGAACAAGGCGGTCGCCGCCGATCCCGAGAAGCGCCGGAAGCTGGACGCCATGAAGCTCCTGCTCATCGGCGCCCTCAACGCGCGCGCCAAGGTGGGCCTCAAGATGAATGTGCCCAAGGCGGTGCTGGAGAAGCTCTCCGCCATGCTGCCTGCCCTGCGCAACCCGACCGTTTCCCCGTTGGCCGACCCGGCTTGGACCGCCGTGGAAATCATCATCGACGAAGTGTTGGTCCGGGACCTCATCCCCAGGCTGAAAGACCTTGGGGCCGAGGGAATCATCGAGTATCCTCTAAATAAAGTTGTGTACTGAGCCGACAGTACGTACAACGTGCGCCTCTTTTTTCATTATGGGTTCAATCAAGAAACGCCGGAAGGCCAAAATTGCGAAGCACAAGCGTCGCAAGCGAATGAAGGCCAACCGGCATAAGAAGCGCCTCCGTTATAAGGCTTAGCGTGTCGTGAAAAACCTGGTCGGGCTCTTCCTAGCAATTCATTGCGCGGGATGGGGAGCTTTCGGCCAGGCCGCTGTCATCAGCGACGACACGCATCAGGTCCAGGCCGGCACTCTCAATCCGCAGGCCGAAAAGACGAGTGAAGCCAGTGCGCTCTATGCGCTGGCCATGGGCAAGGAGGCGGCGGGCGATCATGCCGGTGCGCTCGAAGGACTGCGCCAGGTGGTCGCGCTCGATCCCGCGTTTACCGAAGCCCAGGTCAAGCTCGCCGGCATGCTGCTGGCCAACAAGCAGCCCGACGACGCCTACCGCCAGCTCCTGGCCGCCCAGGCTGCCCACGCGGACCCCGCCACCGTCGACGTCGTCCTCGCGCAGGTGGAGCAGGCGCGGGGTCATAACGACCAGGCGCGCAAGCTTGCCGTGGCGGCGCTGACCCTCCAGCCCTCCTCCACCGATGCCATGCGCGTCCTGCTGGAACTCGGCCGGGCGCAGAAGGACCTCGAGTCGTCCGTCGGCCGCGTCACCGATCACCTGCAAAAGGCGCAGGCGCCGGTCGAGTCCTACCTCGCGCTGCTCAAGCAGTACATGGAGGTGACCGGCGAGGAGGATCCGCAGCCGGACGGCAACGTGGTCCTGCGCACCGTGCTCGGCATTTACCAGGTCGCCGCCAAGGTCGCGCCGCAAAACATCGACGTCCTCTCCGCGCTTTCCGACACGCAAAACCAGCTCGGGCAGAACGCCGACGCGCTCGCCACCCTCCTGCAGGCGCAAAAGCTGGACCCGGAAAACATCGACCTGATGATGCACTGCGCCGCGCTCGCGACCGACGCCGGCAACAAGGACGTCGAGCTCGACGAGTACAAGCGGGCCTACGCGCTCGATCCCGCCCGCGTCCGCACCAGCCTCGCCACCACCTATTTCGAGAGCCAGCAGTACGACAAGGCGCTCGACATGATGAAGAAGATGCTGACCGACACCCCGAACGACCCCATGCTCCTCATCCGCCTCGGCCTCACCTGCCAGGCGCTGCAGCAGATGGACCAGGCGCACGACTGGTTCGAGAAGGCGCTGCATTCGCCCGCGCTCACGCTCGAGGCCGCCATGAAGCTGGCCGCCTATTTCATCGACGAGCAGCACGCGCGCGAGGCCGGCGAGGCCATCGCCGTGGGCGAGAAAAAATTCCCCACCTCGCCCGATCTCCACTTCTATGCCGCCGTGCAGGCCCTGACTGCCGGCCACGATGACGTCGCCCTCGCCGAGTACAAGCAGGCGCGCGACCTCGCCGCGGGCGATCCCTCCAGCATGGGCGTGAACTTTTACCTCGAGGGCGCGCTGATCCTCGCTGCCAACGGCCGGCACGGCGAAGTCGATCCCCTGCTCGACGAAGGCTTGGCGAGATATCCCGACGATCCGAATCTGCTCAACCAGCGCGCGTGGGAGTGGGAGGAACAGGGCACGCATCTCGACGGCGCGCTGGCCGCGGCGCAGAAGGCCGTCTCGCTTTCGCCTGACAACGGCTCCATGCAGGACACGCTCGGCTGCGTCTACCTGAAGCTCAACCAGCCGGATCGCGCATTACCGGTCTTGCAACAGGCCGCGAAACTGACCAACAATGAGCCTTCGGTTTGCCAACATCTCGGAGATGCCTATCTTGCGGGGGGGCGACGCAGCGATGCGCTCATCACCTGGAAGCTCGGGCTGAAAAAGGACCCGACGAGCCACGAGCTGACCGACCGCATCACGACCCACGAGATTTCCGCGCAACATGCCTCTTCCAATCCCGCGTCACCATGAGCCACGCGGCGATAACCACGTTCCCCTCGCCGCGCTGACCCGCCGCCGCGCGCTGCTTCTGCTCGGCGCCCTCCTGCTCAGCACGCCCACGGCCCAGGCGCGGCACTTCCTCTTTCACGATTACGGCCCCTCGCCCAAGCTGACGCCGCCCGACCGCATCCAGGCCGTGGCCGCCCTGCTCATCGACGCGCAGACCGGCCAGATCCTTTACGCCCGCAATCCCGACAAGCGGCTGCTCCCCGCCTCGACCACCAAGCTGATGACCGCCCTGATCGTGCGCGAACACCTGGGCAATCGCGGGCTGACCGGCGATGTGCGCGTGGAGGAGCAGGACCGCGCGGAGCCGAGCAACATCCCCGTCGTGCCGGGCGAGACGATCTCGATCTTCAATCTCTTCCACGCCCTGCTCATCGAGTCCGCCAACGATTCCGCGCGCACGCTCGGCCGCTGGGCCTCGCCCAACGACACGGTCGACGGCTTTGTGGACCTGATGAACGAAAAGGCGGTCGCGATGGGTCTCTTCAACACCCATTTCCACAACCCGAACGGCCTGCCCGCGCCCGCAGGCACCCACTACACCTGCTGCGCGGACCTGATGAAGATTTTCCAGGCCGTCCTGCGTTATCCCGAGCTGCGGCAGATTTGCAGCACGCTCGATTTCTCCTTCCGCTCGGCGTCGGGTTTTCACCGTCTGCATAATCACAATCGCCTGCTGGCCTACTATCCCGGCATGGGCGCGGCCAAGACCGGCTGGACCGTCGCCTCGCGCCACACCTATGCCGCCTCCTGCCGTCGCGGCGGGCGGGAACTGCTGCTCACCCTGCTCGACAGCCCGGACAAATGGAAGGACGCGATGATCCTCTTCGACTGGGGCTTCGCCCAGGCCTCCTCGTCGCCCACGGAGAACTCGTCGGTGGATCTCGAGTCGGCCAGCGGCAGCTCGCTTTCCTCCGCGCCGACGCTCGGCTCGCTCCCGCCCGCGCCGGCCGGCCGCGCCGATGGCCGCTGATCGGACCGCACGAAAGGCTTGGCGCCTCCGGGCGGATCGCGCATGGTGAACGGCTCACCCTCAACCCAGGAATTTTATGTCACAAGCCATCATGGAAACCGACAAGGGCACGATCAACCTCGAGCTCTTTGACAAGGACGCGCCCGGAACCGTCGCCAACTTCACCAAGCTCGCCAAGAGCAAGTTCTACGACGGAGTCGTCTTCCATCGCGTGATCAAGGATTTCATGATCCAGGGCGGCGACCCCACCGGCACCGGCCGCGGCGGCCCGGGCTACACGATCAAGTGCGAGATCAACGCGCAGAAGCACACCCCCGGCACGCTCTCCATGGCCCATGCGGGCCCGAACACCGGCGGCAGCCAGTTCTTCATCACGCACACCTCCACGCCACACCTTGACGGCGTGCACACCGTCTTTGGCCGCACGAAGGACATGGACGTGGTCAACGCCATCAAGCAGGGCGACAAGATCAAGACCCTCACGATCGTCGAGTAGCCTTCTATGCGGTGGTGGTGAGGCATCCGCACCGGCGTGAATGGGCCGAAGCGGGCTTTCGTTTTGCGGAGCAAACCGAGGCGCAACGTTCGTGCCCAGCAGCTCAGTGGTAGCCGCCGCCGTCCCCAGCGGCGGCTACCTTGTGCGAGGTACCGTCCTCCAAAAAAAGGTGCGCCGCCGCCTTCCCAGCGGTAAAACGAAGCATGCGCGTCCTCGCGATCGATTTCGGCTCAGCCCGCATCGGGCTGGCCTTGAGCGACCCGACCGGCACGCTCGCGCGTCCCCTGCCCTTTCTCCCCGCCAAGGGCGACGCCAAGCTGGCGCGCGAAATCGCGGCCTTAGCGGAAAAGGAACAAGCCGCCCAAATCCTGCTCGGCCTTCCGCGCCACATGAACGGCACGCTCGGCGAAGCGGCCGCCAAGGTCCAGGCCTTTGCCACCGCGCTCGGGGCGGCGACGAAAATCCCCATCCAACTGGTCGACGAGCGCCTCACCACCGTGCAGGCCAGCCGCCAGTTGCAGGAAGCCGGCCGCGACACGCGCGCGCAGCGCGG
>CAZZYY010000088.1:0-10940 GCA_964658475.1 uncultured Candidatus Methylacidiphilales bacterium | reverse complement strand
CGATCCGCACCGTGGTCAAGCCGGGCATCACCGGCCTGGCGCAGGTGCGCGGCTTTCGCGGCGAGGCCCGCACCTCCACCGACATCGCGCAGCGGCTGGAGTCGGACATCATGTACCTGGAGAATTGGCGGCTGACCCTCGACCTGGCGATCATCATGCGGACGGCGTGGCAGATGGTGTTTCCACCGCCAACGGCGTACTAAGGCGTGTCTGGCTAAACGGCCGCGGTCGACCTTCGAAGGTTAGCCGGCGGCCTCCGGGGCGACGGACGGAACGCGGATGCGCTTCCTCTTGTCGTCCGCGCCCCGGAGGTCGAGGGCCACCGCGCTGCCGCTCGGGAACATTCTTCGGCGTTGCCCGTCTGGCCACGGGCCGCTAAAGGAACGGAATGACGAATGCGCCCGTCCCGCCGGTGGTCATCCAGAAAAGGCGCGGCAAGGGCTGTCTCGGCTGCGGCTGCGCCGTGCTGGTGGCGATCGTGCTTCTGCTCGCGGTGCTGGCCTTCTTGTTCTACCGCAAATTCGACGCGGTGGCGCAAACCTACACGTCGTCCGCGCCGGCCGACATTCCGACCACCGACGGTGGCGACGCGGTCTACCGGGCTACGCAGGCCAAGTTGAACACGTTCACGCAGGCCCTGCAGCAAAACCGGCCCGCGACCCTGCGTCTGAGCGCGGACGAAATCAACACGCTGATCGCGCGCGATCCCGGGTATGCCGCGCTCCACGGCAAGGTCCATGTTTCCCTCGAGGGCGACACCGCGGAAATCCAGTCATCACTTCAGCTCGGCCAGGTGGAAAAGATCTATCTTGCGGACCGGTATTTTAACTCCGATGCCACGCTGGGCCTGGGGTTCATTCCCGCCACCCACTCCATCGTCCTAGACGTACGCCGCCTGCAACTCAGCGGTCAGCCGCTGCCGCCCAGCGCGAACCAAAGCCTAAGCCAGACACTAAGCACGATGGTCAATCAACAGCTCCAATTGAATTCGCAGGCGAAGACGTTCCTCGATCGCGCCCAGAAGATCGACGTCGAAAGCGGCGAGCTCGTGATCGAGAGCGAGTAGTGTCTCAGGTGTTTTTCCATTCACCGGCACCGTAACGTCGTAGCAACGTTCTCAGGCGCAAATTTGTCGAGGATGCCGGTACCTTTCCGGGCAAGGGCGTATGCGGCTGGTCTGCATGGCAGCACTTCCCCTTTCTACACGAATTCCGGGTTAATGGGACCCACAAAAACTCCTGCTACCATGAAAGCGAGTACGGGCAAACCCATCCCCAGGACCAGCCGAGGGGCCGCCTTGTTCTCCGCGTGTTTTTTAGCATCGAAAGCGGTTTCCAAGCCGATTCCTCAATGGTGCCTGCGGCGCAAAGGCAGCAATGCGCCAAAACAGAAGCGGCGTCCCATTTTGAGTTGGACGCCGCTAAAGGATATTGCCCAGGGAGCCGTGTGGGAGGTTCTTTCGACCCTCACAAGAAGGTCGGGGACGGCTGCGGGAATCCCGCCTTCCAGTGAAGGCGTGGCGTTCAGGCCGACAGCTTGGCCCCCTTTAGCGTGTTAATCGGACGAAAGCATCGTCCCGGTAGCACGGGAACCCCAGAGCAAAGTGGCCGCCGGTCGGCCTGTTCTGCCGGCCGGCGAAAAATGGATCAAAGAACTGTAAAAACACTAACCCAGGCTGGTCGGCTGTCCAGAGCAGGAAAAAGAATTTTTTGCGGACGCGACCAAACCTGGGTTGTGTACTTGAACTATCGGGATCGCGCCGGAAAATCTGAGGAGAAACCGCGCGCTTTTTTAGACGCGAAACGGAAAGGTATTCCGACCGCTTCGCTCCCTCCGGCGTTGGGCCGATGCTGGCTACCAGCGGAGGGCTCCCCGACCTCGGAAGCGGCAGCGGAACCCGGGCAAAAGAAAACCCAAGTTGGATCGCCGTCCAGAGCGTTTAAGGATGTTTGCGGACGCGACCAAACCTGGGTTGTGCTTTAACTATCGGAACGCGCGCGCCGATTTCTTAGGCGATTTTTTTCGCGCCGCGGCATCCTCCGCTTCCGAGCGAGAATTACCGGTATGCTGCCAGCATGGCGTAAACGATCACCCCGGTGACGGAGACGTAGAGCCAGATCGGAAACGTCCAGCGCGCCACCTTCTTGTGGATCGGGAACCGGCCGCTGAGCGACAGGAAAAACGTCACGAGGATCAGCGGCAGCGCCACCATCGAGAGCAGCACGTGCGAGGCGAGCAGGGCGAGATAGAAAATCCGCACCGCACCCGTATTCTTCGGGAACATCATGTCGCCGTGCAGCGCGTGATTGGCCACGTAGGAGACGAGAAACAGGGTGGAGAAGACGAAGGCGGTGAACATCGCGGCGCGATGGGCGGCGATGTTGGCCCGGCGAATGAACGCCAGCCCAAAACAGAGTGCGACGGCGGCCAGTCCGTTGAGCACCGCATTGAGCGCAGGCAGGAAAAGGAAGTGGGTCCCTTCGCGGTCGCTGGGCGGATGAACGTAGATCAGCCAGAACAGGCCCGCGCTCGCCAAGGCGCTGACCGCGATGATGACTGCGACGACCGCCGGTGGCGTGCGCGCCTCGTTGTGATGGAGCGCGCTGACGTACGTGTCGGAGGGAGGCTCGAGGCTCACTGTTCCTCCAGTGCGGCGATGGCCTTCAGCACGTCGGCCCGGCCCTCGGCGGAAAGGCCGTCGAAGTAACCCTGGATCACGCCGTTGCCATCGACGACGGCGACCTGCGTGCTGTGGGTCACCTTGTACTGCCCGGGCTCAAGCTGCTTGCCGCTGTTGTCCTCGATCGGAAGGAGGAAGCCGTGGCGCACCACGTCGTAAATCTGCTTCTCGCTGCCGGTCAGGAACCACCAGCGGCTCGGGTTCGCACCGAGCTTGTCCGCATAATCGGTCAGCACGGCGGGCGTGTCGGTGGTCGGATCGACCGTGAAGGTGACCAACTGCACGCGCGGGTCGCTCGCGGTCGCCTCCTGCAGTTTGGCCATGCTGGCGGAGACAAGCGGGCACGGGCCCGGGCACGTCGTGTAAACAAAATCGGCCACCCAGATCTTACCAAGCAGGTCGTTGTTCGTGATCGTGCGCCCGCTGCGTTCGGTCAGCGAAAAGGGCGGGACGAAATACTTCCGCTGCGCCAAGGCCAGGCCCGAGGCCACCGGCGGCGGCGAAAGCAGGCGCCAGCACGCGAGAAGCACAATGATCACCGCACCGATGGCCAGAAGTCGCGGGAACAGGCGCGATGGCGGGACAGGTTGGGGGGGCAGGGAGGTCATAATGATGCGACAAGAGGCGGCGAAGTATTAGCAAGGCTACTAGGTCGCCCCACCCCACGCAACCGCGCCGCGCATCTTTCTATCGTCGCCGCCAGTGCTTTTTGCTTGGATGAAAGGGAATATGACTTTTTTCGAGGGGAAGTACGGCTGGGGCAAAGTGGCAATGATGATCGGCGCATTGGCGCTCACGGCCTGTGCGAGCGAGGATCGCGATGATGTGACGGGCTCGCATCTGGACCAGGCACCGATTCCCCAGGGCCAGCAGCCGCCGCCCCCGATCGAGGCGGGCGACATCGCCATCGCCGCGCAGCTTTTCTCGCACGACATCCGCAATCTCCCGCAGATCGCCGCGTTGACCGTCCCGCAACTGGTCCAATTCACCGGCGTCACGAGCATCGTGCGCGACGAGAAAGGGCAGCTCGCCCCGGTCGATACCGAGCCCTACACCACGCTGCTGCGCGACCGCCTGCTCTTGGGCGACCGTGAGAAACTGCGCTTCGTCGAGCGGCAATTGCCCGCCTTCCACCCGCGCTCGATTCACAAGAACAGCGAGGTGGCCGCGCCCATCGAAATCGACAGTGGCGACGCGGACTACCGCGTGCTGGCCGAATTGCGCGGGCATGCCAACGCCAACACCTTCCGCATCCAGATGGAGTTCGTCGACGTGCACAACGGAAGTGTCCTGCTCAACGAGGTCTACCGCATCCGCGCCGAAGCGCCCGGCTCGAGCAGCACCGAGGCGATCTCGGACCAGGACGTGCCCCCCATGGGCGCGCTGCCGCCGCAGTCCGAACCCGCTGCGCCGGCCACCTCCATGGACACACCCGTGCCCCAGGTGCCCGGGGCCGAGGAGTCGACGGACCCCGCGCTGCCGACGCATTACAATCCCCCGCCTCCGCCTCAGTAGCGCAATGGCTGAAGCCGTCCGTAGGCAGTGGACCCGGGAGGGACGTCCGGGCGCGGACCGCTTGGATGAGGTCCGGCAAACGGTGATCAGGCGGCGGCGCGTGGCGCCAAGATGGTGCGATGTTCACCGCCGTTACAGGTAAAATGAGGTGGTTTTGTGACCACACGTGCCGATACGTAGAATCAGAGGTTCCGGATGCGATCCCTGTCGATTCTCGTCTGCATGTTCGCGCCTTTGGTTTGGCCGGTGCAGACTGCTGCGGCCGACGACGCGCTGGTGCCCGGTGAACCGGCTGACACGGCGTCTGGTTTTGACAACGTCGATCTGGTCGACGGCAGCTTGACGGGCAAGCTGGGTGTGGTGCGTGTCGGTTCCGACCGTTCCGACGAGAACCTGCTCTCGATTCTTGCTGCGCTGAAGAATCTGACCGACCGCACGCTCAAGCTCGAGGCGCAAACCCTTTACAAAGACGCCAGCGGCAATTGGATGAACGGCGGCCGGGCGGGGTGGATCGCGGTCGACCTGAAGCCGCACGGGCAGTTCAATTACCGCTCGGAGTCGCTTTCCGTCGATGCCAGCGATTTTCTCGTCCGCATCCGCCTGGCCGGGACGAAGCGGCTGGTCGGCGCGAACGCGACTGCCTTGGACGAAGCCCGCTAGAATCCCGTGGAGGCGCGCCCTCCAAAGATGTGCTAGGCTATCGGCATGGAGACGTTTCGTCACGCTCGCGAGGTTCCGGTCGATGTCCTGCCGCCGGTGCCGTCCGACGCGGAGATGGCCGCCAACCGGCCGCCGTTGGCAAACGTGAAGACGTTCTATCATCCCGCGAGCGGCGTCATTATCCTGGGCGTTGACCTTTTGCTTTTCGGGCCGGAATTCCTTTCGGGATTCCTCGCGCTGCCGCTGATGTGCGCGTTGGGTTTTTTGATCACGCTCCCACTTGTGTTCATGGTGCAAATGCGCTGGAGCGGCGACAACCGGGCCACGGCTTTCGGCAAGGCGTTTCTTGGCGCGTTCATGGCGGGGCTTCCGTTCAGCATCGCCGGAACCTTGTACGGCGCGGCCATCATCGCGCTTTCCGGCCTGCCCCATCATCCGCTCGAGATGGCGCGGCGGATCCTGCACCGGCAACCGATCGTGGATCGGGAGTGAATAGCCGGGATCAGGTTGATTCCGGATCAAGTGGGTACCGGGTGACCGTCGCCCGGCGGTTGATGGCTACCTTGCTGCCCGTCGGACAAACCTCAATCTGAGTGACGGTCTGCGGCGGCTGAGAAGGAGGCGCTGTCGTCACGCGCCGTCAAAAACCCCTGCGACAAAAAACTAAAGCGGGCTGAGATCGTCCGGATCAGGCAGGGGCATGGTGCCCGTCCTGATCCGCTTGCGGGTCGGGGCCAGACCGGGGGGCGGGAAATCCTCGTCCTCATCGTCGTCGCTTTTGAGCACGGCGGTTTTTTTCATCGGGCCGGCCTCCGTCGTGGCGGAACTGGCCGGGGCGGGCGCCGCTTCGATCGGGGGGGCGGGCGCGGAATCGGCATGATCCACGTCGGCATCGGCCGCGGTGGCCGGGTCCATTTCCTCGGCCGGAGGAAGATCGGCGGTTTCAACCACGCCGTAAGCACCGAGGCCATAAAATTGCGGGTCCACCTGGCGCAGCCGCTGGGCGAGGATGGTGGCCAAGGTTCGCAGGAGAAGGTTGCCCGCGCCCGGATTGTCAGACATGAACTGAATCAAGTCGTCATCGGCGATGCGCCAGAGCTGGCTGAACTCGGTCGCGATCACGGTGGCCGTGGCGGGGCCCGGCGTGAAGAGGCTGATCTCGCCCAGCGTCTCGCCCGGACCGACCTCGGCCAGGAGCCGCGCCACGCCGTCGCCCTGCATGGCGTGCACCTGCAGCTTGCCGCTAATGACGACAAAGACCTCGGTCTGTTGCGCGCCTTCCTCGATGATCACCGTGCCCGGGTGGCCGGGAAAAAACTCGCCGTAAGAACTCAGCAGCTCGCGATCGTCATCCTTGAGGTGTCCAATCCAACTAAACGCGGGCAAGGTCGGTTTCGAGAGATCGTTAGCCATTGTTATTGGATGGTTGCGGTTCGTTGAGAGTACACCCATTCAAATCTCTTCGGCAACCTTGTCCTGCATCAAATGGACCGCCCCCCGAAAGTTCTCCTCATGCGCGGCGACCTTAAGCCGCTTTTCCTGGCCGACATAGACATCCGGATAATGGGTGAGCCACACCGACTGGATGTCGTACGGCGCAATTTCCCGGAAAAGCTCACACTCGGGATAATGGGACAGCTCGCAAAACAAGGCCGTCACCTCGCGGCCCTCCAGCGCGGGCGCGAGTTCGCGCGGATGGGCCAGGTCGGCCGAGTAAACGTAACGCCTGCCTTGGTAATCGATGGCCGCGCCATAGCATTCGAAGCAGGTGGTCGGGTGGCTACTCCGGAACTGCTCGGCCAGGCTGGCCAAGTGTTCGGTGGCGAAGGCCGTCAGGGTGAAAGGCCCCTCCTTAACGGCCACCCCGGGCTCCACCGGGTGCCATTCAATCGGAAACCCGATCAGCCGGGGGAAAAGGATGCAGCGCACCAGCCAGTCTTCCATCACGCGCAGGACCTCCGCGGGGCCGAAGACATGGAGGGGCTCGCGGCGATGGCGCAGCCAGAGCGACTGAATGAGCAGGGAGAACTGGCCGACATGATCGCTGTGCATGTGGCTCAGCCAGATAGCCGTGGGCACCGCAGACGGATGGCCCCCCGCGTGAAAATGGCGCGCCACGTTGCCGCCGCAATCGAGGAGCAGCGAGGCGCCGTCCGCTTCGAGCAGCAGCCCGGAATGTTCGCGGGCGATGCTCGTGTCGCCGGCGGCGGTGCCCAGAAAAGTAGCCCGCAGGAAGGAGGAGGTCTTCAAAATAGAAATCGCGGCCAACCAGGCCGCGACTCAAGAACAATGGACGAGTTTGGCGCGGGACGCAAGTGCCCCTACTCGTGATCCGTCCACGCCGTCACGTCATTGAGGATGTCGCGTAGCACCTGGAAAGGCGGCTGGTCGCTGTTTACGTGAGTAATCAGCTTTTCGCCGTAGTAATCGAGCACCGGCGCGGTCTCGCGCTCGTAGATCTCTTGTCGGCGTTCGATGACCTCGTCGTTGATGTCGTCGAGCCGGTTTTCCTTCAGGGCGCGGCGCTTGAGTCGCTCGTACACCTTGACCTTGTCCGCGCAATCGAGATGGAAGACATGCCGGACGTCGAGCGTGCCCTCGAGCATTTTGGCCTGCGCGACGTTGCGAGGGATTCCATCGAGTACGAGATAGTCGGACTCCGGGCGAAAGCGGGCGAGATTCCGCATGGCTTCAATCTGCTTTGCCCACAGGCCGATGGTGATGTCGTCCGGCACGAGCTGGCCCTTGCTGGAGTATTTGAGGAACTCTTGGCCGAACTCGGACTTCACGTCCACCGATCGAAAAACATCGCCGCAGGCGCAATGATAAAACCCCGGAATTTTACCCAATATCTTGCCTTGAGTGCCCTTGCCTGAACCCGGCGCGCCAAAGAGAAGGAGCGATTTATAGATCACAACTTAATTGAGACGATTTTTTACCATTTAGCAACTCTGTGGGATTGAGCTGATAGAAGGCTAGCTTTCGACTTGCCTAGTGGAGAAGTGCGAAGGCCCAGAACGCAACGAGCATCGCTGTCATGACTAGGCCGAAGCGCGCAAGCCCGGGCTCGACTTTGGTAAACAGGACCGACCAACCCAGCAGCGCCACAAGGCCAATGATGTGCACAGCAAGCAATAGACCGTTCAGGATCGGGTGCGACATGTGCAACGGGCGCTCGATCCCGGCAAGCGCGGCGGGCACGAGCACGAGGGCCATGATGAGGCCGAACGCCACGCGCAGGCTGCGCCGGACGGAAGGGCGCAGGGGCGGCATGGATGAGGTTTAACCTTTTGCGGCACGGACACAACTGCCCGCAAAGGGATCGCCGTAGTGGGTTAAGGCAAGGCTCGGCCGGTAGCCGGGACGGCTCGATCCCCGGAGCGAAGCGAGGGGAATGCCTTCCGGCCTCTCTCGAACGGATTCCGCCGCTGCTGCGGCTCCGGCACCGGGCCGATGCCAGCTACCTTCGGAGGTTGTGGTTGTGGTCGATGCGTCGCAGGACGTTGCAAGTCCGCTGGGTTTTGACGTACTTTAGCAAACAAAAGATTCGTAGGCTCCTTGCCATTCCGCGATGCCGCCGTTACCGTGCCGTATGCTTGATGCGCAATTACTTGCCCTCCTGGTTTGCCCTGCAACGCATCAGGACGTAACGCTGACGCAAGCGCCGTTGGTGGAGCGGCTGAAGCAAGCCGTTCGTGACGGCGAGGTACGCACGGTGGGCGGCAAGGACGCAGAACCGACTTTCGACGGCCTCCTGCTGAGACGCGATGGCGGAGTGGCCTACCCGGTGCGGGACGGCATTCCCGTCATGCTGGTTGAGGAAGCCCTAGTGGTCGGGCACCTTGATCTTCGTCCCGACTCGGCGGACGGCAGCGAGGTTGTCCGCGCCATCGTTTGACCGGGAAGATGGCATGACGACAAACGCGTCGGCGTCGCTCGCCGGCAAAAAGCTGGGCGTGCTGCTGACCACGCCGCCGGAGCATCCGAATTTCCGCCCCGCCGTGGCGCTCATGAATGCGGCGATCGAAGCGGGCGTGCGGGTCTATCTCTATTGCATCGACGAGGGAGTAAGGGCCGTGGAGACGCCCGAGCTCCAGGCGCTGAAAGCGCGTGGCCACAGTCTCTTCGGCTGCGCCTACGGCGCGGGCAATCGCAAGATTGCCACCGACGACGCGGCGGCCTGGTCCGGGCTGACCGTGCTGGCCGATGTGGTGGGCAGCACGGACAAGTTTGTGTCGTTTTGAGAATGAAGACGCGCGCGCAGTTCATGGGCGACCTCGATGCTGTTAAGGCACGGGGAAAGCGAGGTGCCCTCTGGTGCGTCACGGCGGTACTGGTTGCGTTGGCGATCCGGTATCGGGGAGATTTGATCGACAGGTATTTCGGATTAGGCGCATTCGCGATTCTCTACTTTGGCTCGATTTTTGCGGTTCCCGCAGTAGCTCTTTTTCAGGCAAGAAGTCTGCGCCTTAGTGAGGGACCGTTGGTGTGCACGTCGTGTGGCAAATCGATTGTACGCGGACCAGGAGGACTGAAGAACGCGGTGACCTTGAATCGGTGCCCGCACTGCGGTCAGGCGCTTTATCTTCCATGAGCTCACTTCCCCTCACCCTCGTCCTCATCGACTCCGACCCGCGCACGAGCGCGCGGCCGGCGGAGGGCGTTCGGATCGCGGCGGGCATTGGGGCGTGGAAGAAGACCGACGTGACGCTGCTGCTGCGCGGGCCGGCCGGCTACAGTCTGCAGGAGTACGCGGACGAGCTGGTGGATGAAGACAACTTCACCCATTACCTGCCGATGCTGGCGGACCGGCCGCAGCCCATCTACGTGGAGGATTCGTTCGCCGATCTGGCCGCGCTGGAGGGTTCGCCCTGGAAATACGAGGTCGTTTCGCGCGAGCGCGCCGAGGCCTTGATCCATGAAACCGATTACCTGATCCGGCTATGAGCGAAGAGAAACGCAAGGTCCTTTATCTGGTGGTGGAGAGCCTGCCCGCGGAGCAGCGGCCGCCGGCGGATGCCGACGCGGAGATGGTCGTGCTCACGGAAGCCAACGCGCGCGAGGCGCTGGAAAAGATTTTCGCAGCGGACGCGGTATCGGTTTGGGGCCCTCTGCTGTAGCGTCGGTTGCTCCGTAGAAATTTCCAGTACCGGACTTTATTCTCGCCGGGATCGGTCCGGTGCTGGGACGGCAGCTTGAGCCATCGCGCTAGCGGAACGGCATGGGCCGAGACGCAGGTAGCCGGCGCTCGGAGAGTGCCGGCTACCTGACCGAGGGCAGACCAAGCATCCGCAGGTCGCTCGCGTTGGCTCTATGCCGGAGCCACCGCAGCGGCCAAATCTGTTCGGAAAAGGAAAGCAATTCCAGAACGTGCGCCATCTTGCTCGCCGACGTTCCCGCGCTTGTCGACAGAACAAGCGGCGGTCTATGACCGTAGCAAGAATGCTGGAATATCAGCTACTTAAGTGAGTAGCGGGCTCTTGCATAACGGATTGCGTAGCAAACGCAGTTTGGTTGACATCCCCGCCATACAGTGTCTGGCGACAGAAATCTCAAATGGCAGTCAGACAGTCAAACTCTATCAGTCGGTCAACCGTGACAAAGCGATGTACCAGCTTGCCTATTACATGGGAGGCAGGCGGGTTCAGAAAAACTTTGCCGACAAAGCGGAAGCCAAGCGGGCGAAGATTTATTCGACAAGATCAAGCTCGCCAAGTTTAGCAGCGCCGCGAAACGCACCAAGGTTGGCATTGTCATAGGAGATTCGTCAGTTCACGATCGATTGCCCAGCTTATGCTGCATTTCCTCCAGCGTAATCCCCTTGGTTTCCGGCACACAAAACGTCACCCAGACAAGTTGCAGAATCATCATCCCGCTGAAGAAGAGGAAGATGAAGCCCGGCGCGAAAGAAGCGACCATCTGGGGAAAGAAGGTCGTAATTAGCGCGGCGAAAATCCAATGGGTCGCACAACCCAGGGACTGGCCCTCCGCACGGTGGCGATTCGGAAAAATCTCCGAAATAAACACCCAGATCACCGCCCCTTGACCCACCGCGTGAGAGGCAATAAAGGCAAAAATGCAGATC
>CAZZYY010000087.1:3696-11192 GCA_964658475.1 uncultured Candidatus Methylacidiphilales bacterium | reverse complement strand
CTCAAAGCCGGATGAACGCGGCCACCTGCGGGATGGCCTGCAACTGCGCGACGGCCTTCTCGTCGGGCCGCTCAGGCCGGTCGCGCTCCACGTTGACGAGACAGAGAAAGCCAAGCGGCTGGTCGCCGGTTGCGCGGAACTGGTGCCAGGTCATGGTTGGGACGTAGACGAGATCGTTGACGGCCAGCGGGTGGATGGCGTCGCCGACGAGGCAATGGCCGGAACCGCGAATGATCATGACGGAATGGATGTGATCGTGCCGCTCGAGGGTCGAGTGGCCGCCCGGCTCGATCTCGAAGTAGCGCAACTCCGCGCCCAACTTCGGCCCGCCGGCAAAGAGCACCTGGCGCGAGATGGCCTTGAAGTGGGTGCCCTCCTCCTTGTAGTTGAGCACGGGCACGCCGTCCCAGCGGAAGCCGTCGAGATGGCGGATGACGGAGGTCATGCCGGCTGATTATCCCGGGACCAGGCCGAATGGCGATTTTAATTCTTGCCTCGCGCCGCCGTGAGCGCTAACGGTTAACCATATGGTTAAACATTCGGGAGAGTCGCTCGACCTTACTTTTTCCGCCCTGGCCGATCCCACCCGCCGGCGCATCCTGGAGTCGCTGGCGCGCCGGGAGTGGCGCGTGACCGACCTGGCCGAGCCGTTCGAGATGTCGTTGCCGGCCGTGTCGAAACATCTCGGCGTGCTGGAGCGGGCCGGGCTGCTCCAGCGCCGCCGCGCCGGGCGCGAGCACTACCTGAAGTTGGACGCGGCGCCGATGCAGCGCGCCGCCTCCTGGATCGAGCACTACCGCAAGTTCTGGGAAGGCTCGCTCGACCAGCTGGCCCGCTACCTCGAAACAAATCCCGTCCCCCCAACCCCACCCCACAAGAAAACCAAGAAAGGAAAAAAAGCATGAAAACCATGGAGACAACCGAAACCCTCACCCTCTCGCGCCTGATCCAGGCGCCACGCGAGCGTGTTTTCGAAGCGTGGACCACCCCGGAGCTGGCGCAGTGGATCTGCACCGGCGAGCGCCGGGTCATCACGTCGAAGGTCGATCTGCGGATCGGAGGCGCCTACCAGATCGAGATCGAGACGGCCGAGCACGGCACGCTCAAGTTCTCCGGTGTCTACCGCGAGATCAAGGCTCCGTCGCGCGTCGTATTCACCTGGAACCTCGGCGATTGCTTTCCCGAGTTCAGCGGACAACCGACGCAGGTCGCCGTCGACCTCGCGGAGCAGCAGGGCGGCACGCTGGTGACCATCACGCACGAGGGACTGCCCACGGCGGAAGTCCGCGACCGGCACGCCGGCGGCTGGAATCTGTCGCTCGACAACCTCGAGCTGCGGGTCTAGCTCAGCATCGCGCCGCCGCGGCTGGACTTGGCCGCGGCGGTCGGCGTCTAGGGCGTTTCGACCGGCACCTCGCGGTGCACGTCCTGTGGCTTCACGTCCTCGCGCAGGCCGATGAAGGCGGGGTGGCGCAGCGAGGCGTCGCCTGTCCACTCGGTGAATTCGACCTCGCAGACGAGCTTGGGTTCGATCCAGGTGCACTTCTTCATTTCGCCGGCGGTGACGCCGCCGCCCCACCTGCTCGTTCGGGGCGTAGGCAGGTTGTCAAAGGGGCACTTCGCCGTGCGCAGCTTCTGCATCTGCGCGTGGAGGGAAGCGAGGAGCTTGTGCGGAAAACCGGTGCCGACCTTCGCGCAAAAGTGCAGCTTCCCGCCCTCGTAAAATCCCACGAGCAGCGCGCCGAAGTGGCTGCGCGCGCCCTGCGGCTCGGAGTAGCCGCCGATGACAAATTCCTGCACATTGATCGCCTTGATCTTGGCCCATGCGCCGGAGCGGCGTCCGGCCTCGTACTCCGAGTCGCGGCGCTTGGCGATGATGCCCTCCAGCTTCTGCTTCTGAATTTGGCGCCAGATCGCGTCGGTCGAGCCTGGAAGGTCCGCACTGAAGAAGAGCGGCGGCTTCGCGTTCTTGAGCAGTTTCTCCAGCCGCGCCTTGCGCTGGAGCAACGGCCGGTCCTTCCAGTTCTCGCCGTCGAGCGAGAGGAGATCGAACAGGTAGTAGGCAAGCGGCCCTCCCTCGTAATTTTGCAGAAGCTGGAACGTCGGCCGGTTGTTCTCGTCCAAGGCGACGATCTCGCCGTCCAGCACGGCGTCCTTCACCTTCAGCGCGGCCACCGCCTCGACCAGCGCGGGAAAGCGTTCGTTGAACGATTTCTGGTTGCGGGAAAGCAGCAGCGCCTGGCCTCCGCGCACGATGGCAAGCGAGCGGTAGCCGTCGAACTTGAGCTCGTAGAGCCACTCGTCGCCTTGCGGGATGTTCTTGACCGGAAGGCATTTCATCGGCTCGACGAACTGGTTCGCGAGCGTCTTCTGCGCGCGGGAGGAAATCGGCGCGGTGGCGGGCTTCGGCTTCTCGTCCTCAACCTCGCTGGGCCTGGCCGCCTCCACCTCGTGCGCCTCCGGCTCGATCGGTTCGGACTGCTGCGTGCGGTTGCTCTGCCACTGCTTGTCCTTGTCGCGGGCGATCTGCGCCAGCGAGCGGCCGCTGAGGGCGGAGGTGTCGTCCTGCTTCGCGGTGATGGTCACGTCCTCCCTGCCCGACTTGAGCAGCAGCCACTGGTTCTTGCCACCCTGCTGACGCGTGCGGATGAGGGTCCATTCGCCCTTCATTTTCTTGCCGGAAAATCGCATATGCATCATGCCCTGCTTCCATGCCTCCAGCGGCTGGCCGCCGAGCATCTGGTACTCACCGATGTCCCAGACCATGACCGTGCCGCCGCCGTACTGGCCCGCCGGGATGATCCCCTCGAACCGCGCGTAGTTCATCGGGTGATCCTCCACCTCGACGGCAAGATGCTTTTCGCCATGGGCAGTGGGGATGCCCTTCGGCACGGCCCACGACTTGAGCACGCCGGCCATGGCCAGCCGGAAATCATAATGCAGATGCGACGCGTCGTGCTTCTGGATGACGAAGAGCGCGGCCTTGCTCGTGGGCGATTTCTCCACTTCGCCCGCGGGCTCGGCGGTGATCTTGAAATCGCGCTTGGCATTGTACCGCGCCAGGCTGCCGGAGTCGTCGCTGTGGGGACGAGCGGCGTTTCCCTTGCGAGCCGGCTGTTCCATTTTCGTCCGGCGGGAGGAGGACGCCGCCACTTTCCTTGCCGCGGCTTTTGGGGCCGGCTTTTGGCGTGATGCGGCGGACTCGGCCGCCGCAGGCTCCTGCGCGAGCACGTCCAGCGCTTCGGCGGCGCCTTTCGGCAGCTTTTGCTTGAGCGTCTGCACCTCGGCGAACAGGTCGCCGTGCTTCTTCACGCGCGCCAGCACCTGGTCGGGCCCGAAGAACAGCAGCGCGGGATCGTCCTTCTTCAGGCACGCTTCCACCTCGCTCCATTGCAGCGGCGCGGCGACAAAGGGCTTCGATTTCGCCCGCAGCGAGTAGACGCAGATGGTGGTCTTGCTCTCGTCGTTCTGGCTCCAGTCGATCAGCACCTTGCCGCCACGGATCGCCTTCTTCATGTCGTAGACCACGCGGTCGGGATGCGCCGCGGTCATGGCCATGGCCAGCGCCTTGGCGAACGGCTTGGTCACGTCGTAGCTGGTCGGCGTGTTGAGCGGGATGTGCAGCTGCAGGCCCTTCGAGCCGCTGCACTTGATCCAGCATTTCAAGCCCATGCCGCGCAGCAGGTCGCGAATCCAGATGGCCACCTGCGCGCAATCGGTCACGTCGGCCGGCTCGCCCGGGTCGAGATCGAACATGATCTGCGTGGGGCAGTTCACGTTCTGTTTTTTGGCCAGGAAGGGATGAAGCTCGAGGTCCGCCAGGTTCGCGATCCAGGTCAGGCTGGCGAGATCGTTAACGATGAGATAATCGATGCCCGCGGGATCGCGGCCGCCGGTAACCAGTGCGGTCTTGATCCACGAAGGGCGGTACTTCGGCGCGCGCTTCTCGTAGAAAAACTCGCCGTTCACGCCGTTGGGATAGCGCTTCATCGTCAGCGGCCGGTCCTTCAGGTGCGGCAGGAGGACTGGTGCGATCTTGGCCAGGTAATCGATGACCTGGCCCTTGGTGAAACCGCTGTCGGGATAAAGGACCTTATCGAGGTTGGACAGGCGCAACTCGTGCCCGTCGATGGTGAAGCTGGCCTCGGTGCGCGGCATAACCGGGCGCGGCGGCTTACCGCTCGTAGGTTCCCGTCAGCCGGCCCGTCGCAAGCACGGTGTGATCCTTGATTGCGTCAAGGAACAGGTTCCGGTCGGGCACAGTTTCGAATAGCAGCGACTCCTGCAGCGCGAGCAGCTGGAAAACATAATGATGCGGCCCATGGCCGGGGATGGGCGCCGGTCCGTCGTAGCGCGGATGCCCCATCGAATTCTTGCCTAGGAGCAGGCCCGGCCGGTCGTGCGGGCTGTTCTTGCTTGGCAGCGCATCCTCGGCAAAGCCGGTGCTGCTTGGCGGGATGGAATAAACGAGGAGATGCATCAACGGATGCGGGAAAGGCACATCGTAGTCCTCGACGATCAGAACAAGCTCCTTGGCCTCCGCCGGGACGTTGGTCCAGGCCAAAGGGGGTGAGATGTCGCCAGCCTCCACAGTGTAAAGGGCCGGGATTCGTCCGCCATCGGCAAAGACCGTGCTGGTCAGCTGGATAGTAGACGGCACGCTGGCAAACTTGCTCGCACTGAGCAAAAGCTCTTTCTCGCCCGCGCGAAGCGGGTTCAGGATTTTTCCAACGACTTCGAGCATATAGGATGCAAACCAGCCTGGGAACAGGACTAGCTCGCGAGCTGACTAGACCCCGCTGCCCCCGCGCAAAACGAGGACGACTACGAGAATCACGAGCAAAAGTGTAAGCCCGCCGCTGGGGTAATAGCCCCAGCCCGAACTATAAGGGAACACAGGCAAAGTGCCGATGCCGCCGAGAAGAACCAGCAGGAGAACAACCCAGAGAATGGTAGGCATACACGACCGATTGCATCGCCCATGCCACGCGGTTTAGCTTTCGCAAACCCTTCCGGTCGAAGAACCTTTCAACGCCTCAATCACGATCATCGAGGCCTTTTGCGGCTTTACGCCGCGATGGCGTGGCAAGTTGCAAAAGAGGCGGTTTCCAACTCAAGCAGCCGCTGCTTGCGCTCGAGGCCGCCCGCATACCCGGTCAATGCACCGCTCGCGCCCACCACCCGGTGGCACGGCACGATTAGGCTGATGGGATTGCGTCCGGTGGCTGTCCCAACGGCGCGCGGGAACGCTCCAAGCCGAGCCGCGAGGCCGCCATAAGATCGGGTCTCGCCGTACGGAACGGCCGCGATTTCTCGCCACACCTGCCTCTGAAAGGGCGTGCCGTTCAGAACGTACGGGACCGAGAAGGAGAAACGGTGCCCGGCGGCGAACTCGGTCAACTGAAGCCTCACCTGAATGAAGATGGGTGCCGCGTCCTCATGGCGCCACGCCGGCGCGATGCCCGGGGCATGGGCGCGGTCTGCAAAGTAAAGGCCCGTCAAATATCCGTCCCGGGCCAAGAGCAAAAGAGGCCCGAAGGCGCTGTCCTGTCGTGTGTAGACAAGGGGGGCCATGGGAAAACCATTGAAGGGCACGCCCGCCTGAATGTCGAGCGGCAGAGCATTACAAAGGGCGTCTTTGCTCAAGCGCGTCTTTTCGGCAGAACGCGCGGCGGTTCCATCCCCGAGAATTCCGGAGGCGGGCGGCCTCGTTGAATGAGTCGAACATCGTGGCCACCTCGGCATTGCGGTGCTCGAGGCCGGCTTCCTTCGGGCGGCAGGCTACGAGTTTGCTGGCCTCGTCGCGCCAGCTCGTGACATTCCCCCGGCAGGTGTCAGGCGGCGTGGCGCCGAATCGTGTCGAGCATGCGCGGCGAAGTCGACCAGGCCCCGGGGTGGTCTGGTACGGGCCGCAGGGAAAAGGTATGGCGCGGCCAGCGTAAGCCGACCTTTGCCACGGAACGGAAGGTCTTCCGAGCGGCGCGGGATTGTCAGCGCATGGCTTCGCGATAAGCTGGCGGCGTGCGCGGCCCTTCGCTCGTTTTCCTTCTCCTCCTGGCCGCGCCGCTGCTGCGGGCGGATGATCCCGCGCCGCGCCTTTCCGCTGACCAACTTGCGACGGAGGAGCAGGCGTTCAAATACCAGACCGGCACGGTGACGCTGCACGGCGGCCTGGCCAAGCTCGAACTCAAGCCCGGCTGGCGTTTCCTGGACGGCATCGACGCGGAAAAGGTGCTGCACGATTTTTGGGGCAATCCGCCGCAGCGTCCGCCGCTGGGCATGATCTTTCCCCCCAACCTCGGTCCGCTCGATCGTGACGCCTGGGCCGTGCTTGTCGCCTATGAGGAACAGGGGCACGTCAACGACGCCGACGCCGCCAAGATCAACTACAGCGACCTGCTCAAGACCATGCAGCAGCAGGTACGCGACGCCAACCCCGAGCGCGAGCGCCTGGGCTATCCGGCCATGGAATTGGTCGGCTGGGCCGAGCCGCCGCACTACGATGCGGCCACGCACAAGCTTTACTGGGCCAAGACGCTGCACGAGATCGGCGCGCCGGGCAGCGGGTTGAACTACAACATTCGCGTGCTCGGCCGGCGGGGCGTGCTGGTGCTCAACGCGATCGCCGACAGCCGCGATCTCGGCACCGTCTCCGCGCAGATGCCGGAGGTCATGGCCATGGTTGATTTTCAGCCGGGCAACACCTACGCCGAGTTTGATCCGAAGGTGGACAAGGTCGCCGCTTACGGCATTGCGACGCTCGTCGCGGGCACGGCGGTGGGACTCGCGGCCAAGGCGGGCCTGCTCAAGTTCCTTTTCCCCGTGCTGGTGGCGGCAAAGAAATTTCTGCTCGTCATCGTGGTGGCAATCGTGGCGGCGGTGCGGAAGATCGCCTCCTCGATTCGCGGCAAATCCGCGGTCGCACGACCGTTTGAGCATCCGAAGGATCCCACGCCGCCGCCGTCCGATTCCGGCGGGGGTTTTCCGCCGACGAAGTCATTTTAGGACCCGACTCGCAAGCTCGGTTCAGCAGGTAGCCGGGATCGGCCCGATCCCGGAGCGAGCAGCGCGAGCGGAATCCGTCCGCCAACCAACCGATTCGCAGAGCCACCCGCCACTTTGGCAAACGCTTACTCGTCGTCGGCGAGCAGGCGACCCGCAAGATCAGAAAGCCACCAGCCACTTTGGCAATCGCTTACTCGTCGTCGGCGAGCAGGCGACCCGCAAGATCGGAAAGCCATTCCGGTCGCTACGCTCCCTCCGGCGTCGAGCCGACGCCGGCTACCTCGGAGGTTTGTCCCCTCATCCTTCAAAATTCCGATGAGCGCATTTGCGTTGCGGCTTCTTAGTTGACGCTTCCGGCATGCAGCATAGCGTTAGTTTCCCCCCGTGATCATGTCCCGGCGGGCTTCTCACACGATTATGACAAAAATTGGCATTAATGGATTCGGCCGCATCGGTCGTTTGGTATTTCGCGCGATCGCCGAGCAGGGCCT
>CAZZYY010000087.1:0-3686 GCA_964658475.1 uncultured Candidatus Methylacidiphilales bacterium | reverse complement strand
CTGCTCGGCACTTCGGTGGAGGTGGTGGCGGTGAACGACCTCGTCCCCGCGGACAATCTCGCCTACCTGGTGAAGTACGACTCCACCCAGGGCAAGTTCAAAGGCACCGTGACGAGCGAGAAGTCCTCCCCCGACGTGGCCGAGGACGACGTGCTCGTGGTCAACGGCCACAAGATCAAGTGCCTCGCCGTGAAGGAAGGCCCGAAGGCGCTGCCGTGGGGCAAGCTCGGCGTCGATTTCGTCATTGAATCCACCGGCCTGTTCACCGAGGCGGACAAGGCCAAGGGCCATCTCGAGGCCGGCGCCAAGCACGTCATCATTTCCGCGCCGGCCAAGGGCGAGGACATCACCGTCGTCATGGGCGTGAACAACGAGAAGATCGACATTGCCAAGCACAAGATCATCTCCAACGCCAGCTGCACCACGAACTGCCTCGCGCCGCTCGTCCACGTGCTGCTCAAGGAAGGCTTCGGCATCGAGGAAGGCCTCATGACTACCGTGCACAGCTACACCGCCACGCAGAAGACGGTGGACGGTCCCTCCAAGAAGGATTGGAAGGGCGGCCGCAGCGCGGCGATCAACATCATCCCCTCCACCACGGGCGCGGCCAAGGCCGTGGCGCTGGTGTGTCCCGAGGTGAAAGGCAAGCTCACCGGCATGTCTTTCCGCGTGCCGACGCCGACCGTTTCCGTGGTCGATCTCACGGTCAAGACGACGAAGGAGACCAGCTACGCGGAGATCAGCGCCGCGATGAAGAAGGCGAGCGAGACCTATCTCAAGGGCATCCTGGCCTGGACCAACGACGAGGTCACCTCCAGCGACTTCATCCACGACACGCATTCCAGCATCTTTGACGCGGGCTCCGGCATCGAGCTGAACAGCAAGTTCTTCAAGCTCGTCAGCTGGTACGACAACGAGTGGGGCTACTCCAACCGCTGCGTCGACCTGCTCAGGTATCTGATCGGCAAATAGCCGCGACCGGGCGTGCTCGCGCGCGCCCGGGCTCTCCTTTTTTATGGCCAAGCTCACCATTCGAGACCTCCCGCTGCGCGGCAAGCGCGTGCTCGCGCGCGTCGATTACAACGTCCCGCTGCAGGACAAGGACGGCAAGCCGACGATCACCAACGACACGCGCATTCGCGAGACGTTGCCGACGATCGCCTATTTGCGCGAGCAGGGCGCGCGTATCCTGCTCTGCGCGCATCTCGGCCGGCCCAAGGGCAAACGCGACGCGGCGCAAAGTCTCGCGCCGGTGGCGGAGGCGCTCTCGAAGCTGATCGGCGCGCCGGTCCAGTTCGTCGACGATTGCGTGGGCGAGGTGGCGGAGAAGGCCGCGGCCGAGCTCAAGGAGGGCGAGGTCGCGCTGCTGGAAAATCTTCGCTTTTACGCGGAGGAGGAGAAGAACGATCCCGCCTTCGCCGCCAAGCTGGCGAAGCTGGCCGATGTCTACGTGAACGACGCGTTTGGCGCGGCACATCGCGCGCATGCTTCCACGGCGGGCGTGGCCGACCATGTTTCCGCGAAGGCGATCGGCCTGCTCATGGAAAAGGAGCTGAAGTTCCTTGGCGAGGAACTGGAAAATCCGAAGAAGCCGTTCGTCGTCATTTTGGGCGGAGCGAAAGTCTCGGACAAGATCGCAGTGATCGATCGCCTGCTCGACAAGGCGGACACCGTCCTCATCGGCGGGGCCATGGCCTATACCTTCGCGCTCGCACAGGGCCGGAAGATTGGGAAATCGCTGAGCGAGCCCGACAAGGTCGACGTGGCGAAGAAGGCGCTGGAGAAGGCGCAGGCCAAGGGCGTGAAATTTCTCCTGCCCGTCGACACCTTTGTGACCGAACATTTCGATTTCAAGGCCAAGAGCATCACGCCCGGCAAATACCTCGCGCCGGGCGAGGACATCGCCGACGGCTGGGAGGGTGTCGACATCGGGCCGGAAACAGTGAAGCTTTTCTGCGCCGAGGTGGCCGGGGCGAAGACGATTTTGTGGAACGGCCCCATGGGCGTGTTCGAGGTGAAGGAATGTGCCGTCGGCACCTTCGCCATCGCCAAGGCGATCGCGGAAAACAGCGGCGCCACCAGCATCATCGGCGGCGGCGACTCGGTTTCCGCGATCAAGAAATCGGGCGTGGCCGACAAGGTCACTTTCATTTCCACGGGCGGCGGCGCGTCGCTCGAATTTCTCGAGGGCAAGGAACTGCCCGGCGTGGCCTGCATTCCGGAGAAGGCATGAGTCCGCGAACCCCCACGGCGACCGGCTCGGTGAAGATCTTTCGCAAGAAGATCATCGCGGGCAACTGGAAGATGAACAAGACGACCGGCGAGGCCAAGGTGCTGGTCGAGGACATCATCCGCGACATCGGCAAGTTCGACGAGGCGGAGATCGTGCTCTGCCCGCCCTTCACCTCGCTGGAGACGGTGAGCGCGCTGCTCAGCCCGATCAACAACATCCGGCTCGGCGCGCAAAACCTGCACGACAAGCCCTCCGGCGCGTTCACGGGCGAAATTTCCGCCGGCATGCTCAAGGACCTCTACGTGCGCTATGTCATCATCGGCCATTCGGAACGCCGCCAGTTTTTCGGCGAGGACGACGCGACGGTGAACCGCAAGACCATCGCCGCGCTCCACGCCGAGCTGCGGCCCATCGTTTGCATCGGCGAGACGCTGCCCCAGCGCGAGAGCAACCAGTGGAAAAAGGTGCTCGAGACGCAGCTCAAGGGCGGGCTCGAGGGCTTCACGGAAAAGGAGCTGACCGACATCATTCTGGCCTACGAGCCGGTGTGGGCCATCGGCACGGGCAAGACGGCCACGCCCGCGCAGGCGGAGGAGACGCACCAGTTCATCCGCCACTGGCTGGCCCGGAATTTCAGCATGGCGGTGAGCGAGCGCGTGCGCATCCAGTACGGCGGCAGCGTCAAGCCGGAGAACGCGGCCGAGCTGCTGGGCCAGCCCAACATCGATGGCGCGCTGGTCGGCGGCGCCAGCCTCGACGCACGGGGCTTCACTGCCATCGTCAAAAACGCTTGCCCCGCCGCGCGGTAGGCGCATCATAGTCGGCTCGCCTTATGTTCTGGGTCAATTTCGCCATCTACGCCCTGTTGGTCGTGCTCATCGTTGCGTGTCCGCTCATGTGCCTCGTCATCATGATGCAGCGCAGCAAGCAGGAGGGCCTCGGCGCGGCCTTCGGCGGCGGCTTCACCGAATCGGTTTGGGGCGCCCAGACCTCGAACGTGCTGGTGAAGACCACGGTTGTTCTCGCCATCATTTTCTTCAGCGTCAGCATCCTGCTTGCACGGCTCTATTCCGTGCGCGCCAGCGTACTGGAAAAGCCCTCCACGCTGCAGGAACAGTTGCTGAAGCCGGTCCCCATGACGGCAACGAACTCGGCCGGCGCGCCGGTCGTGCCGACAGCGACGCCCATGCCTCCCACGAAGGTTGCTCCCGCGACCAACGCGGTGCCCGTGGCGAAATAGGGCTCGGCTGGCAGCCAGGATCGGTCGGATCCCGGAGCGAGCAACGCGACAGATTACGCCGCTGCTGCGGCTCCAACATTGAGCCGATGCCGGCTTACCTTAGGAGGTCTTCGTCTTGCGCTACGCTGGCCCTCAATCAGGTAGCCGCCGCTTTCCGAGCGCCGGTCCGAGTAGGAAACGTATCGACAACCGACCGGCGCTCAGAGAGCGCCG
>CAZZYY010000086.1:8973-11206 GCA_964658475.1 uncultured Candidatus Methylacidiphilales bacterium | reverse complement strand
CCCCGGCTACCTGACCGAGCGCGGACCTGACATCCAGAGGTAGGCCGCATTGGCCCGATGCCAACAATGCAGCGGCGGAATCGGTCCGGAAAAGGAAAGTATTTCCCTACGCGCGCCATACTGCTCGCCGGCAGTCCGCGATCTTTTTGATCGATCAACGAACAATTGATTTCGAGATTGGCTTGAAAGAGGCCCCGAAGCGGAAACGCGTCCGCACAAGCGTCCGTTCCCCGGAGGTCAACGGCTACCGGCCTGCGCCAGCGCGGGCGTCGACATTTCGTCGCGCTCCTCCAATCCGAACCGGTGGTCGCGGTATAGCGTGAGCGACACGTCGCGATTCAGGCGGATGCACTGCTTGATCGCCTCGGGGTCCTTCTCGCACCAGAGCAGGGTTTTCCAGGAATGGATATGCTTGGGCTTGTGAAAATCGCTGCTGGCGATAAAGGGCAGCTTGCGCAGGCCGACCGGGTTGAAGAGATCGTCCCGATTGGCGATTTCCCAGGCGTCCAGCAGCGGGGCGAATTCGTCCACGTGCTCCCAGAGATAGAGCGTGTTTTTGCCCCACTCGCTCTTGATCTCGTGCGGGTGCGACGCGATGGCCAGGCCGCCCTGCGCGTGGATTTCGCCGATGAGCGCCGGCAGATCGAGCGTCGGGTCGATCGGCTCGCGCAGGTCGACGCCCAGCAGGTGGGCCGAGCTCTTGGGCGTGTACCCGTCCTTGTTGAACTCGATGCCCGCCAGGAGCAGCATCTTGTACTGGGCCCAGGCGCGTTTTTTCTCGCGCTCGATCGCGGCGAAATAACGCGCGACGTCGCCCGGCGGGATGACCAGCCCTGTCAGGTTCACCAGCCGGCCGAGCAGCCGGTCGGGATCGCACAGGTGGTCCGTCACGCAGATGCAGTCGAACCCGCGCTGGCCGTAGAAGTCGACCAGCTCGGGAATGGTGAGCTTGCCGTCGGACCACGTGGTGTGGGTGTGCAGGTCGCAGAGCAGCAGCTTCTTTTCCGCGCCGGTGCGGGAGACCGGAAGCACCTTCGTCGCCGGTAAGCTTTCCAGCGGCCGCAGATGCGGCACGGGCGGCGCGGCAGCCTGCGCGAGCAGGAACCGCGCAATCGCCTCGGCGCCGTGGGGCCGGCCCAGTGGCACCGCATTGCGCTGCCATAGCTTCAGCACCCGGCCGTCGTCGCACGCGGCGCGCCCGATCCATTCCACGACTTCCCGGGGCCGTTCGGCCACCCCGCCGACATTGGCCCGGCGCAGCAGCTCGGTGTTCACACGCGCAGCCGCACCGTCGCCGCGGAAGACGATCAGCGGGCAGCCCGCGACAATCGCTTCCTGCCACAGCGCGGTCTCCGGCGGACCGATGACCAGATGATGCCGGGCCAGCAAGGCCGGGATGCGCGCCGGGTCGGCAACAAGTTCAACCGGGTGATCCGCGGAGGCCTCCCGCACGAGCGTGGACATCTCCGCGTCGTCCGTCACCACGGTGAGCGACGCGTCCTTATGCGCCAGCAGGCGCTCGAGCAGCTTCGGGCCCTTGCGGCCTACGCCCTGGACGACCCAGAGCACGCGCAGCCCTCGCGCCAGGTGGGGGCGCAGGCCTTCGGCCGGGCCGAGGGTCGGAAAGCCGAGGATCTTGACCCGGCCCGGCTCAGCGTGCGGCAACGACGCGGCCACGATCTCATTCGGCACGAGGAAGGCGTCGACCGGCGTCCCGTCCCAGCCGATTTCGCCCGGCTCGACCACCAACGCGGTCAGTGCATAATCGCGCGGGCGCCCGCTCCGATCCAGTTCGCCCAGAAGAGTGGCGTAGGCCGGGTGAAGCGCGACCACGACATCCGGCCGGATGCCCCGCAACAGGTCGAGCAGCGAACTGCGCAGCGCGAGCGCCCCGGCCTGAAAGGGACTGCGCAGGCGCTCGCTCCAATCGGGCGCGTGCGCGGCGGGATCAACCCGATCGACGCGGGCATCACGTGGGGCCACACGCGCCACGGTCGCCTGCAGCTGCCGGGCGGCGGCATCACGCGCGGGATCGTTTGCCGCGGTCAGGATCAGGATGCGTTTCACGTCCAGAATATCGGACTTTTCCACCTGTGAATAACATTGGAATAACCTGTGAATAAGTAGGTCCCGCGGCGGTCGCGTTACGATTCCATGACGAACGGAAAAAAGAAGGCTTCTTCCTCAATCGAGGCGGCTTAGCGTAGCTGTGATCGACAGGTAGCCGGCGC
Organism: uncultured Candidatus Methylacidiphilales bacterium; assembly: GCA_964658475.1. GTDB lineage: Bacteria > Verrucomicrobiota > Verrucomicrobiia > Methylacidiphilales > UBA1321 > JABDGH01. Next base: position 8,975 of record CAZZYY010000086.1, on the reverse strand, counting down.
TC
>CAZZYY010000086.1:0-8963 GCA_964658475.1 uncultured Candidatus Methylacidiphilales bacterium | reverse complement strand
GCGCCGGTCCGAGTACAACACCTGTCAGAAACCGACCGACGCTCGGGGAGCGCCGGCTACCTGACTGAGCGTCAGCTGACGCCGTTACGGATTCGGCTGCGGGGCGCCGGCCAGGAAAAGGATCTCGCGCTTCATCGAGAATTCCTTCAGCCCGCCGCCACGATTCACCGTGACATGGATGGCCGAGTCGCGCGGGCCGCGCAGCAAATGCGCGATCTGCGGGAGCGTCATGCCTTCCACGTTCTTCCCGTCGACCTTGACCACCCGGTCGCCCGTTCTGATGCCGGCCTGTTCGGCAGAGCCTCCCGGGACAAGCTGCGCGACCACGGCGCGGCCTGCGGACGACTTGAGCTCAATACCAATGCCGATGACCGGCCCCGGCGCATCGGCACGGAGGGCGGGAGAAACAAATAGAACAAGAGCGGCGGCGAGGAGGATGGCTTTCATGGGAAATGGTGGGTGTTAAAGCCCTACCTGCCTTCTCGGCACGCGCGGGGGCCGCATGAGCAAAATTGAGCGCCTGCCCGAATTGAGGATTGACCCGACCGGCCGGTTCTCCTATCCACGCAGCGGTTCTTTGATAGCGGCCGGCTCCCCTCGCGGGAACCGGCCCTTCGCTGGCAAGTGCCCCGCGTCACGGCGCGGGGAGAATAGGGAAACAGGTGTAAATCCTGTGCGGTAGCGCCGCTGTAACGGGTGACGAAAGCTCCAACAAAGCCACTGTGCGCAAGCATGGTAAGGCGGAGCCGGTAGGGCGACCCCGAAGTCAGAAGACCTGCTTGCCAGTGCTCATCAAGTCCCACGCCGGATGGCGCGGGCGGCTGCCTCGCCAAGGGCAGGATGGGAGTTGGAGTCATCCCGGCGCCAGGTGCGTCGCGGGTCTTCGTCTCTCGCGGACGGTCGTCGTCTGCACTCGAAACCGCGGCCCGGCACGCCGCTTTGCCAGGAAACTCCATGCATTCTCTCCATGTTGGACCATGCGCCGCGCGGGCCTTGCTCGCGGGGCTGATTCTTACCGCGCTGGGCGCGTCTGCCTCCGCGCAATCGCTCACGCCCGCCGCGACCTTGCAGAAAAAGCCTGCGTCGCCCGCAAAAGCTCCCGCGACGCGGCCCGCCCCTGCCAGTGGCAGCAACACCTCAAACCCGGCTGCCGCTCCGCTCGTCCCGCCGCCGGAACGCGCCACCGCTCAGGCGGAGGACGCCGCTTCCAGCCCGCATGCGCCGGGCGACGCGCCGACCGAGAACGAGATGCCGAACATCGTGGTGAGCGCCGCCACCCGCACCAGCCAGGCTCCGGATACGACCGCGACCGATACCACCGTCCTCACGCAGCAGGACTTGGAGTCCGCGCGTTACCAGACCGTGGCCGATGCCCTGACGAAGGTGCCGGGCGTGGCGGTCACGCCCTACGGCGCGCCTGGACAGATCACGTCGGTATTCATCCACGGGAACGACAGCAACCAGACGCTCCTCACCATCGACGGGCGACCGCAGACGGGGGCGGGCATTTCCGGCGCGTACGACTTCGCCGGCCTCACGCTCGACAACGTCGCGCAGATCGAGGTGGTCAAGACGCCGAGCAGCTCGGTCGCGGGCGACGCGGCCGGCGGCGTGATCAACCTCGTCAGCCTCAACGGGCGCGGGCTCGACCATCCGGTCAGCTCCGTCTCCTTCGAGGGCGGCTCCTTCAACACCTTTCGCGAGCAGGCCCAGAGCCGCGGCTCGGAAGGCAACTTCGACTACGCGGTCAGCGGCTCCGACACCACCTCGGACTCGGATCGGCTGAATGAGAATTACCGGAATGTCGTTTACCGCGGGAATTTCGGCTACCAGATCGCGCCGACCGTCTACTTCGACGTGCACACGGGCTACTCGCTGATCGATGCCGGCACGCCCGGGCCGCTGACCTTCTTCGATCCGCTCGCCCACATTCGGACGCAGGATTGGTTCGTCTCGCCGGAGGTCTCGGCCAAGGTGTCGGATTTCTACACGACGAAATTCTGGTACGATCACGACCAGTCGCGCCAGACCTACCTGGATTTCTACACCGGCGCCTACACGCCGAGCGACACGCGCCTGGATATCGATACCGAGTCCTACGACTGGCAGAACAACCTCCAGCTCGCCCATAACTGGCAGATCACCACGGGCATCCAGGGCAGCTCGCAGCACGCGCAGCAAATCGATTCGGAATCTGCAATCGAATTGATCAACTTCGAGACCCCATCGAACATCAACAACCATCTCGATAATACCGCCGCCTATGTGCAGAGCCAGTGGCAGCCTCTCACCGGGCTCAACGTGCTGACTTCCGCGCGGTATGATGTCTATTCTGATTATGCGAACGCCTTTTCCTGGCGGCAGGGCGTGAGCTACGAGGTCGCACCGACGAAAACCGTGCTGCACGCCTCGGGTTCCTCCTCCTACACGCCGCCATCCGTGCAGGACCTCTATTACGCGCCTTATAACAATCCCAGCCTGAAGCCGGAAAAAACGCTCGGCTGGGAGGCCGGCGTGTCGCAGCCGCTCTTCAAGCACCGCCTGACTCCGAGCCTCACCTGCTTCCAGAACCAGATCCGGGACGACATCGTCGACGACGCGAACTACGTCCCGCAGAATGTCGACCGCGCCACGACCGAGGGCGTTGAACTGGACATCGCGGCGCAGCCGATCGACGAGGTGAAACTCGATCTCAACTACACCTACCTCGACGCGCGCGACGACACGTCGGACACGCGCCTGATCCGGCGTCCGCGGGACAATGTCAACTTCACCATCGACTACACTCCCCTCCAGCAGGTCACGCTCGACCTGGGCGGATCGTGGGTCGTCAACCGCGACGACGGCAGCCCTTCCGTTGAGCAACCCGATTACTTCGTCCTGCGCGCGAGCGCGACTTACCAGATCAACAAATGGGTAACCCTCTGGGTGCGCGGTGAAAACCTGACCAACCAGTATTACGAACCAGTGCTCGGCTATCCTGCCCTCGGCCTGGGCGGGTATGGCGGCATCAAGGTGTCGTTCTAGCCGGCCCACCAGGCGGCCACCGCGGAGCGATCCCTCCCGGTAGCCGCCATCGGCCCGATAGCGGAGCGAGCAACGCGAGCGGAATGCTCCTCGCCGTCGGTAGCCATCGACCACAGGCGACGGAGCCATCGCGGAGCGATCCCTCCCGGTAGCCGGCATCGGCCCGATGCCGAAGCGAGCAACGCGAGCGGAATGCTCCTCGCAGTCGGTAGCCGTCGACCGCAGGGCGACGGGGCCACCGCGGAGCGATCCCTCCCGGTAGCCGGCATCGGCCCGATGCTGGAGCGAGCAACGCGAGCGGAATGCTCCCCGCAGTACGCGAGTCAGCGGGGGCCCAAAAAAACTCCATCATCCTGAGCGAAGCGCCGCCCCAGCAGCGCGCCGCCGAAGGACCTACGCCCACTCCAACGAAGGAGCATCTCCGTACGAACGGCCCAAGCTCCCTCGACTCTGCCACGCTCCGCTCAGGATGACGGATTTTCAGCACCCGCGCTGATGCGCTCGAAAGACATCAGTCGCTTCGCTCCCTCCAGGGCTGAGGACAGCCCTGGCCGCCGACCGGGCTTTTCCCCTCGTTCCCAAGTTGCACTTGGGAACGCCGGTGCATTTGACGGCTTAGGCCGGCACGGCCAACCCTACCGCACCTTCTCTGGCAACTGCGGCTGCAGCGCCTTGACCTGCTCGGCCGCATCGCGATGGCAGACGAGTATCGCGTCGGGCGTCTCGACCACGATCAGGTTGCTCACGCCGCAGAGCGCAATCGTGCGGCCGCGCGAGATGACGATGTTGTTCTCCGATCCGTGCAGCGCCACCGTGCCCTGCAACGTGTTGCCCTGCCCGTCGAGCGGCAGGTGCGCGGGCAGCGCCGTCCAACTGCCCACGTCATCCCAATCGAAGCGGGCCTCCGCCACCACGACGCGCGCGGCCCTTTCCATGATCGCATAATCGACCGAAATCTTCGGCAGCGCGGGAAACTTCTCCGCGATGTAAGCGGCCGGGTCGCCCTTCGGAAACCCGTCGATGAACGCGGCCAGCTCCGGCTGGTGCTTTTCCGCCTCGCGCAGGAAGGTGCCGGTGCGCCAGAGGAAAATGCCCGCGTTCCAGAAGAATCGCCCGCTGGCGAGGTACTCCGTCGCGCGCGCGGCGTCCGGTTTCTCGACGAAACGCTCGGCGCGGAAGAAGGGACAGTCGGCGCCGCTTTCCTGCAACGGCGCGCCCGCCTCCAGGTATCCGAAACGGGTTGAGGCGTGGTCGGGCCGGATGCCAAAGGTGACAACGACGTCGTCCTGCGCGGCAAGGGCGGACGCCTTTTCCAGTTGCGCGGCGAAGGTCGCAGCATCCTTGATCAACGCATCCGCCGGCAGGAAGACCACGACGGCGTCAGGATCGAGACAGCGCACCAGAGCCGTGCCCAGGGCGCAGGCCGGCGCGGTATCGCGCTTCGCCGGCTCGGCGATAAACTGCGCGGCGGGCAGATGCGGGACGGCCGCGCGGCAGGCATCCACCTGCGCCGCGTTGGTCAGAACGAAAATGCGCTCGACCGGCAGAGCGCGTTCCACCCGCCGCACCGTTTCCTCTAGCATGGTGCGCTCGCTCAGCAGCGGCACCAAATGTTTGGGGGTGGCGACGCGGCTCAAGGGCCAGAAACGCTCGCCGGAACCGCCGGCCATGATGCAGGCATAGGTAGACATCCTCCATCATGGGCCGAGGCGGCCCCCGCGCGTCAAGGCCGACTCGGGCGCAAGGTGGCGCGGGGCCGGACTGGCGGCGGTGACGCTACATGATCGACCGCAGCAACTCGTCGGCGTCCAGGATGTCGCCGCGGGCCACGTTGACGCCGTCCGGCCGTGACAAGGCTTCCAGGGCCTTGTCCAGATCCTGCGCCGCGCGCATCAACTGGCCGTGGTAAACGTGGGGCACGTGCCGGAGCGTGGTCAGCGCCTTGTCGACGAGTTTCCGCTGCTCACCCGGCGGGGGCGCGCTGTCCGGGCCGTCACCAAGCGCCTCGCGCAGGATGCGGTGCACATCCTCCGGCGTGGCCGGACCGGCATCGTCCGCCCGCAGGGGCGAACAGGCAAGAAAACCGCCGGCGACGGCAACGGCGATCCAGCGACGAGCAAAAGTAGAGTTCATGCCGAAAAGCGTAATCACGACGAGTCGGCCTGCAATCCTGGAATCATCCCGCGAGCAGCTCTTCCATCTCCTCCGCGCTGAGGCCGTTGACAAAGGCTTCGTCGCCCACGCTGGCGTCGAAGATGACCCGCTTGCGGGCCTGCAGCTTCTGGATTTTTTCCTCCACCGTGCCGGCGGCGATCAGCTTGTAGGCCTGCACGGCGCGCTGCTGGCCCAGCCGATGGGCGCGCGCGGTCGCCTGGTCCTCCACCGCCGGATTCCACCACGGATCGAAGTGGATCACCGTGTCGGCGCCCGTGAGATTGAGGCCCGTGCCGCCCGCCTTGAGACTGATGAGGAAAAGCGGCACGCCCGCATCGCCCTGGAAGCGGTCGATCTCCGCCTGCCGGTCGGCTGTCTGGCCATCCAGGTAGCAGAACGCGATTTCGCGACGCTTCGCCTCGTCGCGCAGCAGGTGCAACATCTGGACGAACTGGCTGAAGAGCAGCACGCGATGGCCGCCGTCGACCGCCTCGTCGATCAGCTCAAAGGTGCGGTCGAGCTTGGCGGAGGGCTCGCGCCAGGCGCGCGGCCGGACGGGATCGCGCGGCAGCAGGTCGAGATGGCAGCAGACCTGGCGCAGGCGCAGCAGCGTCGTGAGCATCATGATGCGGTCGCGCCCGGCGCCCTGCTTACCCGAGTGCTCGAAGACGTCGCGGCGGCCCTGCGCGAGCACGGCCTGGTAGACCTCGCGCTGCTCGGCGGTGAGCTCGCAGAGCGTGGCGTGCTCGAGCTTCGGCGGCAGCTCGGGCAGCACTTCCTCCTTCGTCCGGCGCAGGAAAAACGGCTTCACCCGCGCCCGCAACCGGGCCAGTTCGCGCGGCGCTTCCCCGCGCGTGAGCGGCGTTTCGTAACGCTCGCGGAAATCGGCCGCGGTGCCAAGATAGCCGGGCAGGAGAAAGTCGAAGAGCGACCAGAGATCGAGCACCGAGTTTTCCAGCGGCGTGCCGGTGAGGATGAGGCGGTGACGCGCGCGCAGCATCTTTGCGCCCTGCGCATTCTGGCTGCCGCGATTCTTGATGTGCTGTGCCTCGTCGAGCACCACGAGGCCGAAGTCGGGCCTGCGCAGCCGCTCGATGTCGCGGCGCAGGATGGCGTACGAAGTCACCGCCAGGTCGGCGTTGGCAAGATCGTCCCATCGCACGGCGCGATCGGCCCCGGTGAGATCGAGCGTGCGCAAGTGCGGAGTGAAGCGGGCGGCCTCGCGGAGCCAGTTCGTCACCAGGCTGGTCGGGCAGACAACGAGCACGGGCGCGCGGACCGATTCGGTAGCGCGCAGCCAGGCCGCAAAGGCGAGAGCCTGCAGCGTCTTGCCCAGGCCCATGTCGTCGGCAAGCAAGCCGTGCATGCCGCGTTGCGCGAGCGCAGCCAGCCACGTGACGCCAGCGAACTGATAGGGACGCAGTTGGGCGAGAAGCGCGGGATCGAGCTTCGCGGCGAGGTCGGGCGCCGGACCGTCCGCCGCGTCGTTGCGCGCGATGCGGAAACCCTGCGCGCCGAGCGCCCCGGCGAGGTAGGGCGCAAACGTTTTCGCCACCCGCATTTGCCCGGGGTCCTGCTCCACCGCGCAGTCGGCCAGCACCTGCTGCATCTCCGACCAGGCCTCGGTCGGCAGCAGCAGCACGCGGCCGCGCTGGCGTGCATGGCTCTGGCCCGTGGCCAGCCAGCGCTGGACTTCTGCGGCATCGAGCGCCACCGGCTGGCCGCCCACGGTGAGCTGCAGGTCAAGGCTCAGCCAGTCCTCTCCCGATCCGCTCCGCAACGCCACGCTCGGCTCCGCGATGTCGATTTCGCGCAGCGTCGCCTCGAGGCGCGGCCCGGGCTGGACGGTCCAATTCCGTTGCCATTCCGGCAGCGTGTTGGCAAGGAAGCGGGCCACGTGGCGCTCGGTCGCAAGGCTGAAGGCGCGCCCGCCGCTGCGCACCGGGCCAAAGCCCGCCGCCTGCACGGCGATGGCGGCCTGCTTCTCCACCGCGAGATTGCGCCTCCAGAAGCGGGCGACGTCGTGCGGATCAGGAAACGCCTCGGTCGCGGAGGCATCGGCTTTCCAGCCGATGGGGAATGCGCGGTCGCCGTAACGCGCCTCGAGTTCCAGCGTCAGGCCGTGCAGGGAACCGTCGAGTTTTGCGACGATTTCCGGCCGCGCCACAACGAAGGCGAAACGGGGCGGCAGCGCGATGTCGCACGCTTCCTCCAGCGCCGGCCAGTCGCGCTCCAAAAAGGCGGGTAACGCCGTGCGCGAGACCACGCGGCGACCCTGCGCGTCGAAGCCGGCGGGCAGGAGCGGGATTTCTTTCAGCGTCGTTCCCTGGAGCGACCAACCCGCAAGTGGGCCTGCGGTTGACGTCGGCGCGCCCTCCCGCACCTTCAACTCCAGCGTTCCGTCCTCGCGCAACTCGGCCGTGACCTGAGGCCGTCCGGCGCTCGCCTCGATCGCAATGCGTTCCTTGCGCCCAGACCAAACGCGCGGGTGGCCGCCCAGCGCCTGCAGCACGCGGCCCAGCTTCGCGCGTGGAATCTGCGTCACGCCCGCCAGCGCCCCAACGGCCTGCTCGATTGCAGCCAGGGCGCGATCGTCCGCCTCGCTGGTCGCATAGCCGGTGGAAAGCTTCGGCGCAAGCGCGTCCCACGGCTGCATCTCCCCCTCCCCTCGCGCCTCGACGATGATGCGGAAGGGCTCCTTCCCCAGCGCCTCGCGCAGTTGGAGCGACAGCAGAAACGTGAACTCGAGCCGCGGAATTCCGGCAGGCGCTTCTTCCATCAGCCAGCGCTGCGGACCGGTCAGGCGCGGCACGGGCGCGGCCTCGGGCGCCGTCGCAGGACGGCTGGCCCCGGGCGGCGGTTGCAAGGCCGCCCACCCTACGGCCAACGCATGCGCGCACACGCGCCCGCTGCGCCGCGATTCGGGGCATGTGCAGCGCACTTCGACGGCGGAGATGCGGTCGTCCAGGACGATCTGCGCGTTATAGCTTTTTTCCGCGCCCTGCACGCGGCCGCTCAGGCGCGGGCCCTCGCGCTGGAGATTGGTGACGCGCCCACGCTCGACCAGGCCGCGCGCTTCCTTCAACGCCGGCCAGCCGCCCAGCTCAACCAGCAAACCCGTGTCCAGCTCGACCATGGTCAGCGAACTTCCGCGACGTGCAGCGCGACGATCCCGAACGTCAGGTTGGTCCAGCTCGCGGCGGCGAACCCGGCGGCGCGCATCATCTCCGCGAGTTGCGGCTGGCGTGGAAAGGCGCGGATCGATTCACCCAGGTATTCATACGCGCCCCGCTCGCGGGTGAAAAACTGCGCGTAGCGCGGCATGATCCAGCGCAGGTAGGCGAAGTAAAGCGCGGCCAGGGCCGCCACGGGATGCGAGAACTCGAGCACGTAGGCGCGGCCACCGGGCCGCAGGACGCGCCGCATCTCGCGCAGGCCCGCCGCCCGATCGGCGAAATTGCGCAGGCCAAACGCCATCGTGATGGCATCGAAGCTTGCGTCCGGGAACGGCAACCGCAAGGCGTCGGCGGCGACCAGGTGCGAAACGGCCTTCTCCCGCGCCACGCGCAGCATGGGCAGGCAGAAATCGGCGCCGACCATGGTCTCGGTGGCCGCGCGACGCCGGGCCAGCGCGCGAAGCACGTCGCCGCTGCCGGTGGCCAGGTCGAGCAGGCGGGCCGGACGCTGGGCCGCGACCGCGCGCGCCAGCCGCCAGCGCCAGTAGACATCCGTCCCGCCGCAGAGCGCGTGGTTGAGGAAATCGTAGCGCGGCGCCACGCGCC
>CAZZYY010000085.1:0-11308 GCA_964658475.1 uncultured Candidatus Methylacidiphilales bacterium | reverse complement strand
CTTTCGCGAATTCAAGCCCGCCTGGCCGATGAACGAAACCGGCGGCGCCTTCCCGCGCCTCACCTATCGCGACTCCATGCTCCGCTACGGCACCGACAAGCCCGACCTCCGCATCCCCTTCGAGATTTCCGACCTCACCCCCCTCTTCGCCGCCAGCGAGTTCAAGGCCTTCGCGGGAAAAACCGTCCGTGCCTTCGCCGTCCCGCAAGCCTTTGACCAACCGCGCTCCTGGTTCGATCAGCTGCAGGATGAAGCGAAGAAGCTTGGCGCGCCGGGATTGGCGTATGTGAAGGTCGAAACGGGCGGCGCGCTTAGCGGCCCGATTGCCAAGTTCATGACCGGCGCGGAGATCACTTCCCGACTCTCGGAACTGGCCGCCGGACAAAACGTCATCTTCTTCTCCGCCGACCACGACGAAACCAAGGCCGCCAAGGTCCTCGGCCGCATGCGCGAAATCATCGCCGCGCAACTCGATCTCATCGAAAAGGACACTTTCAAGTTCACTTGGATCGTCGACTACCCCATGTACGAACTCAGTGACGACAAGAAGGTCGAGTTCTCGCACAACCCGTTCTCCATGCCGCAGGGCGGCCTCGAGGCGCTCACCACCCAGGACCCGCTCACGCTCTTCGCCTATCAGTATGACCTCGTCTGCAACGGCTACGAAATCGCCTCCGGCGCCATCCGCAACCACGTGCCCGAGATCATGTACAAGGCCTTCGAGATTGCCGGCTACGATCCCAGCGTCGTCGACACCCGCTTCGCCGGCATGATCAACGCGTTCAAGTACGGCGCCCCGCCCCACGGCGGCATCGCGCCCGGCATCGACCGCATCGTCATGCTCCTTGCGGACGAGAGCAACATCCGCGACGTCATCGCCTTCCCCATGGCGCAAAACGGCCGCGACCTCCTCATGAACGCCCCCTCGCCCGGCACCGAAAAGCAGCTGCGCGAAGTCCACCTCACCATCCGCAAACCCGTCCCGAAGGTATAACGGGCGCGTCGTCGGTGCGATTTTTAGACGGAATTTACGGAATTAACGGAATGGGGATGGAGCAGGTCCCCAATTTGGATAATTCCGTTAATTCCGTCCAAATCGCCCCCGTACGCCACGGCATACGCCTTGCTTTTCCGCATGGCTTCCTCAGCCTGCTTCCCGCTTATGCGCCGCACCAAAATCATCGCCACCCTCGGTCCCGCCACCTGGTCCTCCTCCGCACTCGAGCGCCTCATCGGCATGGGCGTGAACGTCTTTCGCTTCAACATGTCGCACGCCAACCACGACAAGGTGCGCGAGATCGCGAAGGACATCCGCCAGATCTCCGCCCGGCTCAACCGCGAGGTTGCCCTCCTGCTCGACACGCAGGGCCCGGCCATCCGCACCGGCGACGTCGCCAAACCCTACGACCTGCAGATCGGCGACTGGGTCAGCTTCACCGTCAAGGGCCAGGCCGGCACTGTGCAGATCACGGTCGATTGCAACTACCCGCACCTCGTCGAGGACATCGAGATCGGCCGCATCGTCATCGTCGACAACGGCAATCTCCGCATGCGCGCGATCGAGAAGCGTGAGAACGAACTGGTCTGCGAGGTCCTCACCGCCGGCCCGATGGGCAGCCGCCGCCACATCAACCTGCCCGGCGTGAAGGTGAAGCTCCCCGCGCTCACGGAAAAGGACTACAAGGACATCGAGCTCGCCTTCGAGTGCGGAATGGATTTCATCGCCATGTCCTTCGTGCGCGAGGCCGCCGATGTTCTCCTGCTCCGCTCCAAGATTCGCGAGCGCAACAGCGACATTCGCATCGTGGCCAAGATCGAGGACCAGCTCGCCGTCCAGAATCTCGAGGAGATCATCGCGGTGGCCGACGGCATCATGGTCGCGCGCGGCGATCTCGGCATCGAGGTGCCGTACGAGGAGCTGCCCATCATCCAGCGTCGTGCGGTCAATCTCTGCCTCGCCGCGGTCAAGCCCGTCATCGTCGCCACGCACCTGCTCGAAAGCATGATCGTCAACCCGTCGCCCACGCGCGCGGAGATCACCGACATCGCCAACGCCGTCTTCGAGCACGCCGACGCCATCATGCTTTCCGGCGAAACCACCACCGGCAAATTTCCCTTCGAGTGCGTCGAGATCATGGACCGCATTGCCTCCAGCATCGAAGGCGGCAAGACCGTGCGCGGCTACACCAACAACGTGCCGCTCAAGAGCGCGCACCAGCGCATCAACGGCGCCGCCGTCTATCTCGCCAACGAGGGCGAGGCCGCCGGCATCTGCGTCTTCACCCATTCGGGCAAGACCGCGCGCCACATCGCCGGGTTGCGGCCGCAGGGCGCGCCCATCTTCGCCTTCACGCCCAACCTCGAGGTTTGCCGCGAACTCTCGCTCCACTTCGGCGTGGTCTCTCACGTCATCGGCCCGTGCGCCGACGCCAACGAGGTGCTCACCACCATGTGCGCGCGCCTGGTGCAGGACGGCCACGTCAAGCCGGGCGACTCCATCGTCATCGTCTCCGACATCGTGGTCGGCAAGGAAACGCTTCACGCCATTCACGTGCACGTGATTAAATAGCCGGATGGCCGATCATTTTGCCGGGCTGACCGCACTCGTCACCGGCGCCTCCGCCGGCCTGGGCGAGGAGTTTGCCCGCCAGCTCGCCGCACGCGGCGTCACCCGCCTCGCCCTCGTCGCCCGCCGGGCGGACCGGCTGGAGCAGCTTCGCACCGAGCTTGCCGGGCCCACTTTGCGCATCGACTGCTTCCCCGCCGATCTCGCGCACGAGGACGCCGTCACGCACCTGATGGCCGACCTGGACGCCGCCGGCTTTGCGCCCGACATCCTGATCAACAACGCCGGCTTCGGCGACGTCGGAAACTTCGAGGATGCGGAGCCCGCGAAGCTCGAGTCGATGCTCGCGGTCAACGTCGTCGCGCTCACGCGCCTCTCCCGCTGGGCCGTGCCGGGCATGGTACAGCGTCGGCGCGGCTGGATCTGCAACGTCGGTTCCTCCGCCGGAATGCTGCCTCTGCCGCAGTTCGCCGTCTACGCTGCGACCAAGGCGTACGTCAACAGCTTCTCCGAGGCCTTGCGTCTCGAACTCCGCGCCACGGGCGTGAAGGTCCTCGCGCTCTGTCCCGGGCCGGTCGAGACCGAGTTTGGCCAGGTCGCTTCGCGGCCTGACGGAAAGCGCAAGTTCTCCGCGCCCGCGGCGCTGGCCGTCTCGAAGGAGGATGTGGTCTCCCAGACGCTCGAGGCGATGGCCGCCGGTCGCGCCCGTCTCATCCCTGGCCTCGCGGTCCGCTTTCCCATCCTGCTGGCGGAAAGCACGCCACGCTGGCTCATGCGGCCTTTCTTCAATCTCGTCAGCTCGCGTTTTCGCCCGGAGTCCGCATGAGCCGTCCCCGTCTCGCCGTCCTCGGTTCCGGTCGCGGCAGCAACTTCGTCGCGCTGCAGACGGCCATCCTCGAGCACCGGCTCGACGCCGAGGTCGTCCTGGTGGCGAGCGACCTGCCCGACGCGCCCATCCTCACCCGCGCAGCCGAGTTCGGCCTGCGGCATCTCACGCTGCCGCCCTCGCCCTTCAGGACGAAACTCTCGCCCGAAGGCGAGCTCGCCCTCGTCTCTTATCTCCAGCAGCATGAGGTTGAGTGGGTCATTCTCGCCGGCTACATGCGCGTGGTGAAACAGCCGCTGCTCGACGCGTACCCCAACCGCATCGTCAACATCCATCCATCGCTCCTGCCCGCCTTCAAGGGCCTTCGCGCCTGGGAACAGGCGCTCGCGGCCAGGGTGAAGGAAACCGGGTGCACGGTCCACTACGTCAATGCCGAGATCGACGGCGGCGCCATCATCGCGCAGGAACGCGTGCCCGTCCTGCCAGGCGACACGGCGGAAACGCTCCACGCCCGCATCCAGGAAGCCGAGCATCGACTTTATCCCGCCGCGCTCGAGCGATTGTTTACGTCGAGCGTCTCCCCTGGCTGATCGAGAATCAACGCGATTGGACATGAGCCGGAACTATTGCGCCTGCCCGATCCCGTTTGAACGCCATCTTCTCTGGGCTACGTTAGCCTTCACGCGATGAGGGTCCGCATCCTGTCCCGCCCCACCGGTGGCACATCCGCCGATGGCCCCTCCCGAACCCTCTTCTATTGGCTGATCAGCGCGTTCCTGCTCACGCTTCTTCCCCATGTCGCGCAGCTTCCCGGCTGGCTGACGGGCGCGATCCTGGTTTCTGTCGTGGTGCGCTGCCTGGCGGAGTGGCACCGCTGGCCGCTGCCCACCACCACGTCGACTGGCGTGGTCGCCGTCTGCCTGCTCAGCGCGATCTTTCTCCAGTACCACACCGTGCTCGGGCGCGACGCGGGCACTCCCTTCATGGCCGGCCTTCTCGCGATCAAGTTCTACGAGTTGCGCGGGCCGCGCGACATCACCCTCATCATCTTCTCCAGCTTTTTCGTCGTGATGAGCGCCCTGCTCTTCTCCCAGGCCATCGAGCTTTTCGTCTACTGCCTCATCATGATGTGGCTGCTCACTGGCATCCTGCTGCGGACCTACATGGGCGACCACGCCGATCACGATCTCCTCCGCATGCTGCGCGCCTCGTCGCTCATCTTCGTGCAGGCCCTGCCGCTGGCGCTCCTCCTCTTCTTCTTTCTTCCCCGCTATTCCGGCCGGTTCCGCCTGCAGCTCAACGACACAGTCACCGGCATCAGCGATCACGTGGCGCCCGGCGACATTGCCAGCCTTTCCGACGATAACTCGCCTGCCATGCGGGTCACTTTCCAGACCGAGTCGTATCCGCTGGCTTCCTCCATGTATTGGCGCGCCATTGTACTCTGGAATTTTGACGGGCGCACCTGGACGGCGGGCAATCGCGCCGAGGCGCCGGAACCGCGCCAACCCGAGGCGGAGCGCGATATCGACATCATCGAGCAACAGATTGTGCTCTGGCCCTCAAACCAGCGCTGGCTGCCTGCTCTGGATCAGCCCGTCGACCTTGCCCAGGATCCAGACAGTGATCGAAAGACATCGCTCGCATGGACCGGCGACGTCCTGGTCACATCGGACAATCTACCGGTCGAGTCCAAGCGGCACTACATCGTTCGCTCCAGTCCGATCGTCTCTCACGCATCGCCGGACGACCATGACCTCGCCGCAGCGCTGCAGCTGCCCCAGCGGCCGCTTGATCCCCGCGTGCAAAAGCTCGCCGATAGTCTCCGTGCGGCCAACCCGGAGACCGTTGCCTATGTCCGGGCCGTCCTGCATTACTTCCAGTCCAACCATTTTCGCCTCAGCACCGAACCAGGCAAGGCCTCCGGCGATTTTGTCCCGGATTTTCTTTTCCACACGAGGACGGGTTTCTGCGAGCACTACGCCTCTGCGTTCGCCGTTCTCATGCGGGCCGCGCACGTGCCGGCGCGCCTCGTCATCGGCTATCGCGGCGGCGAGTACAACACCTTTGGCGGCTTTTACCTGGTCGCGCAGTCAAACGCGCACGCCTGGGACGAAGTGTGGAACGCCGAACGCAGCGAGTGGATGAGGGTCGATCCCACTACGGTGATCACCTCCGGCTCAACGGAGGCACTGGCGGCGAACGCAGGGCTTGGCTCGGCCGGCGAAAGCCTTTCCATCCAGGTGGCGAATCGTCGCTTTACTCTCCTCGACGGCGCGTCCCTGCCCACCTGGCTGCGCACCGGCTTGCGCGACGTCGCCATGCACCGGGAGGAAATGGAAGCGCAGTGGGATGACTGGGTCTTCTCCTACGAGCCCGACACCCAGGATCGGCTTGCCGAGGCGCTCGGCTTCCATCGCCGGCAATGGCTGGCGTTGCTTGGCATATGCATGGCAGTAAGCGCGGCGGGTGGCGCCGTCCTCGGGTACGTCCTGGTTCGCCGCCGTGCACTCTCGCCCGTCGAGGCCTTTTACGCGCGTTTCTGTCGGCGCATGGCGCAGCGAGGCGCACCGCGTGAGGCTTGGGAAGGTCCCCTCGCCTACACGGAGCGGCTGGCCCATCAGTTCCCTGACCACAAAGATCCGCTCGAGCGCGCCGGCTGGCTCGTCACCGAACATCGTTACGGCCCCCAAGACCCCAAGCCGGCCACCACCTTGGAGTCGCTCGAAACGCTCTTTAAGTAAGCCCACCCGCATGCCCATCCTCCCAGCCCAAGCCGCCCTTAATCGCCATGTGGTCGCGCTGCTCCGTTGCCGGCGCTGTCCCAAGATGCTCAAGCCGGTGGTCAGCGGCGGCCCCGTGCTGAGCCGTGTCCTCCTCGTTGGCCAGGCACCGGGCGACAAGGAACCGATTCTTGGCCGGCCTTTCGCGTGGACTGCGGGGAAGAAACTTTTCCGCTGGTTCGCGGAGCATACCGGGGTCGACGAGCCGACGTTCCGTTCCCGCGTCTACATGGCCGCGGTCTGCCGCTGCTTCCCCGGCAAACGGCCGATCGGCGGCGATCGCGTGCCCGACAACGACGAGATCTTCAACTGCTCGGCGTGGATGAAGGCCGAGTTCGAACTCCTCCAGCCGCGGCTGGTCATCGCCGTCGGCAAGTTGGCCATTCTCCAGTTCCTTCCGTGCGACAGGCTCGAGGGCGTGATCGGGACCATTCATCCGCTCAAGCGTTACGGCCAATCCTTTGACGTGGTGCCGCTGCCCCACCCTTCCGGCGCCTCGCCCTGGCCCTACCAGGAACCCGGGCGCACTCTTCTGCCGCGTGCCCTGAAAATCATTGCGGGCCATCCCGCCTGGCGCGAGAGCGTGCTGCGGAACTAGGCTGCGCCCGCCGGTGCGTCCGGCATCCGGTCCTGGTATTTGCGGATCAACAGCACCAGCTTTCGCGCGTGCCAGTAGCGTGGCACGAACGTGCGCGGAGATGACAGGCAGCGGAAAAGCCAGCCCAACTTCCAGGCGTCGGCCCACATCGGAATGCGCACCTGCGCCCCACTGAGAAAGCCGATGGCTGCGCCGATGCAGTGGATCGCCGGCGTGTATTCAAGGTTCGCCTGCAGATAAGCGCCGAGCCGTTCCTGCACGCCGCCACCGACCGCAAGGACGATGTGCTTTGGCCGGCGCGCCCGAAGCAGATGCAACAGGTCGGGATCGCGGACCGTGCCCTTGCCATACATGGGCGCCAGGTAACAAGCGTCCCGCGTGACACGGTCGCCGCGCCGTTCCAGCCAGCGGAGCGTCTTTTCCAGCGCCTCTTCGTTCGGCATGATCCAAAACGAGGCGCCCGGCTCGCGAAATCCAGGCGAGTCCACTAGCAGCTTAATGTATTCGAGCCCCGAGACGCGGCGAATGTTGTCGTTTTTGATGCGGTTCCACGTGAGCACCATCAGCCCGCTGTCGCTCAGCACCAGTTTGGCGTCGAGCAACGCCTGGCGGGTGACGAGATCGTCCACCATGTAGAGCAGCACGGGCGCGGAGGGCACAACGACAAGCCCTCCCTGGGAACCGATTCGCACCGCTTCCTCAGGCGTCCCGACAAAGACCCGCAGCCCGAGAATGGTCCGGTAATTGGACTCCGCCGTCATTGGGGAACCTTGACCCATCGGCGCATCTTCGACGATTTCTCCACCGCCTCGAGCACTTTTTGGTTCCGCAACCCGTCCTCGAAGGTGGGCGCGACCGATTTGCCCGCCACGACCGCCTTCATGAAATCCAAGACCGTGTGCACAAAGGTATGCTCGTAACCGAGAATGTGCCCAGGCGGCCACCACGCCCCGGCATAGGGATGCGTGGGCTCCGTCACAAGGATATCGCGATAGCCCCGGCGGTCGGACGGATCGGCATTACAATAGTACTTGAGCCGGTTCATGTCCTCCAGGTCGAAAACCAGCGAGCCTTTGCTGCCATTGATCTCGAGCTGGAGCTGGTTCTTCCGCCCCAACGCAAATCGGCTGGCTTCCAGGTTGCACAGCGCTCCGGTCTTGAAACGACCCAGGGTGATTACCGCATCGTCCACGGTCACGCGACCCTTCCCGCCCTTGAGACCGGGGATCGGTCGCTTCTTGACGAACGTTTTCAAATGCCCGCAAATCTCGTCCAGCTCACCCACCAGGTAGCGGGCCAGGTCGATGATGTGCGCGTTGATGTCGCCATGGGCGCCGCTTCCGGCCACCTCGCCCTGCAGCCTCCAGACGAGCGGAAATTCGGGATCGACGATCCAGTCCTGCAGATAGCGCGCGCGGTAGTGGAAAAGCCGCCCCAAGTCTCCCGCCACGATCATCTTTCGCGCTTGGGCGATGGCCGGAATCCGCCGGTAATTGTGGCATACCATGTTCACGACGCCGGCCTTCTTAACCGCGTCCACCATTGCTTGGGCTTCCCGAACGTTCCGCGCCAGCGGCTTCTCGCAGAGGATCGCCTTCCCCGCCCGGGCGGCAGCGATGGCGATCTCGGCGTGAGAATTGTTCGCCGTGCTGATATCGACGACGTCGATTTCGGGATTTTCGACGACGTCCTCCCAGCGCGTAACCGCGCGCTGCCAGCCAAGTCGCGCCGCGGCAGATTTCACCGCACCTTCATTGCGGCCGCAGATCGTGTGCAGGACCGGCCGCCTGGGAACGGCGAAGAATTTGTCCACCTGTCTCCACGCATTGGAATGCGCGCGGCCCATGAACTGGTAACCAATTAGACCGACGTTGAGTTGTTTCACGGCGAAAGCGTTCCTAAATGAAAGCGCCGGTCACTATAGTCATCGTGACCAGCGCCGAAACAACGATTCTCGCGGCCGAGCCGCGATGGCCTTAGGGCATGTTCGTCGTGGAATTGGCGGGATTCTGGCCCGTGCCCGCCGAGGGTCCATTCGCAGTCGGATTGCCGTTCACTCCGTTACCCGTGGGGTTGTTGGGACTGATGGACCGACTCGGCCCGTTCGGCATGCTGTTGGGGTTTCCTGGAAGTCCCGTCGGACTGTTCGGGTTCAGAGTCCCCGGCGTGCCGGGCAATCCGGCAGATGGTGTCGTTCCCGTGCCGGATGGCGCAGTCGTTGCGCCGGACGAAGGGCCGGCCGTTCCCGGGGAAGGTCCGCCCGCCCCGGTCTGCGCCGTGAGAGGCAGTGCCGCCAAAGCCAAAACGCCTCCAAAAATAGCGATAGTCTTCATCACCGAAAGTCGTTCACAATTTTGTTGACGCTATAGGGTATCTCCACGAATGCTCCGTAGGGTTCAGCGGAGAACGTAAACCCTCCAGCCTAAGCCGTTTGCTCACTACATGAAACCTACCGCCACCCCGAAAAACGGCCCCCGTGAAACGCGGCACCGTGTCATTATCGTCGACGATCATCCGCTGCTTCGGCGCGGGATGGCGGCGTTGCTTTCCGACCAGCCCGATCTCGACGTCTGCGGCGAGGCCCAGGATGCCAAGGGTGCGCTCCAGGCCATGCGCGACCTTAGCCCGGATGTGGCGCTGATCGACATCAACCTGCCCGGCGCCAACGGCCTTGAGTTGATCAAGCTAATGCTGGCGGAGCATCCCAAGCTGAAGATTCTGGTCGTCTCCATGCACGACGAGTCGCTCTATGCCTTGCGGTCTCTTCGTGCCGGCGCGAAGGGCTACCTGATGAAGGCCGAGGCGCTTGAGCAGATGGTCTCCGCGGTGCGGCGCGTGGCGCAAGGCGATATCTACGTCACGCCACGCTTTAGCGAGCGGCTGGTCTTCAAGGCCATTCAATCGCTGGAAGGCGGACTTGGTTCGCCCGTGGATCGGCTCAGCGACCGCGAGCTCGAGGTCTTGCGCCTGCTGGGTAAAGGGCTCGGCACGCGCGACATCGCCCACACGCTGCACCTGAGCGTCAAGACGATCGAGACGCACCGGGCGCACATCAAGGAGAAGCTCGGCTTCAAGGAAGCAGCCGAGATGGTGCGCTTCGCCATCGACTGGGTCGTGCACGAGGAAAGCCTGACGGAATAGCGCGAAGGCTCGGCGCCTTGGCGAGGTCAGGCTTGGGCCGATCAAGCAGAGACCTAGGCGTGCTTTGCCGCCGCGCGGGGACCGAGCAGGTAAAGCCAAAAGCACCCGCCTGTCGCCAGTCCGACCGCAGCCTTGATGCCGATCGGAAGAGTGGACGGCGAGACGAAAGCCTCCAGGCAGCCGGCCACAATCAAGGCAGGCACCGTGGCCGCGGCCATGCGGACGGCCGCACGTGCCTGAATGGAAAGCGCATCGCGACGTGAGTAGTCCCCGGGCCGCAGCAGCGCATTCGCCATGACGAAGCCCGCTCCGCCCGCAAGAATAACCGCGCTGATTTCAAGGAAGCCATGCGTGGCAATGAACCCCGCCAGCGGGCCAAGCAGGCTATATCTCGCGCAAAGCTTGAAAACCATGCCGAGCATCACGCCGTTGAAGAAAAGAATCCAGAACGAGACCACGCCAAAGGTCAGCCCGCCAACAAACGCCAGCAGCGCCACGGTGATGTTGTTCGTCACGAGCATGGTGGACATCACCGGCGCGGGCAGGACGCTCATGATCGGCCCGGTCCACATCCGGCCCGAGTAAATCGAATCGAGGATTTGCGTTGGTACGAGGAGCGTTGCGGACTGCTCGTCGAACTGCACGGCGGAGAGGCCCAGCATGATGCCGCTGACGAAGATGAGAGCCGCCCAGCTCACCGCCGTGAGATGCCGGCGTACCGCCTCCGGAATCTCGCGACGGAAGAATTGGACCGCCTCTTTCAGGGAAAGCGCGCGCGAACGGTAGATCTGGTTGTGCGCCCGCGCGACCAGCTGGTGGAGAAAAAGCAGCACGGTCGAGCCGCCATAATGGGTCTGCGCAAACGCGAGATCGGCGGCCGTGGCGCGATAGGCCGAGCTCAGCTCGTGCAGGAAAGAGCGGTGCCGGGCGCGCGGCGACCGGCCTTCCATCAGGCCGAGCATCGCCTCGAGCTCCTGCCAGCGCGGGCGGTTTTTGCGGACAAACGTACCGAGCGTCATGGTCAGGTGCGGCGCGCCAGTTCAGCCAGCCACGGCTCCGGTTCGAGCGAGGAGCGTTCCAGGTCCGTGCCGACGGCCAGCGGCTTAAGGTTGTGGTAGACCGAGGCGGCCACCCGGGCGCGCGCGTCGGCGGGCAGTTCCTCCCGCCGGTTAAGAAAACGATGCAGCAATTCCCAATGCGCCGCGGAGAGACGCACCTGCGGCGCTGCCGCGGGGGCCGCCTCGCCAATCTTGTCAAAAATCGACCAGTCGATGGGCGTTTCGTGAATGACCAGCGTGCGGGCGATCCGGTCGCCCAGCCGCTGGCCGCGCGGGCTGACGAAGATCAAAAGCAGCCCGAGCAGCGCCATGGGCCCGAACGCATCGATTGGCCGC
>CAZZYY010000084.1:0-11723 GCA_964658475.1 uncultured Candidatus Methylacidiphilales bacterium | reverse complement strand
TCGTCTCCGGCTCCGGCTTCGGCTCCTCGGAAGCCTCCTCCAGCACCGGGTTGATCTCGATCTCCTGCTGCACGAGCGACTGCAGCTCCAGCGCCGGCGCCTGCAGGAACTGCAGCGACTGCTGCATCTGCGGGGAAAGCGTCTGCCCCAGCGAGAGCGATTGATGAAGTCCAATACCGGCCATTGCGCCCAGTCTACCCACGAAGCCCCGCAGCGCAAGCACCCGACATGCCATTTCCCCCGCGGCCCGCGCAGCGCAAGCGAATCAAAACACTGCTCTCTCCAGAGGAGTTAGGTGCCGAGGTGCGCAATCAGCTCCGGGCTTAGAAACAATCTGGGTACGGCCCTCAATCGCAACGTGGAAAAGTCCGCCAAGATTATGACCGACCAACTGCCGGCTTACCGCAAGGCCGCCGAGGGATTTGCGTCTCACCAATCCGTGAATCATCTCGCCAAGGAATACGTGCGCGGCGATGCGCACACGAACACCGTTGAAGGCTACTTCTCTCTTCTGGAACGCGGTGTCATCGGAACCTTCCACCATGTCGGCAAGAAGCATCTCCCGCTCTATCTGGCGGAGTTCGATCACCGCTCAGCGCCCAGAAGGTGACGGATGACCAGCGCACCTTTGACAGCCTTGCTAAGATGGAAGGCAAGCGGCTTAAGTACCGGGACTCATAAAACGCAATCCATGAGCTCCATCCGCATAAGAGTAGAGCTGAACAAAGGACGAATCGGAATCCCGATGGCAAAGCTGTCGGCCATTACCGAAGAGGTGAAAAAGTTTCTCTCTCTGGTGGGGAGGGATGCTCATATCCAGCACGATTCAAAGGACTGGCTTGCGTTAAAATTTGAGAATCACTCGGTTTATTTCGACTGCCTGCTCGATCAAGTAGAAGAGGCCAATGCCAGCGACGCCAAATACATTTTGAAAACGATTATGGGGAGGTCGTTGTCTCCCGTGGATAATCGGGGTCGAATTCATCCCAAGACCGAAATGCAATACGTGAGAATCTCCGAATGCATTGAGTCCAATGAAGTAATTGGGTTTGGCATTTACGAAAATGGCGAGGATGAGCCATCCCTAAGATACGAACTTTCCAAAACTGACGGAATAGCCATCGCTGAATCCATAGCTCAACAAGCTACCTATCACGGAGAGGTTCAGGGGTGGGTTCACGCCTTTTACAAGGAAGCGAAAAAACCCAAAATGATCGTTAGGGAGCTAGCTTCGGGAGAATTGGTAGACTGCTTCTTTAAGCCTGAACTGTACGCGGCGGCCGTCGAAGTTCTGACGGAGAGGGAAGGCGTTGTCTTTGTTGAGGGCGAGGTCACGGAAAATCTGATAGAGGGTAAAATTGAGTCAATTCAAGCTACGGATTTCAAGCCGGCGGCGCTTTTCGATCTCGATTTTTTTCATTCGTTCATAGGCTCTGTTCCCAATTTTACGGGAGATCAGACGTCGGAAGACTTCATCAGCGAGGATGAGTGATGAGCGATAAGACCGTCTACATTGACGCTTGCCCGCTGATTGATTTGGCGAAGTACAAGGCGAAGCTCCACGGTGCCAATGTCGCGCTTACGGAGGAGCGAGAGAAAGATGTTTGGTACGTCAAAAAGCTTTTGGAATTAGCGAGGAGCCAGGGGATCAAAGTCATTACCTCAACCGTAACCATAGCTGAGTGTACCCACACCCAAGAAAATCAGCCGCCAGTTCCGATGCCAGAAATAAAACGTTTCTACTCCGAACTCTTAACGTCGGGTAAATCGGGAATTTTTCTGGTGCAGCCGCTTCAGTCTATTCTAGTGAGAGCGCGGAAACTAAGTTGGGAAGACGGTGTTTATTTGAAGCCGATAGACTCGATTCACGTGGCCAGCGCGCTACATCACGGCTGTTCTGAAATCTGGACGCGCGATACTAGAATCCTTAACTCCTTCCCTGACCGGTTGGCGACCTTTGGGCTCAAATGCACAGCCCCAAGCGATTCGGGAGTCATCACGGACCCGTATAAGAAAGAACACGATCCCAATCAGACAATGTTAGATTTTCCGAGGGCCCTCGAATTATGACTAAAAAGGAAGCGGACGTTGTCGAACTGATGCCCATCCCGTTCGATGACATCATGCGGTGGGCACTACAAGTACCGCCTAAGCCAATCGCCCCAAAGAAGCCCAAGACCAAGGCTAAGAAGAAGTGAGCCGCAAATTGACCGAGAGCCGAGTCGTATGGATCGCCGTCGCGGTCCTGTGTCTCTGTCTGCTGTTCCCGCCCTATGGATATTCTCGCTATTCCGTCTTTTACGTTCCCAAGTCACCTGCCGGCTTAAATGAGCCCCCCACCCCAGAGACGGTAACGTGGACTTACTTGCGACACGCCTTCATTTTCGCCCGGCCATATGCCGATGATCCCGCGCTTGACGCGCGCTTCCCCGCCGATTCGACCAACACCCATTTCGTATCCTTAGATGATTACGGCATTGGCTGGCATCTCGTGGCGCTGGAATGCGGCATAGTCGTTTTGGTATCAGGCGCGCTCATCTTTTCGATCCGGCGCCGGTGACTCGCTAAGTTCCCATTAGAAGTTAGAAGAGGGGCTTATAAAAGGCACATTTGTGAAGTGCACAATCCCGAAAAGTTAACAATTTCCTAGTTCACCGATTTTCGACATTTGGAGCAAATACCGGCTGATCAGTGCCAGCTCCAATGCTGGCAAATTTTTAGCTCAGCCAGGGCAAATAGGCCCTGCAGCGATAACGCCTTTCACGCGTCCATTGTACAATGCCCCATTATGGCCTCCCTCGTAGACGACCTGAGCGACTCGCCCGG
Source organism: uncultured Candidatus Methylacidiphilales bacterium (assembly GCA_964658475.1). Classification (GTDB taxonomy): domain Bacteria; phylum Verrucomicrobiota; class Verrucomicrobiia; order Methylacidiphilales; family UBA1321; genus JABDGH01. Next base: position 8,897 of record CAZZYY010000084.1, on the reverse strand, counting down.
CATCCAGCCGACCCGCTTCGCCACGCCGTTCCGCGCAACCCGGCGCGCGCCCGAACGCGTGCCCACCCGCCGCTCTTTTCCGCGGCCAATTGCCCATATCACGTCATCTAACTTCATACCACTTCATACCACATCATAACGGTACATCCCGCCTACCCCCCCCACCCCCTGCCGCGCCCGCTCGGGCTGCCCGCCTAAAGCTTGCGTCGCACCTCAAAAAATCGGATAACAGCCTATGCTGCGTTTCACGATCCTCGGCAGCGGCAGCAGCGGCAACTGCGCCTACCTCGAAACGGACGATGTGCGGCTGCTCGTCGACGCCGGGTTTTCCGCCAAGCAGATCGAGCTGCGCCTCAACTCCATCGGGCGGTCGGTCACCGATGTGCAGGCGATCTTCCTCACGCACGAGCATGGCGACCATGTCTGCGGGCTGCCGGTGCTGGCCAAGCGCCACAACATCCCGATCTACTGCAACCGGCTCACGGCCGAGTGCCTGCACCCGTCCATGCCGGAATTCTCGCGCTGGCGGCTGTTCGAGTCGGGCGCGACGATGCAGCTGGGCGACCTGACGATCAACAGCTTTTCCGTGCCGCACGACGCGTACGATCCGGTCGGGTTCATGTTCCACCACGCGCTCGGCAACATCGGGTTCCTCACCGACCTCGGCTACGCCACCAAGCTGGTGATCGAGCGGGTGCGCCAGTGCCGCGCGCTGGTGCTGGAAGCGAACCACGACCTGCAGCTGCTCCAGGCCGATACGCGCCGGCCCTGGCCCGTGAAGCAGCGCATCCTCTCGCGCCACGGCCATCTTTCCAACGACGCGGCCGCCGCCGTCGCCGCCGAGGTGGTGACCGACGGCCTGGAAGATCTCTATCTCGGTCACCTGAGTTCCGATTGCAACAGCCCCGCCCACGCCCGCGAGGCCGTCTCGCGCAAGCTGACCGAGACCGGCCATCTCTTCACTCGCCTGCACGACACCGCCCCCGACGCCCCCAGCGCCACCCTGGCTTGGGCGTAACCTACCTGCGTTGCGCGCCCAACGGATCGCATGAAAGCGCTCCCCGCTCTTTGCCTTTTTGCCGCGTGGCTGATAGGCGGAGCGCCTTCCCAAGCGGACGACGTGGTGAACCATTTCCGCAGTTATCCGCCACCGCCGGACGAGGCACGCGTGCTCGCGCTGACCGGCGTGCGCGAGTTCTGCTGCCACTACGAGGTCATGCCGACGGTGACTCCTGCCCAGCAGAACGCGCCGGGCTCGCAGAATAAGTACCAGCAGGACCTGATGTTTTTCGCCGAGGTCTATCAAGGCACGACGTGTGCGGCGCGCTATCGCCTTTCGGATTGCGTGAATGTTTTCGATGCGCTCGACCGTCCGTTGACCGGAACGTTGTCACTCGGCTGGAACGAGGAGCAGCACGAACTGACCTCGGTGATCGAGAATGGCCAATTCTATTCGCCTTGGACGGAGCACGTTCATCTGCCGAACTTCGATCCGGTCGACGCGCACTTCTTTGAGAACGCAAAGCCGGAGAAACGCCACGCGGCGGAGAGCGGCGACTTTGTCATCTATCCGGTCTTGGGCATCTGCGGTGATCGTCGGCTGAAAATTCCGGGCGGATACGAAAGCATCGACGACGCGCCCAAGCTTCTGGGTCTCTACCAATTCGTGAAGGCCAGGAACGCGGTGATCATCTACGCTTACCCGACCGAAGGCGGCGATCCTCCCTTGAAATTCGATCCCACTCCCAAAAGATGAGCCGCCTGCGCGTCATCTCCGGCTCGGCGGGCGGGCTGCTCCTGCAGTCGCCCAAGCGCCACGAACTGCGCCCGACTCAGGACCGCATCCGGCAGGTGATCTTCTCCAGCCTGGCCGAGGTGGTGCCGGGCGCGCGCGTGCTCGATCTCTACGCGGGCACCGGCTCCATCGGCATCGAGGCGCTGAGCCGCGGCGCGGCGCGAGCGGTCTTCGTGGAACAGAACCGGGAGGCGGTCGAGTGCATTCGCGAGAACCTGCGCCACTGCCGGCTGGACGGCGGCGAGGTGCGGCAGGGCGACGCGCTGGCCTACTTGGCCGAGCCGGGCGAGCCGTTCGACCTCATTTTCGCCGACCCGCCGTACGATAAGGTGAGAGGAACGCTCAACCCGCACCCGCTGCTGGCGAGAATGGCGCAGCGACTCTGCGCAAATGGAACCATTATTTGGGAACATTTTGCTGAGCAGCATCTGGAGGGCACGGCCGATTGGAAGGTGTTACGCCACCGCGCGTATGGCGAGACCGGCCTGACTTTTTGCCAGCCCGCCCGTAACAAGGCGGGTTGAACCCAGATTCTGCACGGTTTACGCATGGGCTTCTTCGAGCTGTTTACCTCCTAATCCATATCAACTATTTATCTTGGCATTTCTCCTGCTGGAAAGCGCGCCGATGGATTCCAAGCCTCGCGCCCAGACTAAAGTCACCGCCTCCAAGCGGGACACGGCCAAGCGCGGCAAGAGCAACTCGGAAACAGCGCGCATGTTTCTCGACGTGGACGAAGTGATCCGGCGGTCCCAAACCGTTCCGTTCACCCGTTACGTCGAGTAGCCCGCCGTTCGCGAGTTCTCGCCGCGCAGCGCGGTTTCTTCGTCGCTTGCGCGCTTCCCTCGCGCGACTTCGGCCGTTCGCCTTCGACCGCGCGTCGGCGACCCTCCGCCTGCGAGCCGGCCTGAAAACGAATTCGGCCGATCCCGGTGAAGGATCGGCCGAATCAGTGCCCCCGGGAAATTCCCGCGGATCTACACCATCATGAACCTAGAACTTCCACATCAGGTCGGCCTGAAAGAGATTGTACTCCTTGATGTCGCCGAGCGTCAGGTCCTGCCCGACGTTCGGGGTTGCCAGATGGCCGTTGACCGGGCTGCCGTGCGCATAGCGCAAGGTCGAGCTCAAGCCATCGGTCCAGTTGTAGCTGCCGGAAACCACGATGCCCTGCATGTTCGTCGCGGCGTTGAAGATGTCCGCGTCGATCAGGTTGGGGTCGAGCGCGTAGTAGCCGATGCTCTGCCAGTAGAGGCGCGTCTGCCAGTCGCCCTTCTTCTTCAGCTGGCCGGCCTCGAAGCCGACTTGGTAGGCCAAATCGTCCTCGAAGCCCTTGCCCGAGGTGAGCACGCCCTGGCCCGTGGGAGAAGCCTGCAGCTGGGCGAGGGTGGGAGCGACGCCGGGGCCGGTGCCCGCGCCCGGCGTGACGCCGGCCAGGTTGCCCTGAGATAGAGCCGCGCGCGCATCATCAGCCCGCTCCTGGCCCAGCAGATTGTAGGCGACATCCGCAAAGGCCCGCATCGGAATGTTCCAAGCCTTGAAGTCGAACTCCATCGGCACCTCGGCAATCAGCAGGTCGTTCTCGCCGGTCACGTTCGTGGTAAACGGCGCCGCCGCTCCCACGAAGGGACCGTCGTAGAAGCTGGGGCTTTGGGTGCTACCGCTCAGGACGAGGGGACTGCTGCTATAGTTGGTGGCCACGCTCGTGTCGTAGTTGGCATTCTGGCCCGTGTACTCGTACATGGTCGCCGCCGCCTTGAAGGAGGTATTGTCGTCGAACTTGTACTTGAACCCGACCTGCTCCGCGAACATGAAGGTGTTCCCGAAGTTATAGTTCGGATTCGTTGCGGTCGGAGCGGAGCCGGTCAGCGTGTTGGTGATACCGTTGCCGGAAGCGGCGCTGATCAGGTATTGACCCAAGGTGCCAAAGACTTCCAGGCCGTTGCTGAAGGTATGGTCATACAGCTCCGCCGCGCCCACGGGATTGATATTATCGTCCCAGACCAGGCTGGTGGTGTAGAGCGGATTGATAAACTGGCCGCCTTCCAGGGTGAGGTCCGCAGTCGGCTTCCAGCCGAGATAAACCTGGTCGACGGCCAGCAGGCTATAGCCCTTGCCGAACGGACCGGCGTTGTCGCTATGCCCGAAGGTCACGTTGCCCGAACGGTTATAGTAGGGATTCGTCGCCACGCGGACGCCGTAGAACCAGTTGTCGAAGAGATCGCCCTTAAAGCCAAAACGCAGCCGATACCGCCAGGCGTTCCGATCCTGGCTTCCGGCTCCTGAAATCGTTCCACCCTGGCCCGTGATGCCCGAGGGCGTCGTGCCATCGCGCAGCTCGTAGCGCAGGCGCAGATCGCCGTAGAACGTGATCGTCTTGATCGAGGTGCTGAGGTTGATCTTGCTCGCCGCGGTGGAGGAATAGTCCTTTTCCTCGTCAGAGCGGATGTCCTCGGCCTCCTGGTCGGACAGGACGCCCTTCTTCACCAGCGCATCAAGGAGCGCACTGTCGGTCTGCGCACGCACCGGCGCCGGAACCATGATCGCGGCGCAACAAAGCGCCACCAAACCCAAAATCGTCAAACGTGTTGTCATTCCTTCTCCCAGTTGAATCCCGCCGGGCCTAGCTGAGGACTCCCACCCCCACGCCTCCCGGACACGCCGCGAAACTGCGCACGCTTTGTGACGAACATATGGCGAAACTGCAACTAATTTGTCACGCTGCCGACGCAGGTGCGCCTGAGCAGGTCTCCGAAGGTTTCGCATTTGCCCTGCGGATTCCATTCCAGGCCTTGCAGAAAGCGACGATGGTTTAATCTCTGTGAGAGGCGAAACGCCGCGTTTGCCGGCTGGCATGATGACTGCACAGCCTATTTACCTATGATCAAATCTTTTTTGCCCGTTGTCTCCCTGAGCTTGGTTCTGGCTTGCTGGTCGGCACCGCGCGGCCTGGCCGATTCCGCCGAGAAAAACAGCAGCCCCGGTGCGCAAGGTACCGAGGGAACCAATCCGACGCATCAGGATCAGAGCACCACAAGCGCAAGCGACTCCGCCCAGTCGAATAGCTCCAGCTCGCAAGGCTCGCACAAGAGCGACTCCAGCAGCTGCACGAACTGCGCCCACTAGCCGTCTTCCGTGTCGCGGTCGCCTGCCATGGTTGGCCGCGATCCGTGTCCCGCCATGAATCCGCTTGCCAACGCGGGCAAGGCCCGCAAACTGGTCGGCCTCTCCAATTGGCTGGATAGCTCAGCTGGTAGAGCAGCGGACTGAAAATCCGCGTGTCGCCGGTTCGATCCCGGCTCCAGCCACCCTGTCCGTCCCTTTTACCCCAATCTTTCGGCATTTGCTTTCGACGGGATTGCCCCTTCGATCAGCCTGATTCTCGACAATGCGCCGCTCCTGACGCATCATGAAGGGATGCTTTCCGTCCGGGATATTGCGAATCGTGAGCTGTTGGACTTGGTGCCGTACGAGCCGGGCAAGCCGGTGGACGATGTCGCGCGCGAGCTGGGGCTGGATCCCGGCGCGATCATTAAGCTAGCTTCCAACGAGAACCCGCTCGGGCCCTCGCCGCGCGCGGTCGAGGCCATGCGCGAGGCGCTGCCCAAGGCCCATTTCTATCCGGACGGCGGCGGCTTTCACCTGCGCAACGCGATCGCGCAGCATTTCGGCCTGGGGCGGGAAAACGTGGTGCTGGGCAACGGCTCCAACGAGATCATCGAGCTGCTCTTCCACACCTTCACGCGACCGGGCATCCACGAGATCGTCTCGGCGCGCAACGCTTTTGCTGTCTACGCACTCATGGCGCAGCTTTTCGGCGTGCGCGTGATCGAGGTGCCGGACGCCGACTTCACGCCCGACCTGCCCGCCATGCTGCGCGCCATCACACCGCAGACGCGCCTCATCTTCCTGGCCAGCCCAAACAACCCGACCGGCACGCGCGTGACCAATGCCGCGCTGGACGAGTTCCTGCGCGCGCTGCCTTCGCACGTTGTCGCCGTGCTGGACGAGGCTTATTACGAGTTTCTGGACGATGCGCCGGACACGGTCGCGCGGGTCAAGGCGGGCGAGCGTGTGGTGCTCATGCGTACGTTCTCGAAAATCCAAGGGCTGGCCGGGCTGCGCATCGGCTACGGACTCGCCTCGGCGGAGATCGCGGATTTGCTCCAGCGCGCGCGCCAGCCGTTCAACGCCAACTCCATCGCGCAGGCCGGGGCGATCGCCGGGCTGGCCGACCTCGAGCACCAGCAGCGCACAAAGGCCATCACCGACGAGGGCCGTGCGCTGCTTGAAGAAAGTTTCTCGCAGATGGGCCTGCGCTACGTCCCGTCCGCCGCCAACTTTGTCCTTGTGCACGTGGGCAACGGGGGCGAGGTCTTCCAGCGCCTGATGAAAAAGGGCATCATCGTACGCTCCATGGTCAGTTACCGGCTGCCGGAATACATCCGCGTCAGCGTCGGCACGCCGGAGCAGAACGCGCGTTTCCTGGCCGAGTTGCCCGGCGCGCTCGAGGGTCTGGTCGCCTTCACGCGACCGACCCCTTCGGTGATCCCCCGGCCGCTGGAGCCGGCCCAGCCGGAAGCGGGTCAGCCCGGCGACGAGGCGAACTCCAATCCGTTTACCACCACCCGCGCGATTACGGCCCACTCCCCCAGTTCCCCGCTGGCGGAGACGCAACCTCTGCGGGTCGCGCCCCAGGCTGTCCCTGCGCCGCCGTCCCCGCCTGCGCCATTTGCCTCATGAATTTCGGGACGGTGGCCATTCTCGGGCCCGGCCTGATCGGCGGCTCGCTGGCGCTGGCGCTGGCCGATCGCGCCCTGGCCAATCGCCTCACCATCTATGCGCGCTCGCCGCGGGCGCTGGATGAAATTCGCATTGCGGGCATCGACGCGGAACTCTCGACCAACCCGAGCGAAGCCGTGCGCGAGGCCGATGTGGTGGTCCTCTGCGTCCCGATCGAGGCCATGCCAGCGCTCGTCGAGGAATTCCGCGGGGCGCTCAAGCCCGGCGCGCTCGTGACCGATGTGGGCAGCGTGAAGGGCAGCGTGGACGCCGCGCTTGCGCCGCTGCTCGCCGGCCGCGCCCTCTGGGTCGGCAGCCACCCCATGGCCGGGAGCGAACAGAGCGGCTTCGTCGCCGCCCGGCCCGATCTGTTTGAGAACGCCGCCGTCATCGTCACGCCGACAGCGGAGACCGCTGCGGGCGCGGCCGAGCGAGCCGCGGACTTCTGGCGCTCGCTCGGAGCCCGGGTCTTCACGCTGGCGCCGGAACAGCACGATCTGGCGGTGGCGGACGTCAGCCATGTCCCGCATCTCATGGCCGCGCTGCTCGTCGCTCACGCCAACCCGGCCAGCCTGCCGCTGGCCGGCGGCGGATTTCGCGACACCACCCGCGTGGCCTCGGGTTCTCCCGACCTCTGGATCGAGATCCTCTGGGCCAATCGCGAGGCGCTGGGCCGCCAGTGCGCGGCCTGGGCGGATCAACTCGGCAAAATCGAGCGGCTTTTCCATCAGGCAACCCCCGCCGCAAAATCCGAATTGTTCAAACTCCTGGAAAACGCGCAGAGTGTGCGTTCGCAGTTGATCGAGAAGAAGCCGTCCGTCACCCGTTCATGAGCCGTTCCACTTCCATCCTTTCCGTCCGCCAGGTGCGCCATATCCATGGCGAAATCTCCGTCCCGGGCGACAAGAGCCTGTCGCACCGCGCGGTACTCTTTGCCGCGCTGGCCGACGGCACGACCAACATCACCGGCTTCCTGCCCGGCGAGGATTGCCTCTGCACCATGCGCGCGCTCCAGGCCATGGGCTGCGTCATCGAGGTGCTGTCCGACACCGAGCTGCGCGTGCACGGCACCGGCGGCAAACTCCAGCCGCCGCTCGAGCCGATCGAGTGCGGCAACTCCGGCACGGCCATGCGCCTCATCGCCGGCGTGCTGGCCGCACAGCCGTTCAAGAGCCGCCTCATCGGCGACGCGTCGCTTTCCAGCCGCCCGATGAAGCGCATCGTCGATCCGCTGCGGCAGATGGGCGCGAAAATCCAAGGCCGGGGTGACAAGCACACTGCGCCGCTCGAAATCGAGGGCGGGCCGCTGACGGGCATCGACTACACCCTGCCCGTCGCGAGCGCCCAGCTGAAGTCGTGCATTCTCCTCGCCGGTCTCTTCGCGCAGGGAACCACCAGCGTGACCGAGCCGACCGCCACGCGCGATCACACCGAGCGCCTGCTCGCCCACTTTCATGTGCCGCCCGTCATCGGCCCGACGGAGGACGGCAAGGGCCGCGTCATCCGCGTGCGCGGCGGCTCGCGCCTGCATGCGCACGATTTCCACGTGCCCGGCGACTTCTCCTCCGCCGCCTTCTGGATCACGGCCGCGGCGGCGCTGCCCGGCTCGAGCCTCACGCTCACCAACCTGGGCATGAACGACACGCGCACCGGGCTGATCGGCGTGCTGCTGCGCATGGGCGCCCATTTCAACCAGATGATTTCCGGCAACTCGGCCGAGCCGGTCGGCGTGCTCAGCGTGCAGGGCCGCAAGCTGCGCGGCACCCGGGTCGACGGAGCCGAGATCGCCAACGTGATCGACGAGCTGCCGGTCATCGCCGTGGCCGGCGCGCTGGCCGAGGGCAAGACCGAGATCCGCGATGCGCGCGAGCTGCGCGTGAAGGAAACCGACCGCATCGAGGCCATGGCCCACAATCTCCGCGCCTTCGGCGTCGAGGTCGAAGAGCACGAGGACGGGATGACCGTCCATGGCGGCGCGGCGCTGAAGGGCGCGCGGGTCAACAGTCGCGGCGATCATCGCATCGCCATGGCCTGCGCGGTGCTCGGCCTCTTCGCTCGGGGCGAAACCATCATCGAGGACACCGCGTGCATCGCCACCTCATATCCCACCTTCTCGGACGACCTGCCCCGCATCGTGCAGTTCTACGAAGGCGGGCTTGCCTCACTTCTGAGCGGACGCCGGTAGCCTTCGGGGAGCTGCAGGAGCCGGCATAGGGCTGACGCCGGCCACCTGCGGGGTTGCCTGCGCTTGGTCAGGTAGCCGGCGCTCGGAGAGCGCCGGTCGGTTGCGGACGCGTGTTCTACTCGGACCGGCGCTCGG
>CAZZYY010000083.1:526-11995 GCA_964658475.1 uncultured Candidatus Methylacidiphilales bacterium | reverse complement strand
GGCTACCTGGTGCATGGGCGCTCCGCACCCCAGCCTCGACAAATTCCCGGCCCGACAAATAGTAGAGCGCCCGTTTCATGACCACGTACATCCTGCGCCGCCTGCTGCTGGTCATCCCCACCTTGTTCGGCATCACGCTGCTGACCTTCCTGCTCATCCGGCTCGCGCCCGGCAACGCCGCGTTGATCAAGGGCCAGACGGGTGAGAACGGCGGCCATGCCATGACCGCCGAGGTGCGCGAGCAGACGATCAAGCTCTACGGCCTCGACAAGGATCCGCTCACCGCTTACGGCGACTGGCTGGTCAAGCTGGCGCATCTCGACTTCGGCCAGTCGCTCGTCGATCACCGGCCGGTGGTGGCGAAGATTCGCGAGCGCCTCGGGCTTTCCGTCAGCCTGACCGGCTCGGCGCTTGTCCTCTCCTACCTGATTGCCGTGCCCGTCGGCATCGCCGCGGCCTTGCGGCGCGGGCAGCTAACCGACCGGGCCATCAGCTTCGTCGTCTTCCTGCTCTATTCCATCCCGACCTTCGTGGCCGCACTCGCGCTCATCCTCCTCGTGGCCGGCGGCGATTACCTGAACCTGCTGCCGATGTACGGGGCAAATTCCATCGACGCGTCGGAAATGAGCACGCCGGCCTGGGTGTGGGACCGCGCCAGGCACATGATCCTGCCCATCATCTGCCTGACCTATGGCTCGCTCGCCTCCATCTCGCGCTATACGCGCGTTTCCATGCTCGAGGTGCTCGGCCAGGATTTTTTGCGCACCGCGCGGGCGAAGGGCCTGTCGGAACGGCGCGTCATCTTCGTGCAGGCTCTGCGCAACGCCCTCATCCCGATCGTGACCGTCTTCGCCATGGAGCTGCCGAGCCTGATCGGCGGCACCATCATCATCGAGGAAATCTTCACCCTGCCCGGCATGGGCCAGCTCGTTTTCCAGAGCATCGAGGCGCGGGACCAATTCGTCATCATGGGCGTGGTCACCATCTCCGCGGTCATCACGCTCTTCGGCTACCTGCTGGCCGACATCCTTTACGTGCTGGTCGACCCGCGCATCCGTTACGAATGAACCCGCCGGCCGACGAATCCTACACCCAGAGGCTCAGCCGCCGCTTTTCCCGCGACGTCATCGCGCTGACCGGGCTGCGGCTCATCATCGCCGCGTTCGTCGTCGCAGCCCTCGCACCGTTCCTGGCCAACAACCACGCCATTATCCGCGTGGCCGATGGTCAGGTTAGCTTCCCCATCTTCCGCAGCCTGGAGCCGATTGAGTGGCGCTTCCTCATCGACGTGCCACTGGCCGGGCTCATCTACGCGTTTCGCGGACCGCTCTTCCGCCAGCCGCAGCGCGGGCTGCTCATCGTGGTGGGCGTCATCGTCTTCGCGCAGATCGCGCTGCTCTTCACACATTCCTACAACGACGTCACCAACGACCGGACGCGGCCGGCGGCCTTCAAGCTCATGCCGCCCATTGCCTGGTCGCCGCTGGAAAGCTCGCCGGACGCGCTCGTCGGGCCGAGCTGGAAACATCTTTGCGGCACCGACTCGACTGGCCGGGACGTGGCGGCGCGCATCCTGCACGGCGCGCGGACGTCGCTGGCCATCGGCTTCGTCTCGCAGTGCATCGCGCTGCTCGTCGGCGTGACGCTGGGCGCCCTCGCCGGCTATTACCGGCGGTGGGTCGATATCGCCATCTGCCGCTCCATCGAGATCATGGAATGCTTTCCCTCGCTGCTGCTGATCCTCGTCATCATCGGGCTTTCCGACGCGCAGAATAACATGACGGTGATCATGGTCGTCATTGGTCTGACCGGCTGGACCGGCACGGCGCGCCTCGTGCGCGGCGAGTTCCTCCGCCTGGGCGGCCAATCCTTTCCGCAGGCCGCGCAGGCGCTCGGCGCGGGGGACTTGCGCGTCATCCTGCGGCACCTGCTGCCCAACTCGCTCGGGCCCATCCTGGTCACCGCGACCTTCGGCGTCGCCTCGGCCATTCTCCTGGAATCGAGCCTGAGCTTCCTCGGCTTCGGCATGCAGGCGCCGACGCCTTCGTGGGGTGACCTGATTTCGGAGGGCCGCCGCTACATCGACTTCGCCTGGTGGCTGGCGTTTTTCCCGGGCGTCGTCATGCTCGTCACCATCATGTCGTACAACTTCGTCGGGGAGGGGCTGCGCGACGCGGTCGATCCCCGCCTGCGGATCAAATGAGCGACACCTTCCTGCGCGTCGAGAATCTCGCCATCGAGTTCGGCCCGGCCGACGCGCCGGTGAAGGCGGTCGATGGCGTCTCCTTTTCCATGGCCGCGGGCGAGACCATCGCCGTGGTGGGCGAGAGCGGCAGCGGCAAAAGCGTGACCGCGCTGGCGCTGACGCGGCTGCTGGCCACGCCGCCCGCGCGCTATGTTTCCGGCTCGATCCACTTCCAAGGCCGCGAGGTCATGACCATGCCGCCCGCCGAGTTGCGCGCGCTGCGCGGCAAGCAGATCGCCTACATCTTTCAGGAACCGGCTTCCTCGCTCAACCCGGTCTTCACCATCGAGTACCAGATCCGCGAGGCGATCGAGCTGCACCGGCCCGAGGTGCGCGACGTGCGGGGCGAGATCGTGCGCGCGCTGGATCTGGTCGGCATCCGCGACGCGGCCACGCGGCTTGGCGATTATCCTCACCAACTTTCGGGCGGCATGCAGCAGCGCGTGATGATCGCGATGGCACTGGCCTGCCAGCCCAGTTTGCTCGTGGCCGACGAGCCGACCACCGCGCTCGACGTCACCATCCAGAAGCAGATCATGGATCTCCTGCGCGAGCTCAAGGCCAAGACCAACATGGCCATCCTGCTCATCACCCACAATTTCGGCCTCGTCTCCGACTTTGCCGACCGCGTCGTCGTCATGTTCCGGGGCAAGATCGTCGAGAGCGGCCCGACCGCCGAGGTGCTGCGGAACCCGCAGCATCCGTACACCCGGGCGCTGATCGAATGCGTGCCGAAGCTCGGCCAGAAGCAACGCCGCCTCAAGGTCATCGATTATGCCGGGATCCGCTGACGCCGCGCCCATTCTCGAGGTCGAGCACCTCAAGGTCTACTTCCCGATCCTGGGCGGCGTTTTTCGTCATCGCGTGGGCGAGGTCAAGGCGGTGGATGACGTCTCCTTTACGGTCAAGCGCGGCGAGACGGTCGGGCTGGTGGGCGAAAGCGGCAGCGGCAAGACCACCCTCGGCCGGGCGATCATCCGCCTGAACGAGCCGACGGCCGGGGCGATCAAGTACGAGGGAAAGGTCATCTCGGACCTGGGCCCCCGCGCCTTTTGGCCCTACCGGAAAAAAATCCAGATCATCTTTCAGGACCCGTACAACTCGCTCAATCCGCGGCTGTCGATCTTCGAGATCGTGGGTGAGGCGCTGGAGATTCATTTTCCGCAGATGTCGCGCGCCGACCGGCGCGAGCGGGTGGCCGGTCTGCTCCAGCAGGTCGGGCTGCAGCCGGAGCATCTTGACCGCTACCCGCACGAGTTCAGCGGCGGTCAGCGCCAGCGCATCGGCATCGCCCGCGCTCTCGCGGTCGGGCCGGAATTCATCGTCTGCGACGAGCCGGTCAGTGCGCTCGACGTCTCCGTGCAGGCGCAGATCGTCAACCTGCTGCAGGATTTGCAGGAGGAACTCGGGCTGACGTATCTCTTCATCGCGCACGACCTCGCGGTGGTCGAGCACATCAGCGACTACGTGCTCGTCATGAACCAAGGCAAGATCGTCGAAGCGGCCTCAGCCGAGGCGATCTACGAGAATCCGCAGCACGACTACACGCGCAAGCTGCTGGCCGCCGTGCCGAAGCTGTAGCGCAGGACGTGCTCGGCAGAGAAGATCGCGGATCGCCGGCGGTAGGATGGCGCGCGCTGCGGAAAGGCTTTCGTGACAAACGTCATCGCGAGAATGCCGATTGGGGCACGCAGACCTACACGCAATTGACGACCGACGGACCGCTTCCTTCCCAGTAGTTCGCTGCGCCCTGAGCAGGATTGTCTTTCCCGGCCCGCCTTCCTAAGCTCGCTCCCTTTCCCCATGGCCTTCCTTGTTCAGAAATACGGCGGCACGTCCGTCGGCAATCCCGAGCGCATCACGGCGGTGGCCGCACGGGTGGCGGAGCATGTCAGGGCGGGGGACCGGATCGTGGTGGTGGTCTCGGCCATGTCCGGCGTGACGGACGGGTTGATCAAGCTGGCGCGAGCGGTGACGGACGAGCCGGACAAGCGCGAGATGGACATGCTGCTGGCCACGGGCGAGCAGCAGACCATCGCGCTGACGGCCATGGCGCTGCACCGTCTTGGGCTCAAAGCCGTGTCGCTCACCGGCGGCATGGCCGGCATTGTCACCGACAAGCTCCACACCAAGGCGAAAATCGCCAACATCTCGCCCAAGCGGGTTTTTGAGCACCTTGACAGCGGGCACGTCGTCATCGTCGCGGGGTTCCAGGGCCAGAACGAGGCCGGGCACATCACCACGCTCGGCCGCGGCGGGTCGGACCTCACCGCGATCGCGCTGGCCGCGGCGCTGAAGGCCGACCGGTGCGAAATCTACACCGACGTCGACGGCGTCTACACGGCCGACCCGCGCATCGTGAAAAACGCGCGCAAGATCGACGAGATTTCCTATGACGAAATGCTCGAGCTCGCCAGCCTGGGCGCCAAGGTGATGCAGGCGCGCTCGGTCGAGTTCGCGAAAAAATTCAAGGTGGAGTTCGTGGTCCGCTCCAGCTTCAACCAGAATCCCGGGACCCTCGTGCGAGAGGAGCATGCGAAAATGGAAGACGTGGTACTGCGGGGCGTCAGCCTCGATAAAAATCAGGCGAAGGTGACCATCCTCGGCGTGCCGGACAAGCCGGGCGTGGCCGCGGGCATCTTCTCCGCGCTGGCCGCCGCGGGCACGAACGTGGACATGATCGTGCAGAACATCGCCACCGACGGCACGACCGACATGACCTTCACCCTGACGCAGGACGACCTGCCCGCCGCGCGCCAGGTGATCGAGGCGCAGGCCAAGCTGATCGGCGCGCGCAGCCACACGGCCAAGGGCGGGATCAGCAAGCTCTCCGTCGTGGGCATCGGCATGCGCTCGCACACCGGTGTGGCAGCCGCCCTTTTCCAGGCGCTGGCGCAGGCGGGCATCAACATCCAGATGATTTCCACCAGCGAGATCAAGATCTCGGTCATCATCGACGAGATGGAAGGCCCGCGCGCCATGCAAGTGGCGCACGATGCGTTCAAGCTCGGGGGGGCGTAAGCCCTTGTGCTGGAGAGGCGCTCGCTCAGTCGAAAAGATCACGGATCGCCGGCGGCCAGGATGGCGCGCGTTGCGGAAATGCTTTCCTGGTCCGGACGAACTTTGCCGCTCCGGTGGCTCCGGCCTCGGGACGACGCGAGCGATCTGGAGGTTTGGTCCGCGCTCAGCCAGGTAGCCGGCGCTCTCCGAGCGCCGGCTACCGATCATTCCACCATCGGACCGATCCCGGTGAGACTGAAGGTCCAATACTGGAGATTTCTACAGGGCAGGGCGGTCTATAACCGTTGCATCTCCCCGCGCCCAACGTCGCGGAGCGAAAGGTATTCGCACGTGAGCCCGGGGCGAGGGTGGCGGCGCGTTGCGCCGAGGAATTCGACGGTCATAACCGCCGCTAGGGGCGCCGGTGAGGGGGAAAGAACTCGCGTTCCGGCGGCGCCGCTTTTAACTAGCTCCATGGCGATCACCGTGGGATTCGTGCTGGGGTTCCTGGCCTATCTTGTGGTCAAGATCGTGATCACCGGCATCTACACGGTCGACCAGAATGAGCGCGCGGTCGTCACCACGTGCGGGCGGGCGGAGCGGCTGGCCGGCACGACCCTGGACGATCCCATCGCGGAAAACCTCACCGATGTCGAGAAGCAGCGCTACGCGTATCCGCAGCTGCGCGTCATCCAGCCGGGCGGGCCCTACTTCAAGATGCCGTGGCAGCGCGTCTACAAGATCACGGTGGCGACGCAGACGCTCAACATCGCGTTCGATCCCGAAAGCCCGCGCGCGAACAGCAACAACACGGTGCTGGAGGCGGTGACGAAGGACCAGCTCAACACCGGCCTCATGGGCCAGTTGCGCTACACCGTCTCGGAGCGCAATCTCTACGCCACGCTCTTCGCGGTGAAGAACCCGATCGCGCACGTGATGGGCTACTTCATTTCCATCCTGCGCGAGCGCATTGCCAACTTCGAGGCGCCGCCCATGGTGATCGGCGCGGAGGTGCCCGGCAGCACGATGGAGCCCGCGGTGGTGCAGGGCATCTCGATCAACGACCTGCGCAAGAACCTGCGCGCGCTCAACGAGCAGATGGACCAGGAATGCGTCACCTCCGCCGCGCGCTACGGCATCCGGCTCGACGCCGCGCTCATCACCAGCATCGACCCGCCGCCGGAGGTCGAGTCGGCGCTGGCCGCGATCAACACGGCGCACAATGAAGTCTCCTCCAGCATCAGCCTGGCGCAGGCCTCGGCCGACCAGCGCATCGTGCAGTCGAAGCGTGCGGTGGACATCGAGACGCTCAAGGCACAGGCGGAGGTCGAGCCGCTGAACTGGCTCGCGGCGCAACTCGGCGAGCTGCGCAAGAACGGGCCCGGCGCCCTGCCGCTCTACCTGCGCAACATCCGGCTCGCGCTCTACTCCCGGGCGTCCCACATCATTCTGGAGATGAAACAATGAACCCGGACGCCGTCAGCGTGACCGGCCTTTTCGCCGGGGGCCTGGTCACCACCGGCCTGGTGGCGTTTCTCGTCTTCATCGGCTGCATGGTGGCGATGCCCACGCTGCTGCTGATCCTGCGGCAGCTTGGGCTCTACATCATCGTGGAGGAGCGGCGCTGCCTCGTTTACGTCCTGTTTGGCCGGGTGCGCCTGGTCATCACTGAGCCGGGGCTGCATTTTCCCATCCAGTCGCTGGGCTGGCGCGCGCTGCTGGTCAACTTCGCCGGCGACGTGCACGAGATCGACCTGCGGCTGGACCAGGAATACCTGCGCAGCCAGGCGGTGAACTCCGAGGAAGGCGCGCCCATGGGCATCGGCGTCTGGTACGAGATGTGGATCAGCGACCCGGTGGCCTACATGTTCAAGAACGCCGATCCGCGCGGCTCGCTGCGGGCCAACGTGGGCAACGCGACGGTGCGCAATCTGAGCAACATGAAGCTCAGCAACATGCTCGAGGACCGGCATACCATGAGCAATCTCGTGCGCGAGGAAGTGAGCGAGAAATCGAAGGAATGGGGCTTTTCCCTCGGTTCGGTTTACATCCGCAAGGTCCATTTCCGCGACGGGAACATGATCCAGCAGATCGAGCAGAAGGTCGTCAATCGGCTGCGGCAGGTCACCTCCGCGATCCGGCAGGACGGCACCAATCAGGTGAACCTCATCGCCAGCACGGCGGAGCGGCAGGCGGCGGTCCAGTTTGCGAAGGCGGCCGCGATGCGGCCTTCCATCGTCGGCAACGCGCTTGAGACCATCGCGCAGGACCCGGAAGTCGCCCAGATCATGTTCGAGATCCTGGAAAACCAGAAGATGCTCGAGGGCCAGGTAAACGTCACGCTGATCCCGCCCAACCTGCGCGGGGACGGCCTGACGCAGTACCTGACGGCCGGCATGAACACCGACTCCAGCTCAGTGCCCGCGCGGCCGGCGCAGGCCACACCGCCCATCTCCTCCGGCTCGTCCTCCTGACGGCCCGGATGGCGAGCCGCTAGCGCTGCAGGATATCGAACGGATCGTCCACGTGGGTCCGGAGGCCCGAAATGACCGGCTTGGCCACGGGTTCGGGATCAACTATCAGGCGCGGCTTGACCGGCACCGCCACGATGGGAAGAGTGCCGGCCACGGTCGGCGGCGCCAGGGCCTCCGCCTGTTTTTTGAAGAACTCGCTCACATCACTGCCCCGCGCGGTCGGGAGGACAAAATCGTCGATCGGACGGGCGCGGTTGCTGGCTCCCAGGCCGGAATCGTCCAGGTCGATTCCCGCGCTGCGCAGCCCGCCCTGCGACGCCGCGGTAAGGCCAGGCACGTCGAGCAGCGATGCCACCGAACCGTCGTTCGAATTGGCCGGAGCTACCGTCGCCCCGGCGTTCGGCACGGGCAGAAGCGAGGCGCTCGCATTCCCCGTGTCATCGTCGGTGAGGCCTTCCGTGGCATCAAGACGGTTCGCCGTGGCGCCGGAAGCGAGGGGCGCCAGCAGGGGCTGAAAGGCCGCGGAGGTCAGCGGCTTCGTCGGGGTGAGCGTGCTGGTGACGTCGAGTCCCGGACGCATTCCGGCAGGCCGCGTCTTTTTTGTTTCAGGAGGGTCGGCCAGCGGATCGCTGCTCAGCCCGTTTTTGGATTGATCCAGCGGATCGGGCACAAGGTAGGGGTTTTTAAAATCGGACTTCTCGAGATGACGTTTCTTCAACTGGTCGGTGTAGTTGCGCAGCATCCAGTCGTCGTCGTATGCCTGCTGCTTCGCCGTCTGGTTGAAGGAGGCCTCGTCCTCCGGGTGCTGGAGTCTTTCCTGGTTGATCGCGTAGGTTTGCTCCGCCACGCGCTCGGCGTTTTCCGGCGCGGCGGTGTCTGTCTCGCTGCTGCCACCTTCACCCACGCCGCTGCCCGTGGCACCGTTCCATTCCGGCGCGTCGCCCGTCTCTGGCCGTTGGGGCGGCGCCCACATCAGCCATGGACCGGTCGGACTGGACGGCTTGGAGGCGGGCGCGGGAGCCGGGGCGGCGGCGCTCCCGCCGTCGGCCCGGACCAGGATAAGGCTGGCACCGAGCAGGACACTGCAGCGGATTAGCGCGCGGACCGTTTTCATCGCTCCGCTACTATACGCCAAAGCTGCGCACGGGGCAACGGCAGTCTGTCGAGCGAAAAATGGCATTTTTCAGAGGAGAAAAAGTGTTGCCAAGAGGTTGTGGAGCGCTAGCAAGAACCCATGGCAACCAAAACCAAAACCACCAAACGCAAACCCAACGCCGCCTTCCTCAAGCCCGTCAACCCGGACGAAAAGCTGGCCGCCGTTGTCGGCGCAAAGCCGCTGCCCCGCACCGAAATCGTCTCCAAGCTCTGGGCCTACATCAAGAAGAACGGCCTCCAGGACAAGAAGGAGCGCACCAAGATCAACGCCGACGAGACGCTGAAGGCGATCTTCGACGGCAAGAAGCAGGTCACGATGTTCGAGATGAACAAGTACGTCTCGGGCCATCTCAAGGCCTAGTTCCGTTTTCCGGTGGCGGCGATCGTACAGGTCGCTGCCGCCGCTTTACCCGGGCGAGAGTCCCGCCCCAGGTCGCAACGCTCCCCTGGGCGGGCGTCCGGACGCGCGCGGCGGGCCGGTCGGGCTGTCCGGCGCCTCGGCTACGAGCCCTTTTTGCGGTGCCGCGTCAGCATGGCCAGACCCTCGGCCTGCTCGACCTCGTCCTCGAAATCGTCCACCCACTCCGGGTAATGGAAGAGGCAAAGGTTGTCCGCCCCGCCCTTGGCCATAAGGAAGAAGGAATAGGTCTCGCCCAGCCGCCGCTTGTAGCGGGAGAGCGAGGGCAGGACGATGGATAGGTCGATCTCGTCGACCGCGCTATCCTTATCTTCATCGTCGTCGTCTTCGTCCTCCTCGAGGTCGTCCTCGTACCGGTAGTAAAAGTGGTCCTCCTCCAGCGGCTGCTCCATCACGAACATGGCGGTGGAACCGATCGCCTTGGCGGCAACCAGAAAGTTGCGGAGGTCGCCTTCGAAATAATTGAGGACTTCCTCGGCATCGCCCTCGCGGCTCACGGGCACGGGAATCATCCCGGCGCCCTGGATCATGGGGAAAAGTTCTTCTCGAGTCATGGAGGGACAAGATACAACGCGATTTCGCCGCGTTCATCCAGAATTACATGAAGCCGGGCCACGACGGCGGTTGTGGAAGGCGGTGGGCTAGAAGGGACTTGAACCCCCACTCCTTGCGGAACCAGAACCTAAATCTGGCGCGTCTGCCATTTCGCCACTAGCCCGGGCGGAAAGCAGGGTAGCGCCGCGGCGTGGGCGAAACAAGCGCCGCGCGGCTAGCGGCGACCCTGGCAGATGACGATGGCGGCGATGACGCCCGGCACCCAACCGACGCAGGTCAGCAGTGAGACGATAACGATCGAGCCGCAGCCACGATCCAGCACGGCCAGCGGCGGAAGTAACAGGCAAAGAAGAACGCGACCCAGGCTCATAGGAAGGAGAGTAGCTATCGCGCGCCGCGAAGTCGAATTCTTAGCCGCGTCTCGACAAGGCGGCGCTGGCGGGATGTGATGGCCCGCTCATGCCCGAGATTCGTCGCGTCGATCAGCCCGCGCCGCTGCTGCCCTGGCTCTTCGGCGCCTGGCCGGAGGCGAAGCGCAATACGGTGCGCGAGTGGCTCAGCGACCGCCGCGTGACAGTAAACGGCCGCGCAGTCTCCCAGTTTGATCATGCGCTGCAACCTGGCGATATGGTCGAAATCCGCGCCCGGCCGCAGACCGCGCCCGATACGCGCCTTGCCGGCGGCATCCTCATTCGCCACGAGGATGACGCGATCATCGTGATCGAGAAACCGGAGGGGCTTCGCAGCATCGCCAGCGATGCGGAAGCCGAGGCGACCGCCTACGCGCAACTCACGACCCACGTGCGGCGCGGCAATCCACGCGGTCGCGAGCGGGTGTGGATCGTGCATCGGCTCGACCAGGAAACCTCGGGCCTGATGGTCTTCGCCCGAACCGAGGCGGCGAAGAACGCGCTGCAGGAGAATTGGGAGACGGTGGTGAAGAAGTATCGCGCGGTGGTCGAGGGCGCGCCTCCGTTGGAGACGGGCGTGCTCATTTCGCACCTGGACGAGTCGGACCGCTTTCGCGTGCGCGTTGCCCCGGCAGGCCCCGACACCCGGCGCGCCGCGACCCGTTATCGCGTGGAAAAACGGAACGGCGCCCTTGCGTTGCTGGAGCTGACGCTGGAAACCGGCCGCCGGCACCAGATTCGCGTGCAGTTGGGTGAGGCCGGCTGTCCCATCGTGGGGGACAAGCGCTACGGCGCGCAGACCAACTCGATTCGGCGCGTGGCGCTGCACGCGAGCGAACTGCGCTTTCCGCATCCCATCGGCAAAAAGGAAGTGCGGTTTATCTCGCCATTGCCGGGCGAGTTCGGGCGGTTGATGAAGGCCGGCTAAAGTCGAAGACAGTCGACCCGGTAGCCAGAGCCGCATCCCGGTAGCCCTCGGCACCATGCGATGGAGATGGCGCCGCTGCAAAGCAAACCCCGTGACTTCACCGCCTGGGGGCACCGTCCGTCCGCAAAAATCTGCGTCGAACCGAAAGTTTTAGCCCAGGCAGGCCAAATAGGCCCTCCAGCGATAACACCTTTTGGGAAGAGGGGTTATAATGGCCGTCTCTTCCTGTTCTTTGATAGTTGCCATCCTGACCGACATTCGAACGGGAATGGACGGCCATGGAC
>CAZZYY010000083.1:0-516 GCA_964658475.1 uncultured Candidatus Methylacidiphilales bacterium | reverse complement strand
TGGTAACACCTGATACCGGTATATACCGCCCCCCCCGGGGGGGGGTTAGGCATTGGCGCCGTTTTCCGGCTTGGGATTCATCGCCGCCAGCTCCGCGCTGGCGTCCGCCCAATCTTCGTTGAGCTTGTCGAGGCGGTCGGTCTGCTCCACGAGTTCGCGGTTGAGACGGACGGCGGCGTTGCCGTCGGCGTAGGTCTCGGGCTTTTCCATGTCGGCGATGATTTGCTTATGGCGCGCCTCGGCGGTGGCGATGGCCTGCTCGATCTCCTGCACGCGCGCCTGGATCTTCTTGCGCGCGGCGGAAACGGCCTGGCGCTCCTCGGCTTCGCGCCGCTTTTGTTCCTTGGTCTTCGCGGTGGAGGCCGTCTTGACCCCGGCAGGCGCGGTCGCCTCCGCCGGACGGCTATCGGTCAGTTTCTCCCCCGCAACCAGGCCCGATTTCTCCGAGAGCGCACCCGATTTCTCGAGATAGTAATCGTAATCGCCCGCATAGGGCGTGAGCACGCCGGCGCTGAT
>CAZZYY010000082.1:9418-12032 GCA_964658475.1 uncultured Candidatus Methylacidiphilales bacterium | reverse complement strand
GTGACGAGCTTGATCGGCTCGAGCAGGCCTTCGCGGATGAGCCCGATCTCGTGCGGTGAGCACACCAGCCCCGGCACACCCGCGAGCGCGGCCAGCCGGGCGAAACGCAGCACCTGCTCCCCTGCCGGGCGGTCAAAGCCGATCTGGCGCAGGGCACCGTCGTCCAGACTGGTCAGCACCGTCACGGCCAGGATCTCGGTGCGGGTGCACTGCGTCGCGCCCTGCGCCGCCTGCATCATCTCCAACCCGCCGCCGGCGTGGATGGTCAGAAACCGCACGTCCAGCGCCACCGCCGCGCGCACCGCATGGGCCACGGTGGCGGGAATATCGTGGAGCTTCAGGTCGAGAAACAGGTCCACGCCCTCGGCCCGCAGCGCGCGGACGAAC
This sequence comes from uncultured Candidatus Methylacidiphilales bacterium, assembly GCA_964658475.1. GTDB lineage: Bacteria > Verrucomicrobiota > Verrucomicrobiia > Methylacidiphilales > UBA1321 > JABDGH01. The sequence continues at coordinate 11,645 of CAZZYY010000082.1, read as the reverse complement.
TCGGGCCCCTCGCGCGTGAAGAGCTGCAGCCCGACCTTGAACAGGCTCAGGTACGGGCGCAAGCGCCGCACCAGCGCGAGCGCCTGCTCGCCGGTATCCACGTCGAGGGCAAGAATCAGTTTGTCGGTCATCGGCCTGCCGGTTTTACTCGGGGCAGTGAAACAGGCCGCTCCCGCCAAGATCAATCTCTATCTCCACATCACCGGCCGCCGGCCCGACGGCTTCCACGAGCTCGAAACGCTGATGGTCCCCATCTCCCTCGGCGACACGCTCGAGATCGATCTCATTCCCGCCGGCGTCGAGTTCACCTGCTCGGACCCCGCGCTGGCGGACGCGAAGGACAATCTTGCCACCAAGGCCGCGCGGCTGTTCCTGGAGGAATTCAGACTCACCACCGGAGTTCGCATCCACCTGGAGAAAGCCGTGCCCGTCGGCGCCGGTCTGGGCGGTGGCAGCAGCGACGCCGCGGCCGTGCTCCTTGCCTTGCGCAAGCTGACCGGCACCCGCGCTGAGGATGCGCAGCTGGCGGAACTCGCCGCGCGGCTCGGCAGCGACGTCCCCTTCTTCATCTACCATCGTCCGGCGGTCTGCCGCGGCCGCGGCGAAATCATCGAGCCGGTCACGCTGCGCGAAAGCTACCAGGGGCTGCTCGTCCATCCCGGCTTCGGCGTCTCCACGCCGTGGGCCTACAAGACCTACGCGCAACATCCGCAGCCGGGCGAAACGGGCCGCACCTTCGCCGATTTTACCAGCCGCAACGACCTCGAGCCTCCCGCATTCTCGAAGTACCCGTGGCTGCCTGTCGCCAAGGCCTGGTTGCGCGAGCAGCCGGAAACGCTCGAGTCGCTCATGAGCGGCAGCGGCAGCTCGGTCTTTGCTCTCACCGCGTCAGGGGCGGATACGGGAGCGTTGCTCCCTCGATTTCACGCCGAGTTCGGCCAGGGTCTCTTCGCCACGCCTTTCACGGTCCTGTCGCCGGCTTAGACTCTTGGGTCGGACCGATGGGCGGGCGAAAACCGTAGAGCGAGACAAACCGCGCGATCACGATCGCATTGTAAAACGTGCCCGTCACCGCCTCGAGCACGCTCCACATCCGCGCAGCCGGGTTGCGCGGAATCAGGTCGCCAAAACCGCTCGTGGTCAGCGTGCTGTAGCTGAAGAAAATCAGGTCGGCATGCTCCGCCTTGGTCTTGTAAGCCGAGACGATGGCCTGCGCGTCGAACGCCTCCACCAGCGCGTAGAGGTCGGTCCAGAAAATCCCGAGAACCAGATACCCACACACCGCTGCGCAGAGCACTTCGGCATTGATCGCGCTCACCGCCGCCAGCCACCGGGCCAGCAGCACGAATACCAGGGCCACGATGACCAGGAACATCAACGGCGCCGTGACGCTTGCCCCCGCGAACAGCCCGCTCCCGTCCGTCACGATACTGACGACCAGCCAGCCGGAGGTCAGCAGGGACATGCCGATCGTGGTCACCGGACGCAAGCCCGTGGAAAGCGTGACCGCCATGACGACCAGAGCGACGACGGGCGTGATGAAATTATCCGCCCGGTTGTAAACGTCGGAAATGGGGCTGATGGCAAGCAAGGCCACCAGCGACACCAGCAACAGGCGCCACTTCCGTGCGCCCAGCCAACTCAGGAATGCCGCGGTCCTGGTCATGATGCGCCACTCTTTCCGAAAGCATCCGTCCTGACAAGCGTACGCGCCGCACTTTTCCTTGCCGCCCACCGGCGCATCCCCTAGGCTCGCCCTTCCCTTCCAGGGCAGATACCCAAGTGGCCAACGGGGGAAGACTGTAAATCTTCTGGCTTTGCCTTCACAGGTTCGAATCCTGTTCTGCCCAGTCTTTCTTTTGAAGTGGGATGTCTTTTCATCAAGATCGGGCCTGTATCAGACATCCGGCCTATCTGCGTGAACGTGGAGATTCCCAAAGTTCAAACCGTCGGTGCGTTGGTTCCGCCCAAGTGGCCGTTGCGCTTTGCTCAGGAAGGGCTGGCGGCTAGACTGGTCGACCGGCAAAACGGCATTCCTTCGCCCGATTAGCATTCCATGACTCATTCTCGCTAATCGGGGTGTTGGGGAAATGCGTTTTCTATTCCGAGCGGGTTTTGCCACCGCGGTGGCTCCGGTTTCGGGCCAACGCGAACTGCCTTCGGATGTTGGTCCGCGCTCCGTCAGGTAGCCGGCGCTCTCCGAGCGCCGGTCAGTCGCGGACGCGTG
>CAZZYY010000082.1:0-9407 GCA_964658475.1 uncultured Candidatus Methylacidiphilales bacterium | reverse complement strand
CCCGGCTACCTGTTATCTCAGCCAATGCCTTGTCCGCGGGCGGAACCGGGCCTGCGGCAGAACGCACGGCGCAGCCTACGCGCGGTCACGAATTCTCGTCCGCCACGCGGTTGCTGTGACGCAGGGGCATTTCCGGCAGCGCCAGCACCACGGCAAAGGCCGCGGCGGCCAGCGCGGAGCCGGTGAAGAAGTTAGTCGCGATGGCGTGCCGGTAGGCTTCGACGACCGCGTGGTTTCCGCCGGTGTGCGTGGCCAGTCCGCCGGTCGGGAGGTGCGTGATGCTTTCCAGGTGAAGTGATGGCGGCAGCAGCATATGCAGCCGCGCGGTCACCACGGCGCCGGAAAGCGCCACACCCAGCGCGCCGCCCAGCGAGCGGAGAAACGCCGAGACCGACGTGGCCACGCCCAGGTCCTCGCGCGGCACCACGTTTTGCAGCGCCAGGGTCATGATCGGCATGACAAAGCCAAAGCCGGCGCCCAGCACGATCAGGGCGACCACCAGCGGCGTCACGCCCACGGCGTTCTCCGCCGAAAAGGCGATGGCGAGGAATGCGGCGGAAGCGAGAAAAAGCCCGATCACCGGAAAGATCTTGTACCGCCCGCTGCGGGCCACCAGCCGGCCGCCGGTAACGGAGGTCAGGATCACGCCCGCCATCAGCGGCGCCATGAGCAGGCCCGCATGCGAAGGCGAACGGCCCATCACCAGTTGAAAGAAAAGCGGCAGGTAAACGAGGCTGCCGAAAAGAGCCATGGCTTGGAGCCCGATGACGCTCACCGGAATGACAAAGCCGCGAATCTGAAAGAGACGTGGCGGCAGGATCGGCTCCGGCGCGCGTCGCTCCTGCCACACCGTCAACGCGGCCAGCGCCACGGCGGCGGCGAGGAGCCCGAGGATCGTGGGCGAGAGCCAGGGGTAAGCTGTGCCGACCCAGCTGAGGCAAAGCAACAGGGAGACGGTCGCGGCGGTGAGCAAGGCGGCGCCGGTGTAATCGATCCGGTGCGACGCGCGCACGTTCGGATGCTTCAGGCCAACGGCGATAAGCGCCAGCGCCGCCGCGCCCACCGGCAGGTTCACATAGAAGATCCAGCGCCAGGAAAGCGAGTCGGTGATCACCCCGCCGAGCAGCGGGCCCGCCACGCTGCACGCCGCGAAAACGGCGCCAAAGATGCCCTGGTATTTACCGCGTTCGCGCGGCGAGATGAGATCGCCGATCGTCGTCTGGGCCAGGGTCATCAGGCCGCCCGCGCCAAGGCCCTGCAGCGCGCGAAACAGGATGAGCTGGAGCATGGTTTGCGAAAGCCCGCACAGCACCGAGCCGGCAAGAAAGATGCCGATGGCGACGTAGAAAAGGCGCTTGCGCCCGTAGATGTCGCTGAGCTTTCCGTAGAGCGGTGTGGTGGTGGTGGACGTAACCATGAACGCCGTCACCACCCAGGAAAGATGCATCAGCCCGCCCAAGTCGCTGACGATGCGCGGCAGCGCCGTGCTTACGATGTTCTGGTCCAGCGAGGCAAGCGTGAGCGCGAGCATCAGCCCCGCGAAGACAAGGTAAATCTCGCGCTTGGAAACAGGGGCGGCGGTCGCGGGCGGGGTGGTCACAGAAATGAAAAGACCTCCCTAAACTAGAGCGCATCCGGCGCCTCGCCAAGGCAGTTGGCAAACCGCGTGCGCGTGCTCTAGGTTGCGCTGATGAATCCGAATATCATGCTGAGCGTCCTGCGGATCATGGCGGGACTTCTTTTCTTGGAACACGGCACCCAGAAAATATTGCATTTTCCGCCCGGCGGGATCCACCCGGCGCTCACGTCGCTCGCCGGCGTGTCCGGTCTCATCGAGCTGATCGGCGGTGCGTTCCTGGCACTGGGGCTGTTCACGCGCGTGACCGCCTTGATCTGTTCCGGCGAAATGGCTGTGGCCTATTTCATGGTGCACGCGCACGCCAGCTTCTATCCCGTCGTCAACAAGGGCGAATTGGCGGTTCTTTATTGCTTCATCTTTCTTTACCTCGTCTTTGCCGGTGGTGGGGTCTTCGGGCTCGATGCCGCCATGCGGCGCAAGTAGGGCCGCGAACATTGCAAAAGATTCTGAAACGAGCCGGAAGCATAGGCGTCTATAGGGTGCTTATGAATATCACGCATCCTCTCCTTCTCCGTTCCAGCCTCGCCATCGTTCTTGCTTCCGTCGGCGTGGGAACCGCCTCGGCCCATTACACGCACGACCAAAAGGGCTGGTATGACGAAAACCATCATCGCCATGACTACGTGACTCACAACGGCCACAAGGGTTACTGGGATAAGAACGGCAAGGGGATCTGGGCCTTCATTCGCATCTAGCCTCTCCCCTTGAGGGCCGCCGATCGTCGCCTTGGCTGCCTCTTCCAGTCATGCGTCTGCTCCGCCGTCAACCAGCGGGGCGGGCTTTCCCATGGGGATTGGCGCTGGTTGAGCCTTTCAGGCTACTGCGCCCGTTTGACGCGCGTCAGCGGTGCGGGATTATGCCGTGATAGAGGAAATAAAGCGTGATCGCGACCATGAAGGCCAGCACGAGGACCGTCGGGATTGAACTCTGTTTTCTACGCACGAGGTGACTGATGCCACAAACGCCACACAAGCGCAACATGGCTTTTGACCCGATCTTCGGGATGGGGCAAACAGGGCGCGGTTCAGTAAGGCCGTTCGAGAGCGACGGGGTTACTCAATTGACCTATCTTTTCGATTTCAATGGTGACGCTGTCTCCCGGCTTGAGCCATCGCGGTGGCTTTTGCGCCATGCCAACGCCGTGCGGAGTGCCGGTAAGGATGACGGTGCCCGGCAGTAGCGTGGTGCTTCCGCTGAGGAAGGCAATCAGCGTCGGGACGTCAAAAATCATGTCGTTGGTATTCCAATCCTGCATGGTTACGCCATTGAGGACGGTGCTGATCTTCAGCGCGTTGGGCTCGGGGATTTCATCAGCCGTCACGAGGCACGGGCCAAGCGGACAATAGGTGTCAAAAAACTTGCCGCGGCACCACTGCCCCCCGCCTTTTTGCAGCTGCCAGTCGCGCGAGCTGACATCGTTGGCGCAGGTATAGCCGAGAACATGGTCGAGGGCTTTTTCCTTCGCGATGTTCTTGCCCTTGCGCCCGATCACCACGGCCAGTTCGCATTCGTAATCGACCTGGTCGCTCCGTAGAAAAGTCGGGATTTCGATGGGATCGCCGGGATTTTGCAGGGTGTTGATCCCTTTGACGAACACGACCGGAAACTCCGGGATGGCCGCGTTGCTTTCGGCGGCATGTCTGCGGTAATTGAGGCCGATGCAGATGATGGAAGTAGGCCGGACCGGCGCGAGCAGCTTTTTCACGTCAGCTCGCTGCCCGGTTGAGCGGAGAGAACCGTAAAGATCCCCCTCGGCGAGTTCCATGCCGCCGTCGGCGTTGATTACGCCGATGGCCTCGGTTCCCTGGCTGTTCAAATAGCGAATGATTTTCATGAGTTCGACCCGGCCATGCTGGTGGGATGAAGCGTGTCCCGCAAAAGAATTGTTTCGGAAACGTTGTCGGCTCGATTGCATCCCTCCCAGTCGATCCAGACATACTCCAGACAAATCCAGCCCGGATAATTCCGCCCTTCGAGCGAGCGGGTGATGAAGGAAAAATCAATCGTGTTTTCCCGCATGGGCGCCTGCAATTGCCGCGAGGTCGCGCCACGGGCGTGAAAATGGGATGCATGATCGAGCAGCGGATGAATTTCGTCATTCGAATGACCGGCATACACAAAGTGGCCGTAATCAAGCGTCAGACTCAGCCCTTCGCCGGCCTGCATCAGCTCGAGCGCCGCGGTAGGGGTTGGGGCGATCGAACCAACGTGGGCTTCGATTCCGTAGACCAGTCCCGCCTGCTTCGCCGCGGCGGCCCGGCGGCTGGACTCTTCCGCCGCCCGCTTGAGACCGTCCGCATTGTGGACGCCTGGAAAAGGCATGCCCGGCAATCCCGTGATGTGCCGGGAACCGCACGCGACGGCAAATTCCAGGGCGGACAGGAACATCTCGTGACCCGCCCGCCGTTCGCGGCTGTCGGGCGAATTGGCGGCGCGCTCCTGATGATTTGCCCCGGTCTGAATGAAAATGTCGGAAACGTGGAGATCGAGGTCCGCCAGCCTGGCGGTCAATTCCTTCGCTGCCGCTGTTTCCCGTCCGCGCAGGGAGTCGGGTTGAAGATGACTGCGCTGGTGAAAGACACCCAGATCGACTCCTTTGAGTCCGAGGAGACGGATCAGCTGGCAGGCAGCGTGATGAGGCAAAAGGGGAAAGGTGAAGTCGGAACAGGAAAGCGGAATTTTCATGACGAAACGTTAAAGGCCCACGCGATGCTTGAACGCTTCGCCTCGCACACATCGGGCGACTTCTTCCGCCGCTAGTCGTTGCAATTCCAGGACGCTTTCGTCGCTGAACCAGGCGGTGTGGGAAGTGAGGAGCGCGTTGGGTTGGCCGCGCAGCGGATGGTCTGCTTCCAAAGGCTCCTTCTCGAAAACGTCCAGGCCGGCCAGGGCCGGGCGCCCCTGATCCAAGGCAGCCGCAAGCGCTGTCGTATCGATCAGGCCGCCTCGGGCCGTATTGACGAGGACGGCATGTGATTTCATCTGGGCGAGCCGGCGACTGTCAACGAAATGGCGCGTTTCCACCGTGAGCGGCAGGTGCAGCGAGAGGATGTCGGCCTCGGCAAAAAGCGCGTCGGGGTCGAGGCGCGCCACGTTTGCGGCCACGAAGGCATCCTCGGGCACAAAGGGGTCATACGCCGCCAGTCGGCACCCGAAGGCGGCGGCACGCCGGAGCACGGCGCGGGCGATCCGACCAAATCCCGCCGTGGCAAAGGTCATGTGGCGCAAAGCCGGCATGGGCAGGGGCGGGGTGATTTTCCATTCTTCCGTGCGCAGGCGCCGGTCGGTCGTGACCAGCTGCCGGACAAGAGCAAGGGCGAGTGCCACGGAGTGATCTGCGACCTCGTCGATGCAGTAATCGGGAACGTTGGCCACGGCGATGCCGCGGGATTTCGCGGCTGCCAGGTCGATGTTGTCCACTCCGATCCCGTAGCGGACGATCCCACGGCAGCGGGTCAGCCCGGCGATGACCTCCGCGTTGAGGGGCGCCCATTGCGCGAGGATGACGTCGGCGTCCCGCGCCAGGGCCAACACCTCGCCGGCGGTCTTGCATTGGCCCGTGCGAAGTTCGGCGCCGGCCGCCTCGATCATGCGGCGCTCGGTTTCGATCGACTTGAAACCGTAGTCGGTGAGGCAAACCAGAATGGCCACAGGTCAGGTGAGGTAATCGTGCAGGATCCGGCCGGGCACGAGGGTGAAGTCAGCTTTCCAGTAATAGCCATCGAGCTCCTCCACGACGGGCAGCCGGTGCAGGGCGGCCTGGGCATTCGGGCGCAACTCGACGGTGCAGGGACCGCGCCAGCACTCGTGGACCTGGACGTCGGCCAACTGGCGGCTGGTGATTTGCCGCACCGCGGTTTCCCCGGTGATGTGCTGGATGACCTTATAATTCAGGTTCAATGAAAAATCGAAGGCGCTCTGCTTCAGCTCATCGAGGCTGCCGCGCTGTTGCTTGTACGCCAGGGTCCCGGTACAGCAATCAATGCCGTTGCGTTCCAGCACGCCGACGATCAGGTCCGAGCGATACTCGATTCGGGGATTGCCCCACTTCTTCGGCTGGCCGTGCACTTCGCGTCCCTGCGCCAGTCCCCCGTCGCTGTTGAGGAAGAGAAACGGGGAAAAGCCCCCGGACGCCTGGCCGGGAAGTTCGGCACCCAGCATGACATTGCATTCACCGTACCGTCCCAGCCATTCGACATCGCCCATGTTGTAAATGTGGATGAGCACCTGGTCGCTGATCGGTTCCAGCGGCGCGGGTAGCAGGCGGCGCACCGCCTCGGGGTGGGTGCGATAGACCAGCGTCAGGACCTCGACCGCACGAAAGGCGAAGGGGAACGGGGCGACAAGGGGAGAACCGATCGGGGTGGACCAATGATTGGAGGATGGATGGATCATGATCGTCAGCACGTATGCATGAATCCGCCGCAAACATTGATGTTTTGGCCCGTGATAAACGCACCTTTCGTGGAGGCGAGAAAGAGGATGAGGTGAGCAATGTCCTCGGGGGTCCCCAATCGCCGCAGGGGCGTTTGGTTGACCCACAGTTGCTGCAGTTCCCCAGGGGTTTTGCCGGTGATGCGGCATAACTCCTCGAAATTTTGGTTCCACATCGTGGTTAGGACTACTGCAGGGCTGACGGTGTTCACGCGGATACCGTCCGGGCCGTAGGCGAGGGCCAGCGATTCGCTGATGCTGTTCACCGCTGCCTTGGCCGCTGCGTAATGGGCGGAAAAGGCGCGCCCCTTCCGACCCGCGTTGGAGCCGAGATTGATGATGCTGCCGCCCTGGCCGTCCTTCTTCATGGCCTCCGCCGTATGCGTCGCCATGTAAAAGAGGGCCCGCACGTCGATTTCCATGACTTCATCCCATTCGTCGGAGGCGATATTTGCGATCCGGTTGAAGTGGCACACCCCGGCGGAATTCACCAGCACGTCGATGCGGGGCGCAAGCTCGAGCGTTGCGGCAACAATTTCGGCGGCGGCGGAGGCAGGACGAATATCGCGAATGATGGCGGCGTGGCCGCGCCCGGTTCCGCCGGCCAGGCCCGCCACAACTTCGGATGCGCGTTCCTCCTGCCGGTCGACCGCAATGATCCGCGCGCCTTGCGCGGCAAAAAGTTCCGCGGACGAGCGGCCGAAACCGCTGCCAGCCCCGGTGACCAGAATGGTTTTGTGATCGAAGTCCAGGGGCGGATTCATACGGCTGTTTTCTCCAGATATTTTGTGACGATTTCCTCCCGGACAGAGATGCCGAGGCCCGGCTTTTCCCGGACCTCCAGCAGGCCGTCGCGCTGCATCCATGGATCGGAAACGAGTTCACTTTGCATGGGGGAAGGATGCGGTTTGAAATCCATGGCGGCGCCGCACGGATGGGCGGCGAGCAGATGGACGCCGACGGCCGTATTGACAGCGCTGCTCCAGGTATGGCAGCTGAACCTGAGCCTGAGGGCCTCAATCTGGCGGACGACCTTCAGGCACCCAGTCAGACCGAGGCAACGGCCGGGATCGACCTGAATGATGTCGGCCGCGCCCGCAGCGAGGAGGCGTTGGTAGCCATCCGGATTCCATTCTTGTTCGCCCGTCCCGATCGGTGTGGAGACGGCCCGGCGCAAGGCGGCGTGAGCGGCATAATCCTGGGGAGCAAGCGGTTCCTCGATCCACAGAGGCCGCAACGGTTCCAATTCCCGGATGCGGCGCGTGGCCGTGGGCAGATCCCAGCCGGTGCGGGCCGCCAGAACATCGAGCACAAAGTCGCCGTTTTCGCCCATGATCTCGCGGAGGCCTCGGGCCAGCGTCATGTCCCGGTCGCGGTTTTCTCCAAAGGCCAAGCCGGGACGCTTGCCCCAGCCCCCCTTGACCAACCGGTAGCCCTCGTCGCGGAATTGCGTGAATTCGCGAAAGCTCCAATCGAGATCGTCCATGTTCAGGTGTATGCAGGCCATGACCCGGATGCGGTCCACCTTGCGCGCGCCGATCAGGCGGCAGACGGGCTGGCCGAGAACCTGGCCTTTCAAATCCCAGAGCGCGGTATCGAGTGCGCTGACCGCCATCGCGGCAATGCCTTGGGGGCCGTACCACCAGAGATGGGCCAGCATCTTGTCCCAGAGCCGTTCCACCTCGACGACCGATTCTCCCATCAACAAGGGCGCCAACCCCTGTTCGCCCACGATTTTAACCGCACGCGACGCTTCCGGGAACATGGTGATCGCCTCGCCCCAGCCAACGAGCCCGTCCGATGTCTCGATTCGTGCGAGCGCGATATAACGCGTGCGATTATGATCGTGCGGTTCGGGATAGGCCAGCGGCAGGATGCGGATCGAATTGACGGTGGCGTTCACGGGAAAATGAGCGGGCTTTAAAGTTGGGCCATCCATCCGCCGTCGACCGTGATCGTCGATCCATTAAGATAGGCGGCTTCCCGGCTGGCCAGGAACAGGTAGGCGCCCTTGAGATCATTGCTCACGCCGAGACGTCCCACCGGACAATGAGCGCGAAGCCAGGGTTCGAAGATCGCCGGATCGCGCGACGCCGCGTCATTGATGTCGGTATGAATCCAGCCCGGCGCTACTGCATTGACGGTGATGCCATAAGGGCCAAGCTCCAGCGCCATTCCCTGCATTAACAAGTTCTGCCCCCCTTTGGTGGCGCAATAGTGGGTCTGCGTGCCGTTCGAGCGGAAGGCGCCGACGCTAGTCGTAAAAATAATCCGGCCGCCCGCGCCCTGGCCGATCATGATTTTCGCCGCCTCCTGCGCTACATAAAACGTGCCGCTGAGGTTGGTCTGGAGGTGCCGGTGCCATTCCTCATCGGTTAGCTCGATGATCGGTTTGAAATGGCAAATACCTGCGTTGCAGACGACAATGTCGAGGCCGCCCAGGAGCTCGGCCGCGCTCCGCGTCATGGTCCGCGCCGCCGACGAATCCCCTACGTCCGCCGGGAGGCTGGAGGCGGATACGCCGAAGGCTTCTGCCAGGCGCCGGGCTTCCGCTTCCGCCTTGTCGGGCGCGCCAAAGGAATTGAGCACGATACTACATCCGGCCGCGGCGTAAGCCTCCGCGGCGGCCAGGCCGATGCCGCGGTCGCCGCCGGTGACCAGGACTCTGCTTCCGTGGAGCGTGAGTCTTCCGGAAGGATGTTGCATACGGGTCAAGATCATGCATGATAAGCAATATGGTCAGGGTAAGTCAAGCTGCGAAAGCGGATCCGAAAGCCGGTGCGGCTCACTCCCTGGAGGTCTGCGTCGCCCGGCGGATCGTTCGGCTTCGGAAGGAGAAAAACCTCACCCAAGGCAAGCTGGCCCAGCTATGCGGACTTTCCCCCGCGTATCTCTCCCGCGTCGAAAACAACCAGGCCGCCCTGACCTTGTCCGGCCTTGCCAAGGTCGCGGCGGCGCTCGAAGTGCCGGCAACGGCTCTCCTCGATGAAGAGACTTCGTCCGCGCCGCTCTCGCTCCATCGTGCCCACGACAAGATGAAGCTGTTGCGCGGCCGGGGCTCGCATGCGCACCAAATGCTAGCCGCCAACAAGAAGGGCAAGCTGATGGAGCCGTTGCTGGTCGACGTCTCGCGCACGACTCTCGCCGGCCGCCAGTGGGCGCACGCCGGCGAGGAATTTGATTACCTCCTGGAGGGAACGTGCGCCTTTTTTTACGGCAAGGAGCGCTTCACGCTCCGAGCGGGAGATGCGGTGTACTACGATGCCTCGGTTCCACACGGTATCGTGCGCACGAGCGCGTCACGCGCCCGCCTGCTGGTTGTGGTGTCCGCGCG
>CAZZYY010000081.1:0-12043 GCA_964658475.1 uncultured Candidatus Methylacidiphilales bacterium | reverse complement strand
GCGGAGGATTCTTCGCGCGCGGTGTCTTGCGTTCACAGGAAATCCCGGTATGCGGGACGGTTCGAACCGACGGCCCGCAAGACGGGAGCCGCCGACCTCCGGGCGACGGATCCCTATTTTTGTCTACCGACGCGGGAAACGAAGTACCAGGCGACGAGGGCGCCGATGATGATGTGCAGGCCGAGCACGGCCATGCAGGGATTGAAGTCGGTGATGTATGTCTTGGTCGATTGCCGGACGATGTCGTAATTCGGCGAGTTTTCCATCGTCTTGAGGTAGCCGCTCCAGCCCCAATAGGCGGCGATGAACGGGCGGCAGAAGGTGCTGACGATATCCGGCAGGGCGAGAACGGCGCCCGAGAGCGGCAGCTGCAGGCCGACCAGGTAAATGGAGAGGAGCGAGGCGCGCTCCGGCGACTTCGAGGCCGAGGAGATGAAAAGACAGGTGATGCTCATCGCCAGCGTGGTGAAGAGCAGGATCTCGAATTGGCTGACAAAGCTGCCGGGAAAGCGGCAGATGGTCTTGACGAACCAGGTCATCCAGAACGCCTGGGCGAGGCTGAACAGGGTCACCAGCATGCACTTGGTCGTGGTGTAGGCCCACGGGGAAAGGCCGGCGCGGAGTTCCTTCTCCAGCACCTCGCGCTCCTTGGCGATTTCGCGCGCGCCGTTGTTGGCGCCGATGAGCGTGAGGAGAATGACCTGGAACATCGACAGGCCGGAGACCAGCGACGCGGCGGAGAAGGAATCGCGCAGATGCTCCAGTTGCTCGGCCAGGGTGTGGACGATATTCGGATCGAGCGAGAGGCTCATGGTCGGCACCTGCTTGAGTCCTTTGTAACCGAAGATGGCGACGAGAGCGGGGAAGGTGACCAGCAGGATGAACTGCAGCACGAGCTGCGACTTGTCGCGCAGGAGCAGGACGGCCTGGCGCCTGATGAGGGTTGCGAGCTGGCCGACGGCTCCGGGCGGCGGAGCGGTGTTGAGCGCGCGCGGCTCCGGCGCGGGCGGCAGCTCGGCGGAGCGGTCGTGGTCGAAGCCGGCGAAGGTGCCGAGCGCGGAAGCTTCCTGGTAGGCGCCGTAGATTGGCTCGATCGTCGTGCTCTGGTGCGCCGCCAGCATGTCGGGATAGGTGCCCTGGTAGCAGAGGCGGCCTTCGTGCAGCAGGATGATGGAATCGCAGAGATCGAGGTTGTTCACCGCGTGGGTCACGAGCACGATGGTCTTGCTCATGCCGTGGGCAAGTTCGCGCAGCCAGACCATGAGCTCGTGCTCGGAATAGGGATCGAGGCCGCTGGTCAGCTCGTCGAGGAAGAGAAAGGCCGGGTCGCCAATCAATTCCTCGGCGAGGGCAATGCGGCGCATCTGGCCGCCGGAAAGCGTGCCGTATTTTTGGGGCAGAAAAGGGCGGATGCGAGCGAGATCGATGATGTGGTCGCGCCACTGGTTACGCGTGGCCTTCGGCACCGTGCCGGGCAGGCGCAGGGCGACGGCGTAGTCGAGAATTTCGGCGACCGTCAGATCGCCGTGGAAGGCCCCAAACTGCGGGAGGTAACCCACGGCGAGGGGGAGCTGCTCGCGCAACGTCTCGACGGAGTGACCGGCGAGCAGGACGCGGCCCGAGGAGATGGGCAGGATGCCGGCCAGGGCGCGCAGGAAGGTGCTCTTGCCGCAGCCGGAGGCGCCGATGATGGAGACGAACGAACTGGCCGGGATGGCCGTGGTGAGGTTGTGGAGAAGCTGCTTGCGGTCCCGGCCCTTGCCGGCGACGAGCGACAGGTTCTCGACGAAAATAGCCGTGTCCATGCCGGAATCGCCGAGACAATCGTCTTCCGCCGCCGCCCTGGCTAGCCCTGAGGGGCGGGAGTGGCCGGCTTTTGGGTGCTGCCGCTGCCTGTCCCGGCGTCGGTGTCGGTCCCGCTGGAATCGGTTCCGGGCGAGAGGATAAGTTTGCTGACCTCGTCGATCCCGCTGTTGGCGATCGTGCTGGCGGGATAATAGCTCTGCGCGTTCACGTACCAGGTGAGGCTGTAGCCATATTCCTTCTTCCCCTGGGCGTCCCGCGCCTTGTTGATGGCGCTGACGAAGTCGGCGCAACGGGTCGAGAGGTTGGCCAGGGTTTTGTTGAGCTTCACATCATCGGGCCAATCGTTCACGGCCGCCTGGATGGTTTCCCACGCGCCGTCGACATCGCCGTTCATGACGAGCATGTTCGCCTTTTCGGAGGCCATCTCGGCTTTCTGCACGCGGGTAACCGCGTCCTTGAGCTGGTCCTCGCGCTTCGGGTCGCCGCGGACGGCCGGACCGTACATCATGGCCTTGTCGGCGATGGCGCGGTAATTCTGGTCGGCGACCAGCCGGTCGAAGTCGTCCGTGGACTGGTTCTTCACGTCCTCCGTGCCGAAGAAGCTGTTGGCGGACGAGGTGAGTTCCGGATTGCCCGGCCATTCCTCCGCCGCGGCCTGGAATTCCTTCATGGCGTCGGTCAGCTCGCCCTGCTGGGCGAGGAGCTTGGCCTTGCCGAGGCGCAGTTCGCTCGAGAGCTTGGTCGCCTGGACGAGCGCGAGCGGCTTGGTGGGATCGAAATCGCTGGCGATCTTCTGGATGTTGGCGACCTCCGTTTCCACCTGGCCAAACTGGCGGGCCTCAATCTGGTTCTTGAGGATGTCGATCTGGGTGAGGAAATCGCCCACCTTGGTCTTCTCGTCGCGGTCGAGCGCCTTGAGGCCGGGATAAAATTCGTTTTCGGTAAAGGCGGCCTGCAATTCGTTGGCCGCGCCTTGGATGTGGCCCTGGCCGGCGTCGAACTTGAATACCTGCACGTTTTGATTGGCGTGCTGGTTCGCCTCGAGCGCGGTGTTGACCTCGTTGGCCATGTCGACCGGATACTCATCCTGGTTGAAAAGGTTGCGGTAGAAGTCGGCGGCAATGATCACCTGCATGTAGCGGTGGCTGTCGTAGAGATTCTTGATGTAGGCAGCAAAATCGGTCTGGTCCTGCTGATCCATCTTGTGCTCCCTGATCTGGTTGAGCCGGATGTTGGCCCGGGACTCGAGCGTGGAGAGATACTCGTCGGTCAGTTCCATCTTGCGCTGCAGCGCGCCGCTCATCTGTGGGAGCATGGAAGCCTCCGCGGCGACGGGGTCGGCGTTCGGCATCGTGAGCGCCGAATTGGTGGCGTTGCTATTGTTGCCGCTGTTATTGCCGCCCTGATAGCGGGGCTGCTTTGCGTTTTCCTCCAAGTCCTGCTGGTGCAGATCGTCGGCGGTGGCGTCGGCGTTGTGAATCTGGGTGTCGAGGCTGTCGCGCAGTTTCGCATTGGCCATCTCGAGCCCGTTCTGGGTCTTGTCGCTGTTCCAGATCGCCTCGATGCGGTGCGCGAGTTCGCGGCTGATGCCGGCATCGAGATCGGTGTAGTCGCTCATCGAGTAAAGGAGCTTCCAGGCGGGAAAGGTGGCGTCCTGCTTCAGTAACTCGGTGACCTGGTTCATCTGGTCCATGTAGGACTTGATCTGGTCATCCGGGACGGCGGGCAGCCCGAGAAAGGTCTGGAACCGGGCGCCGACAGCGGCGTTGTCCAGCGCTTTGGTGTTGAGGATGTCGGCCGTGGCCAGCCGATTGGCCGTGACGTCCAAGACATTGTTGACCCCCTTGGCCGCCGTGCCCTGCTCGGCGGGGTGATTGAAACCGTAGTCGAGAATGGTGGCTGCCGTATTGGCAGACGTGTCGCCATTCGCGGGTTGGCTGGCTGGCGAGGGTTGCGACGGCTGACCTTGGGGGGCGGCCGCGGGCGGCGCCGGCTGGGGTTGAGGCGCGCCGAAGGCGGCCAGCGGCAGCCCCAGAACGAGCGCGACAAAAAAGTTAGTCTTTTTCACAGGTGACAGCATAGATCAGCCCTCCATCTCCAACTTCCAGCGACGTGAGATACGTTTGGCCCTTGGTAAAATAAATATTCGCCAGCTTGGGCGGAATAAGGACAACGACGGGGCGCGTGTCGTTACCAAAGGTGAAGACCATCAGGCGGCCGGTTTCCGCCTTCCAGCCGAGGTCGTTGGCCACCTTGGCCTCCGCCTTGAACTTGGAGCCGGTGAGCGAGCGATAATCGGACATGTACCGGTCGATGGGGAACGGCTCCAGCGTGCGGTAGGGATCGTTGAGGTACTGCTCGACGAAGTAACCGGCCGCTCCCAGCACCGCGAGCGCGACGACACCGATGAGGATCCAGATGACCCAATGGGAAGAGCCCCGGCCACCCGGCGCGGATACAGTCGCCGTGGTCTGGGCGAAGGGAGAAATGATGCGCTGGCTTTCCTGATCCTGATCGCTTGGTAACGGCATTGCCACAATTGTGTACAGTATCTGACGCGCGGCCTTCTCGCAAGGTTACAGGTAAGACCAGCAACCTATTTCAGGAACTGATTGAACAGGTCGGTGGCTTTCTGCGCGCCCTGCTTGAGCAGGTCGGTGCCCTGTTCGGCGGTGATCGTGAGCAGGCGCGAGGAAAGGTCCTCCTGCGGCGCCTCGGGCGTACCGGTGACGTGCACGTCGGCCCAGCTAAAATCGTCCTGAGCAAGGCTGAAAACCTCGGTCTGGAGCTTGGGCCACTTGGCGATCGCGGTGGTGGGCAGGCCCAGCTTGAGGTGCCCGTCCATGGTGCCGTCCGCCGCGATATTATCCTGCCCGGAAATACGGAAGACACCCTCCTTGCGGACGTCGATGTTGGTCAGGCTAAGGATGTGGTCCTTCCAGCCCAGGCTGGCATCGGCCTTGTCGACCTCCATCCCGCCCACGTCGGGCAGGCCGACGAGCATGGTGGCCTTGCCCAGCCAGGGGAAGAGATTGAACTTGCCGTTGGCAACGGAGACATCGCCCTGCGCGCTGGCCGTGGCGTCGTCACCCTGGTAGCTGAGCTTGCCCGAGAGCAGGCCGGACAGCTTCACCTGCCAGCGGGTGGCCAGCAGCATGGTGAGGGGGACGGCGTTGGCGGTAAAATTGGCCTTGAGCGCATGAGGTGGCGTGAGGTCGAGCGTGCCGCTGCCGTTGACCTCGCCCTCTTCGCAATGGATGAGCAGGTTGTTGAAGGTGACGTTCGACGCGCTGCTGTGCAGCTCGACCGCGCCGGCACCGGTGATGAAGCTGCCCGCGGCGATGGAGGTGACAGTCAGCTGGGTCGTCCAGTCGACGCCGCCGGGGCTGTCGGAATGAAAGCCGACGCCATGGATGAGCACGGCGTTATTGTCCGCGGTGTGAAGGGTGACCTCGCCCTCGCTGGCATCGACGGCGGTGACGCGAATCCAGTTGGAGCCGGGCGGCGCGGGCGGAACGGCGGGCGGCGGCGTGCCCGCGTCGGGGGCCGGGGCGAAGGGCTGCGCGGTGGTGTGAAGCGAGAGCTTCCACCCGGTGAGCTCGACCTGGAGGGGCATGGTGGGCGAGAACAGATCGGCGACGTGGAAATGGATCTCGGCCTGGTCAACGGCGGCGGTGTCCCACGGCGCATCGGCGCGCTGGTTTTGCAGGGTGATGTTGGCGGCGGTCAGCTCGCTTTTGCCGAGGTCGAGATTGAGGGAACCGATCTGCGCGGTGGCGTGGAGGGCGGTTTCAAGTTCCGCGACGAGGCGTTGCTTGAGGCCGAGAACTTTCCAGGTGAGAAAAGCGGCGACGGCGGCAATGAGGACGAGTGGGACAAGGATGAAGAGGGCGATGCGCATGGGAGTCGGTTGATAAGCCTACTATGAGTGGGCTTCGCGATGCGAGCCGTAGCGCTTGGTGTAAGCGCGGGTGAACTCGGCGCCGAGGTAGAGGATCTGCGCGGAATAGTAGACCCAGAGGAGAATGACGACGAAGGAGCCGGCGGCGCCGTAGGAGTTGAAGGTGGTGCTTTTGCCGATGTACCAGGCGAGGAGCTGCTTGCCGATGATAAAGAGCACGGCGCTGAAAAGCGCGCCCGGCCAGACGTCGCGCCAATGGAGCGGCACGTCCGGCAGGAGGCGGAACATGGTGGCGAAGAGCATGGAAAAGATCAGGAACGAGGCGAAATTATTGCCGATTTCCAGGCTGACGGAGGGGAAGGGGATAAGAATCCACTCGCTGAGCATCTGCGTCAGCGTGGACAGGACCAGGGAAACGAGCATGAAGAAACCGAGGATCAGGACCATGCCGAAGGAGAGGAGCCGCTGCTTGACCATGGCGAGGAAGGCCTGCTTCTGCGGCGGGACCTGCCAGATCTGGTTGAGGGAATCCTGCAGCTCACCAAACGCGCTGGAGGCGCTAAAAAGGAGGATGATCACGCTGGTGAAGGCGCCCCAGGAGGCCGAGGAAGGCGAGGCGGCATGGTCGAGGATTTCCTGGACCGCCCCCACGGCCTGGTCGCCGATGGTGTTGCGGGCCTGCGCGGTGATGCTGGCCACGGCATCCGCGTGATTGGTGTAGAACAGGCTGAGCGCGGAAAAGGCGAGCACGAGCAGCGGGGCGAGCGAAAACGCGGTGTAATAGGCCAGCGCGGCGCCCATGCGCGGGGCTTTATCGGCCACCCACGAGGTGCCGGTTTCCTTGAGCAGCTCCACGAGCACCCGGGGATTGACGTTCGGCGAGATGGCCACGTTCCCAGCCAAGCAGAAGACGACCGATTTTCAATCGGGTGAGCGCCCGAGGGAAAGGCCAGCGGCTGGCTCTGTAGAAACCTTCCATGATACCGTCATCCTGAGCGAAGCGCAGCGAAGGCGAAGGACCGGCACTCTCGTGCTTGGACTATTGGTGCGGCACCCCTCGTGGAAGTGCGGCCATTTCGGCCTCGAGAGTGAGTGTCTGATCCTTCGACCGGCTCAGGGACGACCGGTTTTGTTGAGCAGCCTCTTTTGGCTTTGATGCGACGGCTCAAGCCGTCGAATGCACGTGACGTTCCCAAGTGCAACTTGGGAACGAGGGGAAAGAGAGTTGCCACGACGAATAGCTCCGAAGGTAGCCGGCATCGGCTCGATGCCGGAGCCGCAGCGGCGGAACCGGTCGAGGGAAAGGCGGGAGGCATTCCGCTCGCTGCGCTCGCTCCGGGATCGAGCCGATCCCGGCTACCAACTGAGGCTGGCCCGGGCCCGCCGGGATCTTTCCAACCGCGCATTGACCTGTCTTTTCGGTCCACCCGAGGCTGACTACTCCTCGACGATGTCGGCTTGGCCGGAGCGGTCAACTTTGTCGGCGGGGAAATAGCAGCGCAACGCCTCGCCGGCAAAATTGACGGCGTTGACCAGGCCCTCGGAGTAATAGCGGGTCCGGAAATGGGCGCGCAGGAGGCCGGCGAGCTCCTCCCACCAATCCTGGCCCACGGCCTCGTGCAGCGCCTTGCCACCGACGACGGCAAAGGTGCGGCTGGGGGGCGAGAGAAAGATGAGCAGGCTGTTGTCGTTCGCCGCCTTGTCGAGATGCCGGCGGGTAAAGACCTCGTGTGCGGCGGCGAGCGCGTCGGGCGCCTTCTTGCGGGTGATATAGACCACGATGTCGGCGGAGGTGCCGCTCTCGGCGCGCTGAATGGCGCGGTGAATGCGCTCGTGCTCGAGGTGGTTGAGAAAGTGTTTCGTCGTCACCAGCTGCCCCCCGCGCCGCCGCCGGCCGATGAACCGCCACCGCCGCTGAACCCGCTAAACCCGCCGCCGCCGCCAAATCCTCCTCCGCCTCCACCGAAGCCGCCAAAGCCGCCTCCTCCACCAAACCCGCCGCCGGAATAGATGTAGGGGCCGCCCATCACGCCGGGGAGGAAGCTGCGCCCGAGAAAGCTGAGCACAAAGAGGGCGATGATGATGCCGGTGATGATTTCCTGCTGGTGCTGCGCGGCGACCTCCTCCTTGCGTTCGTAGTTGGTCGTGCCGGTGCCCTTGTATTCGCCCTTGGTGGCCGCGATCATCGCGTCGACGCCGGCGTCGATCCCGGCCGCGAAATCACCGTCCCGGAAGTGGGGACGGATCTGGTTCTGGATGATCTGCTCGCAGGTGATGTCGGGGAGCGCGCCCTCCAGGCCGCGGCCGGTGGCGATGAACATCTGGTGGTCGTTGACGAAGACAAACAAGATCGCGCCGTTGCCGCCATTGGCCTTCGCGTTCCCGACGCCCCAGGCGTTGTAGACGCGGGTGCAGTACTGGGCGAGGTCGGCGCCCGGAGGCAGCGCCGCGTACATGGCGACGACGATCTGGTTGGAGGTGTCGCGTTCGAACTGCGCGAGCTTCTCGTTGATCGTGTGCCAGTCGGTGCCGCCCACGCGGCCGGTGGTGTCGAGGAAGTAGACGTCCGGCTTGGGCGGTATCGCGGGATCGGCACGCAGCCAGGGCGCGGCAAGGAACGCGCCGAGCAGCAGCGCCAGCCAGCCGATGTGCCGTGCGATCATGCTACCGCGTGCTGTTGGTGCTGTTGTTGAAATCGAACTTCACCTGCGGCGCGTTTTCCGCACCGGTTGCCGCCTGGAAATAGGGGCGCGGGGTGAACCCGAGCATGCCGGCGTAGAGGACGGTGGGAAAGGTCTGGACCGCCGTGTTGTAGCTCTGGGCGGCCTGGTTGAAGCCGTACCGCGCGGTGGTGATGCGGTTCTCGGTGCCTTCGAGCTGGGTCTGCAGGCCGAGGAAGTTCTGGTTGGACTGGAGGTCAGGATACTTTTCCGACACGACGAGGAGGCGGGAAACGGCGTTGCCAAGCTGGTTCTGCGCGGCCTCGTACTGCTGGAGCTGCGCCTGGCTGACTGGCGCCTGGTTGGGATCGAGCTTGACCTGGCCGACGCTGGCGCGCGCCTGGGTCACGGCGACCAGGGTGGACTTCTCGAAATTGGCCGCGCCCGCCACGGTGTTGACGAGGTTGGGGATGAGGTCGTACCGGCGCTGGTACTGGTTCTGGACCTCGGCCCATTGGCTGTCGACGGTCTGCTTGAGGCCGACGAGATGGTTGTAGCCGCCGATGCCGCCGACCACGGCGATGATGACGAAGAGGATGAGCGCCAGCAGCGCGACGCCGAGACAGCCGAGAATGTATTTGCCCATACGCGTAAGCGCCGAGTTTAACGGGCGCGCGTCGTTTGCCCAGCGATTTAAGGCTGGAGCTCCAGCATCTGCCATTCGTCGGCCGAATGCTGGTAGCGGTCGGTGACGACGCCCGAGGCGATGCCGATGTCGTAACCCCAGGAGACGGAAACATCGATCAAGTCGTAGTTGGCGATGACGGGATCGTTCTTGATCGCCAGCCCGGCGAGGCGCGCGGCGACGGCCTGCGAGGAAGCCGGGGGCGCCTTGAGGTGGACGAGCAGCGAGAGCACCCGGGCGCTGCTGACCTGGCCATGCTTGTCGATGAAGACGGTGCCGCCCATGACCGTGGCGGCCTGGACGGTGCCGGTGTCGAGCAGGCTTTGGCGCACGGCCGCGGTCTCCCGAAAAAGAGGCAGGCGCATGATCAGCGGCGACAGGGCAGCCAGGCCGACCGGGAGGAGGCAGAGCACCGCGACAACGATGAGATGTCCGCGCCACAACACCGGCGCAAACGCCGGGCGAGGCGACGTGGTGCGCACGACGTAGGTGCGCGTGACCAAGTCGTGCACGAGCTGGCGCGTGCCCCGATTGAAGAGGAGAAGATACGTCAGGCAAAGGAATTCGGCGAGGACGGGAGTCATGACGATCCCGGCGACGACGAGATTGGCAAAGAGACCGTCGAGGATCGCCTTGTTCACGAAGAACGGGAAGGCCAGGATGAGATAGCGGAGAACCGAGCGGCCGAGCGAGATGGAGGCGCCCTGCGCATCGACGACGTGAAGCCCCAGCAGGCGCTGCCCGAGGGTCCGCCCGCCGCCCGCGCGGCTGTTGAGGAGGCCAAAGTAGGCGGTGGCCACAACCAGCCCCACGAGCAAGCCAGCGACGCCGAGCGACATGTAGAAGCCGAAGAGAAAATAACCCGAGCCGTAGCCGACCAGCGCAAGCAGGACGACATCGATGAGAAAGGAGGCGAGTCGGCGCCAGAAGCCGCCGACGAGCAGGGTCGAGCCGGGGCCGGCTGCGGCGGAGGACAGCGCGCCTTCCTCCAGCAGCGGACGGATGGCGCTGAGCGGTTGCCATTCGGCCATGCCGTCCTGCCAGTAGAAAGTGCTTTCGTTGAGTTCGCCGCTTTTCCAGCCGGCGCGCAGGTACTCGAGCGGGAAGGGTCCGGCCTGCCCGCCGTTGAGGTTGAGATAGTACATCTGGCGGGGTGCGACCGGTGGACGCCGCGGCTAATCGTCTGAGGCGACGGAGAGCTTCTTCACATCCGCCTCGAGCGGGCGGCCATAGGCCACAAAGCGGCCATGGTGATGGACGAGGCCGAGCCAGGTGGTGTAGCCGCCGACGGCGCGGGTGGGATCGAAGACGTAGACATCGGGCCCGCTATGCCGGCGATTGTAGAAGCCCTTGCTGCCCTGGGAGCCGGCCATGAGCCAGCGGCCGCGCGCGTCGGCGCCGAGATAGATCATGACGTGCGTGATCGGCGGCTGGCGTTCCGGCCGGTAGGTGTTTTCCCAGAAGAGCAGGTCGCCGGGCTTGAGGTTGCCGCGCAGGAAACTGGTATCGGCAAAGCCGCTTGGGCTCATGGGAACGTCCCACGCCTTGTCCTGCAGATGGAGGTAGTAATACTGGTCGGACGCGGTGCGGGGGAGAGCGATGCCGGCGGTGACCTGGTAGAGATACCGCGTGGTGTTGGAGCAATCCATTTCCCACCGATGGCTTTCGCCGTCGGGGCGCCAGGAACCGTCGTAGCAAATCCCCTGGGCGGCGAGGTTGCGGGTTTCCACGAGGAAGCGGTTGCCCCACTCGCCGGATTCCGAGGCGCTCATCCCGCGGGAGCTGCCGCCGAAGAAATCGGCCAGCGCGCTGGCGAAGGTTTTTTTCGGCTGAGCCGGCGGGAGGAGCGGGTTCGCGGCGGGCGCGACCGCGGCCACATTCGGCGCAGGCGCAGGGATCGTTGGTGCAACTGCGGGCTTCCATGAGGCAGACGGCGGCGCCGGGAGGTCCGGAATGGGCAACAAGGTGGCGCGGTGATTCTCCGCCAACGGCTGAGGCATCTGTCCATCCGACGCAGACGCAGGCGCGGGCGGCAATGGCACCTGGTCGGGCGACGCTTCGTCGACGGACGTGCTGTTTGGAGGCGGCGGACACGAAGCATAAACCGAGGGCGCAATATCGAAATCCTGGACCGGCTGCGCGAGGGGCGAACCGTGATGCAGCTTCTTCGCTGCGCTGGCGATCAGCGCCGTCTTGCCGGCTTTCTTCCTGCTGCTTTTGCCCGCGACGGCCTTCGCACCCGGAATCAGGAGCATGGTGCCGGGCTTGAGGTGGGTGGCCTTGATCCCGTTCAGCTTTTTCAGCTCGTGGATGGTGCAACCGAACCGGGCGCTGACACTGGTGAAACTGTCGCTCTTGACGGACACGTAGGATCGATGGGCTGGGACGGGCGCGGCTTCGGCCGCGGATGCCGTGTTGGAGGCAGGGTCTGCAGCGGGATCCGCAGGGCTAGTTGCCCTTGCGACTGCTAATGAGAAGATAACCAACGGGATGCAAAACCGATTGATCATCGTTGGAGCGTAGCAGGCCTTTTTACGCATTATAAAGTAGAAAGTTACCAGCTTCCCGGCTGCGCAGACTAGCGTAAGCGAGTCGTCTGGCGTCAAGCCTTTGCCACTGTTTTGCGTAAATTCCGCGACTTTCTTTGCGGTGTCGATTGCGCGGCGCACGGGGTCGCGTCTTGGCAGCGCGGGAAAGGGCAGTAGGGTTGAAGTTATGAAACGCCTGGCCGGACTCGAGACCGAGTACGGCTGCCTTGCCCCCGAGTCCTTTGGCCTGCCGGCGGTGCCGACGCGCGTGCGCGACCACCTCTTCAAGAAGCGCAAGCTTGGCCTGATCGATCTGCACGACCGCGACTACGACGAGCCGGCGGGCAACGGCGGGTTTCTCTTCAACGGCGGCCGGCTTTACCTCGACATGGGCCACGTGGAGTACTGCACGCCGGAGTGTCTTTCGTTGACCGACGTGGTGACCTACGACCACGTCGGCGAG
>CAZZYY010000080.1:0-12092 GCA_964658475.1 uncultured Candidatus Methylacidiphilales bacterium | reverse complement strand
ACGCGTCCGCAACTGACCGGCGCTCGGAGAGCGCCGGCTACCTGACTGAGCGCGGACCCTACATCCGAAGGTAGCGCGTGTTGACCCGAGGGAATGCCTCCCCGTCTTCCGAACCGATTCCGCCGCTGCTGCGGCTCCGGCATCGAGCCGATGCCGGCTACCGTCGGAGGTTTCGCCTCGGGCGACCTCCGGAAATCAAGATGCGAAGCCGGAGCCTCGCGACAACTCAGGGCTTGCCTGCGCGCCGGATGGCGTCCAGCGCCGCCATCTTGTAGCACATGCTCAAGGTCGGCGTGTTGAAGCAGATATCCACCAGCAGCTCCGCCTTGATTCCCGTCAGGATCCCGAGCAGGCCGATGTGGACGATTTCGGTCGCCTGCTCGCCAATCACGTGGACGCCGATCAACTGCATGTCCTCCCGGCGGAAGACCAGCTTCAGGAAGCCGTCCAGGTCCCCAATGATCTGGCCCCGCGCATTGGCCGCATATTTGGCCATTCCCACGACAACGGGAATGTTCTTCTTCTGCGCGGAGGCCTCCGACTCGCCCGCCACACTGATCTCCGGAATAGTGTAAATTCCGGTGGGCAGCACCGGGGCCAGTGCCGGGTCTTCCAGCCCGAGCGCATGGCGAACGGCCAGCCGGCCCTGCGCCATGCTGGTCGAGGCCAGCGCCGGATAACCGATGATGTCGCCTGCCGCAGAAATATGCGGCACGTTGGTCCGGTAGGCGCCATCCACCACGACCGTGCCCTTCGGGTCCGTCGTCACGCCCGCGGCGGCCAGGTTGAGAGATTCGATATTGCTATGACGTCCCGCCGCGACGAGCACAGCGTCCACCGACAGCGGTGGCTCGTCCGAAAGCGTGAGCTTGGCCCCGTCGTTTTCGATCGGCTCGCACGCCGTGACCTTTTGCTTCCAGTGAAAGGTGATCCCGTTCTTTTCCATGGCCGCGGTCAACGCGCCGACGATCTCCGCGTCGAGAAACGGCATCAGGCCGTCATGGCCGTCGACCACATGGACCTTGGCGCCCAGGGCCGCAAAGATGCAGGCGTACTCGCTGCCGATCACCCCGGCGCCGATCACCGCCATGCTCTTGGGAATGCGATCCAGGTTCAGCACCGTGTCCGAGTCGTAGATCTCGCCCTTCTGGGAGAAGAAAAGATCGGGCCGGTTCGGCGAGGATCCGGTGGCCAGCAGGAAATTGTTCCCGCGCAGGATTGGCGTCTCTTGCGGCCCGTCTGCGATGGGCCTCACCTCCACGGTGTGCGGGTCGGTAAAGGCCGCCGCGCCGGCATAAACATCGATCCGCTTCGCCTCCACCCGGTTGGCGATCGAGTTGTTGAAGGCGCCGCGCACGTGCTGCTCATGCCCCAGAAAATCGCTGACTGTAATGTCGCGGTGCAGCGAAAGATCGACCCCATACAGGTTGCGCGAGCGCAGGCCGGAAAGCGCCAGCGCCGTTTCGCGCAGGGTCTTGCTGGGAATCGTCCCGGTGTTCACCCCCGCGCCGCCCAAGGCGAGCGCATTGTTGATCAGCGCCACGCTCTTGCCGTGTTCGCCGAGCTCCAGGGCGCCGTAGACTCCCGCGGGACCGCCCCCAATGATCACGAAATCGTAGTTCTTGGGCTCATTCGGCATAGCGCAAAACCTTGGGCGCGAGTGCCAGCCGTGCAACCCCTTTTTCGCGGAAGCTGGAAATGCGTGTAAGGTGGGGTTTCGCACCCCGTGGAAGCGGATGAAGGACCATCCGGCGTGGCGCCAATCAACCTCCCAACCGAAAACATCATGAGCACCGCACCCAAAGACCTCACCAAGGAAGCCCCCCGCAGTCCCCGCACCCACGTGGGCGGTTACGTCATTCTCGGCCGCACGCTCGACAAGGGCCGGGCGGCGATCGCCGGCACGATCGGCGACTATCATTTCGATTGTCCGCTCGACAACATGCTCTTCGGGTTCAAGGGCGTGAAAGGTCCGGACGTAAAGAAGCTGCTGGAGCACGGCCAGTCCGACCAGGATGTCGCCGCCTGGATCGACACTCACGGCGAGATGAAATCGCCCGAGGAAATCAGCGCCTGGAACGCGAAGATGGAGGCTTACAAGCCCTACGAGGATCCGGAAAAGAAGGAGTGGTTCACCGGCGTGTGCAAGGAAGTCGGGATCGATCCGGCCAAGTCGACGCTCTTCGACTTCCTCGAAGCGGACGACCGGGCAAGCTTCGCGAGAAAGTAGCTACTTCGCCCCGTGGCCGGTGAGCAGGGCGTGCAGGATCAATCCCGCGCCCAGCAGCGGCAGGGGCGCGAAGGCCAGGCGCAGGCGCGGCCCGCTGATGAAGCGGGTCAGCGTCGCGCCGATCTGCGCCCCCACCGCCGCGCCCGTCTGCATGATGAGCGCGATGAGCACAT
This sequence comes from uncultured Candidatus Methylacidiphilales bacterium, assembly GCA_964658475.1. Lineage (GTDB taxonomy): Bacteria > Verrucomicrobiota > Verrucomicrobiia > Methylacidiphilales > UBA1321 > JABDGH01. Next base: position 9,689 of record CAZZYY010000080.1, on the reverse strand, counting down.
CGACGTTGCCCTTGAGCGCATGCTCGAACGACCCCACGCTGGCCGAAACGACGATCTCGAACAGGTCGGTCCCGACCGCGATGTGGGTCGGGATGCCCAGCAGGTAAACCATCGCCGGCATGCGGATGTAACCCGCCCCGCCGCCCAGAAAGCTGCTGAACGCGCCGCCCACGAACGAGACGATCAGAATTGCCGCGATGGAAATCGACTTGATGCCGGAAAACGGCAGCGCGATGCGCGGCCCCAGCGGAAGCTCCTGCACCCGCTTCGCAAACGCGCGAAAGACCTGCTTGTCCTTGGCCGCGGGCGCAATGCTCGAAGCCTTTTTGCGGCCAAGGGGTATCTGCAGGCTCTTCCAGCTCTCGTAGGCGACGAAGAGCGAGATGCCGGTGTAAACCGCGATCGCCACCACGCCCACCACCTGGTTGACCTCGCCGATCTTTTTCAGCGACTCGATCCCCCACACGCCCGCCTGGATGCCCGCGATCGTGCCCAGCACCATGATGAACGCCAGCCGGAGATCGACGCTGCCCAGCGTGAAATGCCGCCGCGCCGCGACGATCGATTTGCCCACGATGTGCGTCAGGTCCGTCCCCACGACAAAGTTCATCGGCACGCCGAGGGCGAACAGCGCCGGGCCGGCCAGGAAGCTGCCGCCCACGCCGAAAAAACCACCGAGAATCCCGACGATGAAGCCAAGCGAAACAAGCAGGAATGGGCTGATGTCCACGCCCGAAATCGGAAAATGCATGGCGATTATTTCCGGGCGATGCGAAAGCAGCGCAGGATGAACGCGCTGACCGAATCGAGCGCGACCGCCTGCACGATCATGATGAGAATGCCGAAGATCGCATACTCCGCCCGGTGATGATGGAAGAGCCCCGCGAACCACGCGGCCAGATACCGCAGCACGAGCAGGAAATAGACAAGCAGCAGCAAGCTGTAGAGCACGAGGTGCAGTACCCACGCGAGCACGTCACGCCATTGACTCGACGGAGGAAGATCGCCCTGGTTGGTCATGAGGATCGGGAAAGTAGACCGTGCCGGCGCCGCTTGCTAACGAAAACCGCGACACCGTACCTGAACCAAAGAGGCCGCCCCGTCCTGATCGTCTCGGCGAGTAGTAGCATGCCTTCTGTAGCGGCGGTCTATGACCGCCGAGTCCGTGCGAAAAATTTGCGCACAAGCGCCTGGCGGTCATTGACCGCCGCTCCAATGAGGTCTCCCCGAGAATTTCCGTGTGTCAGAGATCCGTGGTAGCCGGAGCGAGCGCAGCGAGCGAAACGGAAGCGCGCCACGCGTGGCGTCCTCGAAAGCGCGCCAATCCCTACACGCTCCACACCAGCGCCACCACACCCAACACCGCCAGCACCGATCCCGCCAGCACCCGTCGGCTCGGCCGGCTCTTCTCGAACGCAAACGCCAGTCCCCACACCACCAGCGGCGTCGTCGCCACAATGGACATCACGATCGAGCTCGGCGCCACGTGCAGCGCCCACTGGTAACAGCTCACGCCCAGCGCAGGCCCCGCCACCGCGTTGCCCACGATCCACGGCGCCGCCCGTTTCCAACTGCGCACCGGCGCCTCCGCGGGCGGCGGCCGCCAGCGCGCTGTCAGCCGCGTGATCCAGACCAGCAGCGCGATGGTCACCACCCCGCCCAGCAGGCGCTGGTACGCCGCCGTCGGCCCATCCACGTGCAGGCCCACCGCGTCGTCCAGTTGAAAACCCTTCCGGCTCACCACGGCACCCCACGCCTGCCCAAATGCCGCGACCACCGCGAACACCGTGCCCGCCACGCGATGCCCGCGCGGGATCGTACTCTCGCGCTCCGGCGCCATCGCCACCGCCACGCCGGTCAGGATCGCCGCCGAACTGGCGATCTGCCATGGCGTCATGGCCGTACCCAGCCACAGCCGTTCCGTCACCGCCGCGATTGGCGCGGCCAGGCACTGGCAGAGCAGCGAGGTCAGCGCCGGGCCGATGCGCGGCAAGGCCTCGAACAGCGCCCAGTCACCCATGCCAAAACCGATCACGCCACTGAAGACGAACACGCCCAGGCCCGGTCCGCGCAAACCTTCGCCCACCAGGTGCGCCCAGGACGCGAGCAGGACCAGCGCGACCAGCTGCCGCGCCAGGTTCGCCCGCTGCGAGCCAACCAGCAGGGTCGAGCGCCGCGCCAGCACCACCGAGCAGGCGAAGAAAAAGGTGGTGAGCAGGGCGGCAAACATGGGAATGGAAGCTATAGCGGGAACGCGAAACTAGGAAGCCGCAGGTGTTCCCCCTTCTCACTTCTTTCTTCCGACTTCATACTTCGCCCCATGCCCAAGTACGAGACGCTGGCCGAGGGCCTCGCCGCCGCAAAGATCGACGGCGCCCGCTATCACCTTTTCCTCTGCCTCGGCCCCGACTGCGCCCCGCTGGCCGAGGGCGAGCAAACGTGGCGGCGCCTCAAGGAACTCTGCGCCGAATGCGCCGTGCCCGTTCTGCGCACGAAGGCCGGCTGCCTGCGCATCTGCCACGGCGGACCCTGGCTGCTCGTGTATCCCGACGGCATTTGGTACGGAAGCGTCACGCCCGAACGCTGTGAACGCATCGTTCGCGAGCACGTCGGTGCCGGCCAACCGGTGGCCGAATGGATCGTAAAAACGCAGTCGCTCGCCGGTGCTGGTTGATGAGCCGCGCTCGATGAGACGCACGGAAAACCCCGCGGGCATGTGCTAGTTTGGACCTCGATGATTTCATTCCATGAGCCGGCCTGATCCGTACGCCGCTGTCCGCTATCCCGCCTACCGCTGGTTCATTTCCGGCCGTGCCTTTTACGTGCTCGCCATCCAGATGCAGACCGTCGCGGTCAGCTGGCAGATCTACCAGCGGCTGGCCGGAACGCCGCACCAGGCTGCGCTCGCCTTGGGCTACATCGGGCTCGTGCAGGTTCTGCCGATCCTGCTCTTTTCCATTCCCGCCGGCCACGTAGTTGACCGCTTTGATCGACGGCTCGTGCTCATGGCCACGCAGCTGGCCATCGGCGTTGGCTCGATGCTCCTGCTTCTAATCTCGAAGCTGCACGCGCACGTGTCGACATTCTATGCGGTGCTCTTCCTCGTCGGGACGGCGCGCGCGTTCATCGCCCCGGCGGTGAACGCCTACTACACTGTGCTCGTCCCGCGCGAGGTGCTGCCCAACGCCGCCACCTGGAACAGCACGATCTTCGAGCTCACCTCCATGATCGGCCCGGCGCTCGGCGGCGTCATCGTCGCCAGCCTCGGGGCCGACACCGCTTATGCCGTCAACCTCGTCTTCGTCTCGCTCAGCTTCACGCTCTTCGTGCTCGCCGTGCCGCGCGCCCCGGCGGCGCTCGATCGCTCACCCGTGACCTGGAGTTCCCTCCTGCACGGCGTCCGTTTCGTTTTCGGCACGCGCCTGCTGCTCGCCATGGTCTGTCTTGATCTCTTCGCCGTGCTGCTGGGCGGCGCGACCGCGCTGCTGCCCATCTACGCGCACCAGATCCTGCACGGCGGCGCCACCGAGTTCGGCCTGCTGCGCGCCGCGCCATCCGTCGGCGCGGTCGCGATGGCGCTGGTCACCATGCGCCTGCGTCCCTGGCGGCAGGCTGGGCGCACCATCCTCTGGGCCGTGCTCGGCTTCGGCATCGCCACCATCGTCTTCGGCGTCTCGCATTGGCTGTGGCTATCGTTGCTCGCGCTCGCGGTTTCCGGCGCCTGCGACAACGTCAGCGTCGTCATCCGCCAGACCCTGACCCAGATGATCACGCCCAACGAAATGCGTGGACGGGTCTCGTCCGTCAGTTTCATCTTCGTCAGTTGCTCCAACGAGCTCGGCGCGTTCGAGTCGGGAGTGACAGCGGCGCTGCTCGGCCCCGTGGGTTCGGTGGTCTTTGGCGGATTGGGCACGATGGCCGTTGTTGCGGCGGCGCGCGGACTCTTTCCCGAGCTGACGAAAGTCGGCCGCCTGACCGATCTCAAGCCCATCGACATCCAGCGCGACACCGTCACGGAACTGCGGGAAAAAGCACCCGCGGTCTGAGTTCCGCATCAGCCCACCGTCACGCCGACAGCGGCAGCACCTCGACCAGCCCCAGCCAGAGCGCCTCAACCATGCGCCGCAGCTGCGCGGGGGTCGTGCAGTACGGCGGCATGAGCACAAGCACATCGCCAATCGGTCGGGTCAGCAGCCCATGACGCCGGGCCGCTTCACACACGCGGTGCCCGACGCGTTCGGCAAAGGGAAATGCCTCGCGCGTCGCAAAGTCCCGCACCAGTTCGATCGCGCAGATGAAACCCTCCTGCCGGACGTCGCCCACGTGCGGATGCTCCCAGAACCGCGCCGTCTCCTCCTCCAGCAAATCGCGCAACGCCTCGTTCTTCTCCAAAACCTTGTCTTCCCGGAAAAGCCGCAGGTTCGCCCGCGCCGCCGCGCAGCCCAGCGCATTCCCCGTGTAGCTGTGGCCGTGAAAGAAGGTCTTCAACTCGGAAAAGTCGCCGAGAAAAGCGCCGAAAATTTCCGGTGAGGCGAGCGTGGCGGCCACGGGTAGGTAACCCGCCGTAAGCCCCTTCGCCAGTGCCACGACATCGGGCTGCACGCCCGCATCGTGCTGCCACGCGAACATCGTTCCGGTGCGGCCGAATCCAGTCAGCACCTCGTCAAGCACCAGCCACACGCCGCGCTCCCGGCAAAGAGCCGCGGCTTTCTCCAGGTAACCTTCGGGCTGCATCCGCATGCCGGCCGCGCCCTGCACACGCGGCTCGAGCACCAATGCCGAGGCGCTTTTCTCCTCCAGCGCGCGGGCAAGATCAACGTGCACGCATTCCCAGTCGCACACCCGCGTCCGGCGCGCGTCGCTCCCCCGCTCCGGCGCCGCCCGATTGTACGGGCAGCGGTAACACGCCGGGCTCGGCACCTCGCGGCTTTCGAATAACAGAGGCTGGTAGGTGCGGTGAAAAAGCGGGCTGTGTCCCGCGCTCATCGCGCCGATGGTGTCGCCGTGATAGCCGTGACCCAGCGAGATAAACAGCGTCCGGTGCGCCTCCCCGCGCTGCACCCGCGCCTGGAAAACCATCTTCAGCGCCGCTTCCATCGCCGTCGAGCCGTCGTCGGAAAAAAAGACCTTGTGGGCAGGCAACCCCGCCGCTTCGACCAGTTCCGCCGCCAGCGCCGGCGCAACATCGTTGGTCAGCCCGAGGAAGGAACTATGTGCCAGCCGGTCAAGCTGCGCGCGGATCGCGCCGTCGATCTCCGGGCAGCGATGCCCGTGCAGGTTGGTCCAGATCGACGAATTACCGTCGAGGTACTCGCGGCCCTGGTCGTCGCGCAGCACGGCGCCGTCGCCCTCCACGAGCACGATTGGCTCGTGCCCGGGCGCGTTCCAGTCCCGCATCTGCGTGAAGGGATGCCAAACGTGGGCTTGATCCAATTTCGCAGGATCGTTCATCATGGCAGATGATGTTGAACCAGTAATCCCAATTTGTGCATCCGCATTTTCCGGCAAGGCGTAGGATGGACAAACGAGGCAAACCAGAAAGCGCCCGTTCGGCAGAAAACCTCAACTCCAACCCAAACCTATGAAACCACTCCATCATTCCAAAAGCATTCTCGCCGGCGTCGCCCTCGCCGGTCTCATGTCCGGCTCCGCCCTGCGCGTCCATGCCTCCGCCGGCGCCGGCCCGAGTCAGCTCAGCGCAAATTCCGGGGCCGGCCTGCTCGCCGACGACAGCTCGATGGGAAAACACGACTGCAAGGGCCAGAACTCCTGCAAGGGCCAGGGCGGCTGCAAGAGCGGCGACAACGGCTGCAAAGGCAAGAATTCCTGCAAGGGCAAGGGCGGTTGCGCCACCAACAAGCCGGCCTCCTCGTAACGAGCCGGTAACAGCGGGAACGTCAAGCGGCCGCGGGAACATCCCCAAGGCCGCGCTGTCCAATTCCGTTGTTTGCTGCTAGACTCGACATGGCGACTTCATCCCGGCGTTCAGGGGCTGAGCGGGCGGAGGTTCTGAGCTATGCCTGCCAATCGTTTCAACAATCACACCGAGTACGGCATCGGCCTCGGCCTGCGCGTGCCGCATTACCAGCACATCCTCTCCCGCAAGCCGACCTGCGACTGGTTCGAGATCATCTCGGAAAACTTCATGGTGGACGGCGGCCGGCCGCTCCACGTGCTCGACCAGATCCTCGAGCAATATCGCGTCGTCCAGCACGGCGTGGCGATGTACCTCGGTTCCACCGACCCGCTCGATCGCGAGCACCTGCGCAAGCTGAAACGGCTCGTCAAGCGCACCAACACGCCGTGGCTTTCCGATCACCTCTGCTGGGGCAGCATCGACGGCGCCTACAGCCACGATCTCCTGCCGCTGCCCTATACCTTCGAGGCGGCAAACCACGTCGCGCAGCGCATCCGCGAGGTGCGCGATTACCTCGAGGTCCCCATCCTCGTCGAGAATGTCAGCAGCTACGCCGAGTTCCATGCCTCCGAGATGGCGGAGTGGGAATTTCTCAGCGAAGTGGTCGAGAAGGCCGACGCCGGAATCCTGCTCGACGTGAACAATATTTACGTTTCCTCGCAAAACCACGGCTTCGATCCCTACGATTACCTCGACCACATTCCGCACGAGCGCGTCGGGCAGATTCACATCGCCGGCCACTCCAAGTTCGAGAAGTACATCCTCGACACTCACGACCATCCCGTCCTTGACCCCGTCTGGAAAATGTACGCGCACGCCGTCCGCGCCACCGGCCCCACCGCCACGCTGCTGGAATGGGATGACCGCATCCCCACTTTCGATGAAGTCCACCACGAAGCGCTCAAGGCCGGGCGCTTTTGCCAGGAGCTTGTTCGTGCCGAATCCGCCGCCTGAACCCGCCGCGCCGGCCGCCGCGGGCGCGCACCTGCGCGATCTTCAGCGCCAGTTCGCCGCCGGCATCATGCGCCCGCTCACGCCCGAGCAGGCGCTCCATCCCGAATGGCACGACGGCCGGCCCAGCTCCGAGGCCGTGGGCGCCTTCATCAAGCCGAACGACCGGCTCACCTCCGTCGAGCGGCTCGAGATCTACAACCGCCAGTACTGGTACCGCCTGATCGATTGCTTCTACGAGGATTTCCCCGGCTTGCGCACCCTGCTCGGCGACCGCGTATTCTCCGCCATGACCGAGGCCTACCTGAGCCGATATCGCTCGCGCTCCTTCACCCTGCGCAACCTCGGGCAGGACTTGGAAAAGTTCCTCGGCGATGAGCCGCAATGGACGGAAAAGCAGCCCGTGCTCGCCCGCGACCTCGTACGCCTGGAATGGGCCCACATCGTCGCCTTTGACAGCGAGGCGCTGCCGCCGCTGGAAATCGACGATCTTCTCGGCGCCGATCCGTCCGCGCTCCACCTCCACCTGCAGCCGCATCTCACACTCCTGGCTTGTACGTTTCCCGTGGACACCTTTCTCATCGCCACCCGCCGCCGCGACGAGCCCCGGGGCGGCGCCAGCCACGCCGTCGCCGAACGCCAGCGTCGCAAAGGGACAAAGAAGGTGCCGCGCCCCCGCGAAAAGCCCACCTGGCTCGCCATCCACCGCCACCGCCATTCCGTCTACTACAAGCGGCTCGATCCCGCGGCCTTCGCTCTCCTCTCCGCCCTGCGCGAAGGCCGGACACTCGCGCAGGCCTGCGAGACGGCCGCGCCGCTGGCGCAGGGCGATTTCGTCGGGCAGCTCAAGGATTGGTTCACCCAGTGGGCAACCTTCGGCTGGTTCGGCGCGGTGACAGACCCCGCCCGCGACTGATCAATCGGCTCGTGGCGAAACGCGTCTTTTCCGCTCCGCTCGATGGCCGCTGGGTCGCCGCGGCCCTCGTCCTGGCCTTCGCCGCGGCGCTCAAGCTCACGTCGCTCCTGGCCGGGCGGCCCGTCTTCGAGCTCGCGCGCTCTTCGCCTTCCGCCTCGGTGCCGGCATCTATCTCGGCTTCTACCTGCTCGAGAGCAACCACGACTACCGCGCCGCCTGCCTGGTCTTCTGCCTGCCGCTGCTCCTGCATTTATTCCGGCGCGGGGCCGCTTCCCGTTGGCCGTTCCGGACCCTGCTGCTCCTGCTCGTCTCGGCCAACTGGCTCTATCTCGCCGACGATGGCCCGGCCCCGCTGGTTCTGATCAAGCAGGCCGTCTCCTGGGCGCTCCTCTTCTGTCTCGCCGCCCTCTATGCCGCAACCCTGCCGGAAAACCTGCAAGGCCCCCGCTGGCGTCCGCGCGAAAAACCATGCGACCAGTCCCCGGCTCAAATCGTATCATCCTCGTGAGCGCTCCCTTCAATCCCATCGAAATCGGCTATCGCTGGATCATCCAGATCGGGACGGCCCTGCAGTCGCCCCTGCTTCTCCTCATCCGGCTTTGCTGGGGCATCCAGTTTTTCATGACCGGCCTGGGCAAGCTCATGCACATCCAGAAGGTCATCGACTTCTTCACCAGCATCCCGATCGCCTTCCCCGCGGCCAACGCCTACCTCGTCGGCTGTACGGAGATGCTCGGCGGGGCGCTGCTCACCCTCGGCTTCGCCAGCCGCCTAGTCTCGCTGCCGCTCGCCTTCACCCTCGTCATCGCCTACCTCACGACGGAAAAGGACGCCCTGAAAAGCCTTTTCACCTTCACCGACATCGACCCATTCCTCACCGCCGCGCCCTTCCTCTTCCTCTTCGCCGCCATCATCATCCTCGTCTTCGGTCCCGGCATCTTCTCCATCGATTACCTGATCGAGCGCTCACGGCGGTTGACGGCCGTCTCCGTGACCGACGTCCCGTGAGCAGACACGCCCCTCGGTAAATCGTCCTGTTTCTGCGCCGGAATTTCGTCTAAGAAGCGCGCATGAAGATTGTCGTCGCGTACTCGGGAGGCCTGGACACCTCCATCATTCTCACCTGGCTCAAGGACAAGTATGACGCGGAGATCATCGCGTTCTGCGCCGACATCGGCCAGGAGGAGGAACTCAAGGGCCTCGACAAAAAGGCGCTCAAGACCGGCGCGTCGAAATGCTACATCGACGACCTCACCGAGGAATTCGCGCGCGACTTCATCTTCCCCATGATCCGCGCCAACGCACTCTACGAGAACCAGTATTTCCTCGGCACCAGCATCGCGCGCCCGCTCATCGCCAAGCGCATGGTCGACATCGCCCGGCTGGAAAACGCCGACGCCGTCGCCCACGGCGCGACCGGCAAGGGCAACGACCAGGTCCGCTTCGAGCTCACCTTCGCCGCGCTCGCGCCCGACCTGAAGATCATCGCCCCGTGGCGCGACTGGGATTTCAAGGGCCGCACCGATCTCATGAACTATGCGAAGTCGAAAGGCATCGCCGTACCCGTCAGCGCGAAGAAGCCCTACAGCACCGACCGCAATCTGCTCCACATCAGCTTCGAGAGCGGCATCCTCGAGGATCCGTGGGTCGAGCCCCCGGCCGACATGTTCCTGCTCAGCGTCGCGCCGGAAAAGGCGCCCGACCGCCCGCAGTATGTCGAGCTCGAGTTCGAGGCCGGCAACTGCGTCGCCATCGACGGCAAAAAGCTCAGCCCCGCCAACGTCCTTCGCACCCTGAACAAGCTGGGCGGCAGGCACGGCATCGGCCGGGTCGATCTCGTCGAGAACCGTTTCGTCGGCATGAAATCGCGCGGGGTCTACGAGACGCCCGGCGGCGCCATCCTCC
>CAZZYY010000079.1:10756-12255 GCA_964658475.1 uncultured Candidatus Methylacidiphilales bacterium | reverse complement strand
CACGTCGGCGTCGGCGGGGACGTCGTCCCAGATTTCTACGTCGTGGCTCTCGCGTCCGGCGCTTTGGACATGGCCGTTTTCCTCGCCGCTGTGGACCACCATCTCGGGTGCGGCGATATGGACGTAGCTTTCCTGCTCGCCGGCCTGGATCGCCTGCGGTTGCGTCTTGGTCCAGCCGTCGTCGCACCATTCCCAGAGCAGCGAGCCTTCCCGCGCCGCGGCAAAGAGCTTGATCCGCAGCTGATCCTCCTCGTCGAGGTTGAAGTAAAATTTCGCCTGCGCGGGCACCTGGCGCAGATGCATCTTCACCTGCTGCTGCAGGTGGGGATAGCGGCGCAAAAGGGGCGGCAGCAACTGGCCTGCGGCGGCGGCATCGACCTGCCCCACGCCGGTGCGGAAAGCCAGCGCCATGAGCGAGCGCGGCGGACGTTCCGTCAGCCGGTAAAAGCAGTGCTTCACGCAAATCAGCTCGAGCTCCGGCCGGGCGTGCTCCTCCTTCGGCGCGAGGAAAAGCTGCGCCTGCTCCAGCGGCTCGCGGAGGCCGGCCGCGGTCACCACCTCAAAGGAAAGCTCGAGCCGCGAGCCGCCACGGCCGTTGCCCGCGCCGGGATGCAGCTGCGGCACGATGCGCGCGCTCAACGGGCTGAACTCGACCGCCGCCCCGTCCTCCCACTGGCACCGGCCGCTCGTGCCCCACTGCGTCAGCCACGTCAGCAGGCTGCGGTTGTCGTGCAGGAACGGGCTGCCCGAGCGGTTCTTGTCCGTGAGGAGGAGCGGCAGGAAATCGCTGAGCCAGCGCAGGAGCACCTGGTCGTCCGCGGAAAAAAGCTCGGGCCGGTTCGCCGCCTCGTTGCACAGCCCGCGCACCTGAAAGAAATTGCGCGAGCCTTCCTTGAGCTTCGGCGAGTTCACCCGCAGGTCGATGCTCAACCGCGCCTCCAGCGGATCGTGCCCGGGCTCGATCTTCCACGCCACGCGCAGCCCGCGGCGCGGGGCCGACGGCAGGTCGTCGCGGCTTTCCGTCAGCCAGTCAAGCAACTCGCGGCGGAAGGATTCCGCCTGCTGCGCGCGCTCCTGTTGCTCGAAGTCGGGGCGGTCGAGGTAGGGCTGGAGCGAGAGCGGGATCTTGCCGTTGTTGCGCCGGTGGATTTCGCGCGCCAGGCGCCAGGCGAGCTTCTCGCTGTCCGGCTCGCGGCAGATGCTGGTGCCGATGGACGACTCGAAGAAATCGGGCAGGTCGATGTGCGCTTCCTTGAGCAAGTTGCTGACCTGCAGGAGCCGGTCCCATTCGCTGCGGGCCTGAAAGATGCGGGTGAGGGTCTGAGTTTGAGCCAGGGCGCGCGAGGAGGACGGGGAAGCGGGACGCGACGGCATGGTCAATCGGCCAGTATGCCGCGTTCGCTCCCTGGAGCAATCTCCAATGCGGGGCGGGGTGGGGGCAGCGCCGAAGCGGCGTGGACCGGGTCAGTGCCTTCTGTAGCGGCGGTCTATGACCGCCG
>CAZZYY010000079.1:5063-10746 GCA_964658475.1 uncultured Candidatus Methylacidiphilales bacterium | reverse complement strand
CGCCGAGCACGCGTGCGAAAGTTTTGCGCAAGGGCTCGGCGGTCATAGACCGCCGCTACAGACGGAGCGCTGCGCTCGCTACCGGGGTGGCGCCTTCTTCGGCTTGGGCGACGGGGGGCCAACCACGGGGCGATCCGGCGGCGGCGCGAGCGCGTTGGTCGCGGCGAGGATGGTTTGCGCGGCCGCCTGCGCGGCGGTCGCATCGGTGCGCGCGGTCATCAGGGACTGGAAACGCGGGTCGCGCGAGATGGGCGCAAACCGGCCATCGACTTGGGCGGACTGCAGCGCGTTCGTCCCGTCGGGCGCCTCGGCCGCGGTGGCGAGATGACGCACCGCCTCGTCCGCCCGGCCCACGCTGCCCTCCAGCGCCGCCAGGCTGTAGACGAGCTTGCTGTCATGGTCGTACTTGGCGCGCTCCTGCAGCAGCGCAATCGCCGCCGGGACATCGTGGATCTCATCCACATAATACTCCACCTCGCTCGCCAGCTGATCGTGCTGCCAGTTCGGCAGCCCGGCCGCGCTGCGCAGCCGCTGCTCCACGTCTCTCTCGCGGCCCTGCTGCTGCAACACGCGCGCCAGGCGGAGATTGGCCGCGAGGTCGTAAGGCGAGAGCGCCAGTTGCGCGCGCAGCGTTTTTTCCTGCGCGGCCGCGTCGCGCTTCCGTTCGTCCTCCGCCAGCGAATCGGCGTAGGCCTCGTTGCGCGGATCGTCGAGCTGCGCCTGTCGCAGCAGCGCAATGGCGTCGTCGTAGCGGTTCTGGTCCGCGTACAAATCCTGCAACTCAAAGACCGCTTCCTGCAGCTGCGGGCTCAACCGGAGGGCCAGCTTGAGGAAATATTCCTCGTCTCCCGGCAGGTCGCGCCAGCGATACAGGTCCGCGTGGTTGTAGGCCAGCTTGCCGAAGGTGATCGTGGCGTCGTCGTCCACGCGGAAGGTCGGGTCGGCCAAGAGCCGCGCCGCATACGCGTCCCAAAACGCATGGTCGGCCGCGACCACTTCCGGCGGCAGCTTGTCGAGCTTGGTTGGGCTGAGCTTGAAGATGAGACCGTCCGGCAGCATGTAGGGATAGGTCCACTCCATCGGCACGCTTTGCTCGAGATAGAAGGTGTGGCGTGCCTTGTTCTTCTGGAAAATCGCCTCGGCCGCCACCGCGTTGATTCCAAAGGTGTCGTAGACGTTGCCGGGCCGCCGGCCGTCCGGACCTGCTTCACCCGACTTGATCCGCGCGGCGACGTCGGGTTCGAGGCGGTACTCCCGCCAGCATTGATCCAGCTCCTCCGGCGTCAGGCAGGTGACCGGCTCGATCGGATAAGCCTTGTCGCGCCCGAGCCATTTCTCGAAGGGCGAAAACGTCTTCTCCGTGCCGAGCCAGCGCAGCGGATCGTTCGCGACGCGCTGTTCTTCCTCGGGATACGCCGGCGTCTTCGGCCGGTAACGCGGATCATACTGCTGGCGGATGTACTGGTTATAGAACGTGTCGCAGAGCGCGTTTTGCGTCACCACGGTCACGTCGCGGCGGTCGAAGGAAGGATCGCGCTTCCAGCGGTCCGGTTGCTGGCTTTCGACAAAGGCCATGTAGGTCGGCACGAAGCGGCCGGGGTCTGAGCCGCCGTAGTAGACCGCGTTGCGGTCCATCGACTTCATAATGTCGTGGCCAAACTGCCAGCCGAACCAATGCCCGGCCTGGTTGCCATCGTCGAAGTTGCTCCAGAGGGGCAGCAGCGAGAGACAGAGCGCGGGCACCCCCAGGCCGCCGGGACCGAATCGCGCCGTCCATTCCGGCAGCATCTCGTGCAGGTAAAGCACCGACGCCAGCGCGCCGTAACCCAGCAGGATGACGAAGATGCAGTGCGACTGCAGGTTGAAGACCTTGTACTGCATGTTGCTCTGGAAATCGAAGGTGATGGGCGGCGAGATCAAGTGCAGCATGAAGCCGAGCACGAAAAACGCGGCGAAGAGGAAGACGAACCAGCTCACCTGCCGCCAGTCGCTGCGGCGCACGTAGAGCAAAAGCGCGACGACCAGGAAGATGAGCGGGACGGTAAAGTTGTCCTGCAGATTGTCGCCGTAATAGTAGAACATCAGCCACAGCCGATGGCCGTAATTGGTGCTGCTCAGCGCGGCGTCGGTCACCGCTTCCGGCCGCACCACGCCAATGGCGCGGCCAATGGTGTCCTTGATCAAATTCGGCAGGCTCATCGTGTACTGCAGCCGCGTGACCGCGTAGTAGAACCCGTTGCGCGAGGCGGGCGCGCCCCAGTTCATCGGCGGATGCGTGCTGGAGGCGAGCGTCTCGTAGGAATAAGGCAGCAGGCCGACCCACCCGGCGGCAAAGACGCCCAATACCAGTCGGCGGTTCAGGGTCGATGTCCAGAGCAGCCCCACCGCCAGCATGGCGAGCAGCAGCGTGAGGATGCCGTAGATGCTGGAGATCTGCATCCAGCCCGCGTGATAGTAACTGCCGATCGCCCACCACGGCACGCCGGGCGGCCAGTAACGCACAGAGTCGCCCTCCAGCGGGCTGAGGCAATAGTGGCCGTAGGCAAAAAACGCGAAGGCCAGCGCCGCCCCCACCGCGAACCGGCGCCAGCGAAATTCCGCGAGGTAGAAAAAGGAAACCACGGCAGTGAGCGCGAAGATGCCCAGCGCCATGTCGTCGCTGATGTGGTGCAGTTCCGAGTCGTTCGAAAGCCAGCTGAGATAAACCAGGATCGAGAGACTGAAGAGATTCACCGCCGTGAGCACGGACCAGAAAAGCCCGCGCGGCGTCGCATCCTTGATCTTCAGGAAAAACGGCGTCCACTGCAGCATCGCCGCGGCGATCAACATGGCGGGAATCATCTGGATGAGTGTGTGATGATTGGTCAGCCCCAGCGCAAAGACGAAGACGGCGATGACGAGCCGGTGTGTCTTGCGTGGCTCCAGCATCCAGAAATAGAAGAAAAGCAGCACCAGGTTTACGAAGAGCCCGTTGAGCGTGTAGACCTCCGCGATCACCCCCTGGCTCCACATCACGTCGCTGAAGCCGATGACCAGCCCCGCGAACATGCCGATGTAGAACATCCAGCGGCGCGCGAGCATCTGCGTTTCCGCCGGCGCCCAGCGCTGCGCGAGCCAGCGGCCGGAATGGCAGACCAGCAGCGTGAGCACCGCATTGGCCGCCGCGCCGAAGATGGCCGACTGCAGGTTGACCCGCCACGCCACGTTCCCGAACGGCACGAGGTGCGAGAAGAGAAAGCCGGACATCGTCCAGAGCGGGTAACCGGGCGGATGCGGCACGCCGAAATCGGCCGCGCCGGTGATGAGCTCGCCCGAATCCTCCAGCGTGACCGACGGGGACAGCGTCAGCACGTAGACCAGCAGCGTGACGCCGAAGACCAGTGCCGCGGCGATGAAGTCGGAGCGCTGGAACCGCTCCGGGCGCGTCGCGGGCAGCGTCTCGGGCGGACGCGTCTTTAACGTCGGACTGGCGACGGTGGAAAGACTCACGCGCGGTCTCCGTGGCGCGCGTTCAGAAAGGAAAATCGCCGGCCCATGGAGGTCAGACCAGCTCCGAGATCGAGCCGTAATCGGGATCGAAGAGCCGCTTGTAACTGCGCAGCGCGTAGGCGTCCGTCATGCCCGCCAGGTGATCGCAAATCAGCCGCGCGCGGGCCGACTCGCCGTCCGTCGCCGTCACCACGCGGTGCACGTCGGGCGCGAGCAGCACCTTGGGCTTCCGCGCCGGGGCCAGGTAATTCTCAAAGAAGGTGCCGGTCAGTTTCTCCAGGATGTGCGCGCCCTTGAACTCAATTTGCTGGAGCGCGTTCGAGCCGAAGACGAGGTCGCGGCAGATCGCCTGGTAGAGCTCGATCCGGCCTTGCGCTTCCGGCGCGACGTCCAGCGTCCAGGCGTGCCGGCGCGTACTGCTGCTCATGAAATTCTGCGCCGGCCGCAGCGTGGCCGCGCGGATTAGGTCGCCCACGGTCTGGTTCATTTTCCCTTGCAGCTTGCCGTTGCCCAGCATCGCGAGCAATCCCTCCGCGTCCTTCTGCTGGGCCGCGTCGAGCTTCGCGCTTGCGCACCACGCCGTCACCTTTTCGGTGGTGAGGAAGCGAGCCTTCGCGCCATCGACGATATCGAAGCACGAGTAGGCCACGTCGTCGGCGTGGTCCATGATCTGGCACTCGAGGCTGTGGAACTCGTTCGGCGCGACGCCGCCCAGCTCCGCGGCGAGGTCGCGCGTGCCAAAGCAGAATTCCAGGATCTCCTCTTGGTCGTCGTAGATGAAATGGTTCGTGTCGGTCCCGCGATCGCGATACAGCCGCTTGTACTTGAGCACGCCGTCGAGCAGCGCGCGTGACGGGCTCAGGCCCGTACGATGGCCGTCCGCGTAGCTATAAACCGTGCGCGTGAGGATGCGCAGCGTCTGCGCGTTGCCTTCGAACCCGCCGTGATTTTTCATCAGCCGGTTGAGCACGCGCTCGCCCGCGTGGCCAAACGGCGGATGGCCGATGTCGTGCGCGAGGCAGACCGCCTCGAGCAGGTCGGGATCGACCGCGGCGGCCGGCTCGGCGCGCCGCAGCCAGACGGCGATCGACTTCGCGATGTTCGCCACTTCCAGCGAGTGGGTCAGGCGCGTGCGATAGAAATCGTACTCGCCCGCCTGGAAGACCTGCGTCTTCGCCTGCAGCCGGCGGAACGCGGTGGTGAACATCACCCGGTCGCGGTCCTGATGAAAGACGCTGCGGTAATCTTCCGTGCGCGGGCGGTTGAACGCGTCCTCCAGGTACGCGCGGTCGAAGGCGCCGTAAAAGTCGTCCGACATTTTCCGCCAGTGTAACGGCGCGGGCGAGGCGAGGCGATGCACATTTGCGGCGCCGCGCGGGTTGTCGCCTGAGCAGAAAGATGTTGCCGCCCTCTGCAAATAGGCTTAGTTAGCCCCAACCACGGCCATGATCTTATGCTAGCGAAGACCAAGTGCGAAAGTCGCACGACGAAGAAGTTTCAATCGAAACTCAAGCCGTACCATCACCACTTCGAGAAGTGCCCCAAGGCGCTCAGCGTCCACGGCGGACGCGACCCGCGGCAGGTCCGGCTCGGCGACGCGGTGAAGATTCCCGACAGCGATCTGCACCACGTCATGGATCCCGAGGCGATGCTGGCCATCAGCCACGCTATCGAGGACATCGCGGGCGACATCCGCAAGGGCGAACTCATCGCCACCTTCCAGGAGTTCGAGAATTTCCTGCCCGAAAAGAAGCGCTACGTCAGCCTCGCCGAGGACCTTGATGCCGTGCGCGTCTGGGGCTGCGGCCCGGTCCCGAAGAACTGCGGCAAGGTCGACTTCGTCCAGACCTGCGACGAGCGGCTGCGGCGCTATTGGCTCGTGCTCTTCGACAGCCCCGATGCCCGCGCGGTGCTGCTCGGCCGGCAGGTGAACAAGGCGCGCAAATTCGCCGACAAGAAATTCGTCGGGTTCTACAGCTTCAACCCCTACCTCGTGCAGTCGATCCGCTGGCGCTTCAACCTCCTCAGCTGCGGCCTGGCCAAGGTCATCTCCCATTGGGAGAAATCGGTCTCCCTGCCCGACCTGAAGATGTGCGACCTCGAGCGCATGCTCAAGGCGCCCGGCGTGGCTTAGGCCCGGTTGACACTAAATGGACAGGTAGCCGGCGCTCTCCGAGCGCCGGTCCGAGTAAAA
>CAZZYY010000079.1:0-5053 GCA_964658475.1 uncultured Candidatus Methylacidiphilales bacterium | reverse complement strand
CCCCGGCTACCTTAAGAAGCATTCTGGCGCGTGATCGTTTACCATGCCGACGGCCTGCATGAACGCGTAGCAGATCGTGGGGCCGACGAAGCGGAAGCCGCGCTGCTTCAACGCGCGGCTCATCGCCTCCGCCTCAGGGCTGGTATTGCGCGGCCTCGCGCCGCGGCCGCGCACCTGCGGCTTGCCGCCCACGAAGCTCCAGAGAAAACCGTCGAACCCACCCGGCTCCGCCTGGACCCGCAGAAACGCCTTCGCGTTGTCGATCGTGGCCGCGATTTTCAGGCGGTTGCGGATGATGCCCGCGTCCCGCATGAGCGCGGCCGCCTTGCGCGCGTCGTACCGCGCGATCTTGCGCGCATCGAAGCCAGCGAAGGCGCGGCGATAACCTTCGCGCCGCCGCAGGATGGTCAGCCAGCTCAGCCCCGCCTGCGCGCCTTCAAGGATGAGCATCTCGAACAGCGCCCGGTCATCGTGCACCGGCCGCCCCCACTCCTCGTCGTGATAGGCGATGTAAATCGGATCGGCCAGGCACCACGCGCAGCGCATCTTTTCCGCCATGCGCGCACGTTGCCGCCGCATCACCGGCCGAGCGAGACTTTTGCGGCCTTGCCTCAGCCGCGTTGCGCCGCGAGATTCCCGGCATGTCGGAAAACGCCCTCCCGCCCCACGCCGGTCGTGGCTGGCTCCGCCCGGACTTGCTGCGCCCGTGGGGTGAGCTCGTCGTCATGGCCGCCCTCGTGCTGGGCGTGCCGATTGCCAACTCCACCCGCGGCGCCTTTCACGGCTCCAGCCACGACTTCATGCAACTGCTGGCGTCGGACCGCCAGCTCATCCGCACCACCGCGTGGGAGGCCACCTTCCTCGCCTTCTTCCTGCTTTACCTTGCCTGGCGCGGCTGGAAACCGGCCGACCTCCGCATCGGCGCCAGCCTCGTCACCACCCTGGAGGGGATCGGCCTGTGGTTGACGGGCGACATTCTCGTCATTCTGGCGCTGGCCACCACCATCGTCGTCGCGTTCGCGCTGCAGACGGCCTACCCCACGCTCGGCTTGTTCTTCATGGCCATCGTGCCGCACATTCCGCCGCACAGCCTTCACGTCTCGTGGGCCGCGATCCTCGTGGCCATGACGGTGAATGCATTCTTCGAGGAGATCACCTGCATGGGCTTCATCTTCACCCAGCTGGCCGAGCGCCTGGGGCCGGTCATCGCGCTGGCGGTGACCGTTTTCCTGCGCGCCGCCTGCCACACCTACCAGGATCCGTTTCACCTCGCCGGCATCGTCGTCCTCTTCATCCTCTACGGCGTGGTCTACTGGTGGACGCGCAAGCTCTGGCCGTTGATCTTCGCCCACCTGCTGCTCGACATCGTCTCCATCTCCCTGCTCAAGCTGCGCGACTGAGTCGCGCGCGCCGCGTGATCCTTGTCTAGCCGCGCGAAGCATCCTAGAACTTCCGCGTGACCGACGCGACCGCCTCCGCTCCCCCGGTCCTCACCGGTCCGCTGGTGGTGCGCAGCCCCAACTGGCTGGGCGACGCGGTCATGGCGCTGCCCGCCGTGCGCAATCTCAAGTCTCTCCTCGTCGGCCACCAGCTCAGCGTGGCCGCGCCGGAAAAGCTGGCCGCGCTGTGGCGGGCGTGCCCGTTCGTCAACCACGTCATCCCGCTCGACCAGCCGCGGAGCATCCGCGCCGTGGCGGCCAAGCTGCGCGATGGCCAGTTCGCCTCCGCCGTGCTGTTGCCGAATTCCCTGCGCGCGGCGCTGGAAGTCTGGCAGGCGGGGATTCCCAACCGCTTCGGCTACGCGCGCGGCGGGCGCGGGCTTTTTCTCAGCCGGACGCTTCCCACGCCGGCGCGCAACCCGGTCCGCCTCCACCAGAAATTTTTCTACCTCGATCTTGCCGTCACGCTCGGCGCGCCCGCGGACGCCTCGCTGCCGGAGCTACGGTTGCTCCCACCCGCCGGGAGCGAGCCGCCTCCCGCCGACGCTGCTCCCATCGCGGCACTGTGTCCCGGCGCGGAGTACGGTCCGGCCAAGCGCTGGCCCGTCGCCAACTTCGCCGCGGTGGGGCAGGCGCTCGTGCATCGCGGCTTCCAAATCGTCCTCCTTGGCGCGCCCGGCGACGCGCCGCTGGCGGCCGAGCTGGCCGGCTTTCTCCCCGGCTGCCGGAACCTTGCCGGGCAGACCGATCTCGCGCAGTTTATGCTCGAGCTCAGCCGCTGCCGGCTGGTGGTGAGCAACGACAGCGGCGCGATGCACCTCGCCTCCGTGCTCGGCGTGCGCACGGTGGCCATCTTCGGGTCCACCGAGCCGGCGCTGACCGGGCCGCTGGGTCCGCGCACCGCCGTGCTGCGGCATCACGTGCCGTGCAGCCCCTGTTTCCTGCGCGAGTGCCCCATCGATTTCGCCTGCATGAACGGCATCAAGCCCGAGTTCGTCCTTGCCGCCGCGGACAAGCTGCTCGCCGCCTGAGCCCGCCGCCCGGTAAGATCGGCCCGCGTGAAAATCTCCGCGTGCCTCATCGTCCTGAATGAGGAACGAAACCTGGCCCGGTGCCTGACCAGCGTCGCTCCCGTGGTGGACGAGATCGTCGTGGTCGACTCCGGCAGCACGGATCGCACGATGGAAATCGCGCGGAAATTCGGCGCCCGCGTCGTCCTGCAACCGTGGCTCGGCTACGTCGCGCAAAAGAACCTTGCGCTCGATCAGGCGGCGCATTCGTGGGTGCTCAGCATCGATGCCGACGAGGAACTCTCCGCGCCGCTCGCCGCCGCCATCGCGCTGCTGCGCGGCGATCCGAAGGCGGATGCTCCCGGCGCGCCCAATGGCTACCAAGTCTCGCGCCTCGTCTTTTATCGTGGCCGCTGGATTCGCCACGGAGACTGGTATCCCGACCGCCTGGTGCGGCTCTTCCGCCGGGCCGACGCGCGCTTCACCGGCGGCCGCGTGCACGAGAAGCTGGAGATCGCCGGCGGGCATCCCGTCCTGCCCGGCGACCTGCATCACTACACCTACACAGACCCCGCGGACCGCACCGCGCGGTGCGCCACCTACGCCGCGCTGTGGGCGCAGACGGCGCTGGAAAAAGGGCGCCGGACGTGGCCCGGGATCGGCGCGTGCCATGCCGCGCTGCGTTTTGTGCGCGGGTATGTTTTCAAGCGCGGCTTCCTCGACGGCGCGGTCGGCTTCGACGTCGCCTGGGGCAACGCACGCGAGGTTTGGCTGAAGTATCACCTGCTGCGCAAGCTGCGGGCCAGCGGCGCCGTGCCGCCCGCATGAATTTCGACGTTCCGCCCGGCGCGGAGAGCCGCTAGAACTCCACCCTTCATGACCGCCCGCACCAACTCGAAGCGCTCCGCCGCCGTCGTTGGCCTGGCCGTCATGGGCTCGCGGCTGATGGGTGTGGTGCGCGAGCAGATCTTCGCGTTCATGTTCGGGGCTTCGGCGTTGTCGGACGTCTTCATCGCCGCGTTCCGCATTCCCAATCTCCTGCGCGATCTGTTCGCCGAGGGCGCGCTTTCCACCGCCTTCACCACCACGTTCACCAAGACTTGGACGCGTGACGGCGCGGAAGCTTCCTGGCGGCTCGCGCAAGTGGTGCTCTCCACGCTGCTCCTGTTTCTCGGACTCATCTGCCTCGCCGGCATCGTCGCCGCGCCGTGGATCGTCGACCTGACCAGCTACGGCTTCCACGGCAATCCCACCAAGTACGCGATGTGCGTTTCCATGACGCGCCTGCTCTTTCCCTTCATCCTTTTCGTCTCAATCGCGGCGCTCGCGATGGGCATGCTCAACTCGCGAAACATCTTCGGCCTGCCGGCAAGCGCGAGCACCATCTTTAACATCGTGTCCGTCGTCAGCGGCGCGCTGCTTGCCTGGCTGGCCGAGCCGCACCAGGACTGGCGCCACCCGCACTTCGGCGAGCCGGCGCTCTATGGCTGGTGCTTCGGCGTCCTGCTCGGCGGCGTGGCGCAGCTCGGCGTGCAGCTCCCCGCGCTCTGGGGTCTTGGCTTCCGCTTCAAGTGGAAGCTCGATTTCGCCGACCCCGCGCTGCGCACCGTACTCATGCTCATGATCCCCAGCGCGATCGCCGGCTCGGCGGTGCAGGTCAACGTGCTGGTGAACGGCCAGTTCGCCTCGCACATCAACGGCGCGGTCTCTTGGCTCTACTACGCCTTCCGCCTCGTCCAATTGCCCATCGGCATCTTCGGCGTGGCCATCGCCACGGTCACGCTGCCCGCTGTCGCGCGCCAGCACGCGCTCGACGACCTGGCCGCCTTCGGCAAGACGGTGGAGGAAGCGCTACGTTTCGGGTTTTATCTCACGCTGCCAGCCTCGGTCGGACTCGCCGTGGTGGCCTATCCCGTCATCGAGCTGATTTACCAGCACGGCACCTTCACCGCGCACAGCACCGCGCAAACGGCGCTGGCGCTGCAGGCCTACACCATCGGCCTGGCCGGCTACTCCGGCATCAAGATCCTCGTTCCCTGCTTCTACGCCATGCAACCGCCGCGCTTCGATGCGCCCGCGCGGCCCGGCGCCTGGGCGGCGTTCACCCACTTCGTCCACAACGTCGTGCTCTTCACCCCCTCGCGCGTGAGCCTCATCGGCATTGCGCTCAACCTGCTGCTCTGCTTCGTGCTCTACTTTTACCTGCACCTCGGCCACGTCGGGCTCGCGCTCACCACCGGGTTCGTGGCCATCCTGAACTTCCTGCAGCTGCTCCATGCCATCCAGAAGAAGATCGCGATCGGCTCGCCCGGAGACTGGCTCCTCTTCTTCACCCGCGTCACCGCCGCGACGGCCGCGTGCGGTCTGGCCGCCTACTTCGCCGACGCTTATCTCCTGGCCGTGCACACGACCCATTCGCTGCTCGGCGCGGCGATCCTCTTCTTCAACATCGGCCTCGCGGGAGTGGTCTATTTCATCGTCACCGTGGCACTGCGGGTGCCCGAAGCGACGGAACTCGTCGGCTTTCTCCAACGCAAGTTGCGCCGGGGTAACCGCTGAGCGGCCCTGACTCGCCACTCAGAGCCGAGGCGCGGTTGCTTATTA
>CAZZYY010000078.1:0-12320 GCA_964658475.1 uncultured Candidatus Methylacidiphilales bacterium | reverse complement strand
CTGACGTGGGAGCTGTACCGCGACACGCTGATCGAGCAGGCGGAGCAGGGCGTCGACTATTTCACCATCCACGCGGGCGTGCTGCTGCGCTATGTGCCGATGACGGCCTCGCGCATGTGCGGCATCGTCAGCCGCGGCGGCTCGATCCTCGCCAAGTGGTGCCTGTCGCATCACCAGGAGAATTTTCTCTACACGCACTTCGACGAGATTTGCGAGATCATGCAGTCGTACGACGTCTCATTCTCGCTCGGCGATGGCCTGCGGCCGGGTGCGGGCGCGGACGCGAACGACGAGGCACAGCTGGCCGAGCTGGCCACGCTCGGCGAGCTGACGCAGCGCGCCTGGAAGCACGATTGCCAGGTGATGATCGAGGGGCCCGGCCACGTGCCGATGCAGCTGATCAAGGAGAACATGGAGCTCGAGCTCGGCCAGTGCGCCGAGGCGCCGTTCTACACGCTCGGGCCGCTGACCACCGACATCGCGCCCGGTTACGATCACCTGACCAGCGCGATCGGCGCGGCGATGATCGGCTGGTACGGCTGCGCCATGCTCTGCTACGTCACGCCCAAGGAACACCTCGGCCTGCCGAACAAGGACGACGTGCGCGAGGGCGTGATCGCCTACAAGGTTGCCGCGCACGCGGCCGATCTGGCCAAGGGCTTCCCCGGCGCGAGCGATCGCGACAACGCGCTAAGCAAGGCGCGATTCGAGTTTCGTTGGGAGGACCAGTTCAACCTCGGCCTCGATCCCGAACGGGCGCGCAGCTTCCACGATGAGACGCTGCCGCAGAAAGGCGCGAAGGCCGCCCACTTCTGCTCCATGTGCGGGCCGCACTTCTGCTCGATGAAGATCACCGAGGATGTGAGAAAATACGCCGCGGAGCAGGGCGTCGCGGAAGCCGCGGCGGTGACGCAAGGCCTGCAGGAAAAGTCGAAGGAATTCGCCGCGCAGGGCGGGGATGTTTATCTGCAGCCGAAATAAGACTTTCGAGCCGACGGCTTCAGGGACTGGCTGACGCACCCGCCTGCAGCGATTCCAGCTTCGCAAGGTTGCGGGCGATGGCGGGATTGCCGGGATCGATCTGCTGCGCGTCCTTCAATTGCTGAATCGCGTCGTTGAGGCGGCCGGTCCGCGCCAAGACGACAGCCAGGTTGTTGCGGGCCTGAACGGAATTTGGCGCAAGCCGGATGACTTCCTGAAACTGCGCGGCGGCCTCGGGAAACTGGCCCGACTGCGCCAGCGCGGTGCCGAGATTGTAGTGCGCCTTCTCGTCGTCGGGGTTGAGCTGGATGGCCTGCTGATATTGCGTGGCCGCTTCCGTGAGATGGCCACCCTGCTGCAGGAGCAGCCCCTGGTTGTAGTGGCTTTGCGCCTGGTCGAGCGGCGGCGTGGAACCCGTGGCGACAACAGCAGTGGCACCGGGCACTTCACCCGAAAGACGGAGCGCCTTGTCGAGCGCCGCTTGGGACGCGGCGTCGTCCGGACGGAGCTGCACGGCGGTCCGGTATTCGGCGATGGCTTCCGGCAAGCGCCCTGTTTGCTGAAGAACGAGCGCGCGGTTGAAATGCGCCTGCGCGTTGTCCGGATCGAACGCGAGCGCTGTCTCGAACTGGTCGAGCGCTTCGGGAATCCGGTTCTCGCCGCGCAGCGCGTTGCCCAGGTCGTTGTGCGCCGCGGAAAAGCCGGGGTTGATCTGCAGTGCGCGCTGGTAAGCCTCGATCGCCTCGGGTACTTGTCCGGCGAGCAGCAACGCATTGCCGAGATCATTGAACGCCTTGGCATAATCAGGATTGATCTGCGCCGCCTGGCGCAACTGCGTGATCGCTTGGGGCAACTGGCCGGAACGCAGCAGAACCAGGCCCAGGTTGTAATGCGGCTCGGGAGCGCCCGGCTCCAGCCGGATCGCATTCTGGTAATCGTCGACCGCTTCCCGGAATCGGCCGGCCGCCTGGTCGATCTTGCCGAGGTTGTTGTCGCCGGGCCAGGCACGCGGATTGCGCGAAAGCGTGTAGGTCCACAGTGTCGCCGAATCGCGATACAGCTTCGCATAGGAATGGCTTTCGATTCCCAACGCGACGAGCACGGCCATCGTCAACGCGGCGGACACGCGCCGGGCGGGCACCGAAAGTTGCGCCGCGAGCCCTTCGCCTGCCGCGACGGCCAGCCCAACCAACCCGAGCAGCGGCAGGTAAAGGAAATGGTCCATCACCCACGCATAGCCCATGTTCGGCGCGGGGAGAAATCCGGGGCATGGCAGGAGGTTGATGATGAAAAACCCAAGACCGAAGAGCGCGTGCCGGCCCCATCCGCGCCGCAAATGCCAGCACCATGCCGCGATGGCAGCGAAGGCGAGCCACGGCAGCCACGTCGCCGGCGCGAAGGGATGGACCGGCCACAAGGGATAGACCGTCAGCAACCCGACCGGCAGGAGGGATTTGGCGAAATAGAAAGTGAATGACAGCCCGGCCAGCGCCAGTCGGCCCCAAAGACCATCCGGCGGCAAAAAGTGAGGCGAAAGGTGCGAGAATTGCCGTCCCCAGACACCCGCCGCCGTGGTGACCAACCCGACGAACAACGCAACGGCGAAAAACGGCGCGCTTGCCCTCAGGTCGCCGCCGATGACCCGGCCGCGCTTCCACCAGGCGTGGAGCAGGATGATCACCGGAAAGAGAACGACCGAAAGCTTGCACAAAACCGCGAGCGTAAAACAGGCCAGCGACATCCAGTAGGCGCGTGGAGTTTTTCGCGCATCGGCATCCAGCCACGCGGTCATGGCGAGCAGGATGAAGAGTTCCGACAGCGTATTCTTCAGCTCGGAAATCCACGCCACCGACTCGACCTGCACGGGATGAATCGCGAAGAGCAGCCCGCCCGCCCACGCGAACCTTAGCCCGAAACGCGCCAGCAACCGCCAGACCAGCAGCGCATTGACGGCGTGCAGGAGGACGTTAACGAGATGATAGCCCAGGGTGTCGAGTCCCCACAGGTGCCACTCCAGCCAAAGAACCGTTTCCTCCAGCGGATACCAATCGCGAAAACTACCCGGGTGAAACCACAGCGTCCCGAGCCCCGCCCAGCTGTGCAGCAGCGGGTTGTCGGTGATGTAGCTGTCGTCATCCCACAGCCAGCCGCCGTGCAGCGACGGCGCGTAAATCCAGAACGTCGCCACCGCGATGACCAGCCCCCGCACCAGGGCGGACCACCACGCCTGCGTGATGTCGACGCCTGAAATATCGGGCATCGATGGGACAACGGGGTCCGACTCGCGGCGACCCTTTTGTTTCGAGCGCCTCGCCATGGTTCTCGTGGAACTAGGCTCGATGACTTGAAACGAGGCGATGCTCCCGGTTCCTCAAGCCGCGACCGGCGCAGCCGGCGCGTCGAACCACTTGCCGTGCTCCTTGATCAGGTCGACCAGCCGGTCAACCGCCTCGCCTTCGGGGATGTTGAACTTCACGGGCGTCTTATTGATGTAGAGGTTCACCTTGCCGGGCGCGCCGCCGACGTAGCCGAAATCGGCGTCAGCCATTTCGCCGGGACCGTTCACGATGCAGCCCATGATGGCGATCTTCACACCCTTCAGGTGGTTGGTGGCGGCGCGGATCTTCGCCGTCGTGGTCTGGAGATTGAAGAGCGTGCGGCCGCACGAGGGGCACGCCACGTAATCGGTCTTGAAGATGCGGTTGCCGACCGATTGGAGGATGTTAAACGCGAGCCGGACGCTGGCGCCCGGTCCGGGCTCGCCGCGGACCAGGATGGCATCGCCGATGCCGTCGCAGAGCAGCGCGCCGATGTTCGAGGCGGCGGAAAGCATCGTGGCGAGCACGTCGGGCACGGCGCCGACGGCGGGCGGTGTAAAGGTATCCTTGAGCAGGATCGGGTGCTTCGCCGGGATCTGCGCGGCGAGATAGCGATAGGCAACGATGGGCGAGAGCGTGCAGCCGTCCTTGATCGTGACCAGATGCGCGTCCGGCGATTGGGCCAGAAACTCGAGCGCGCGGCCATCGCTCGGGTCGACCTCGATGACCGATTCGCGCTCCACCACGAAATCGGGGAAAAGATCGCCCAGTTGCGCCCGCTTGTGCTCGATCGCCTTGAAGGTGTTTTCCGTTGCGCCGACGCGGGTGGAAACTTCCGGGCCGCCGGCCTTCCCCTCGCCGAGCGTGATCGGTTCCGACGCGCGTCGGGTAAAGATGAAGGGATCGAAGCTGAGCGGCGGCTGCTGCGGCGGAAGCTGGTCCTTCGCGTGTTGGCCGGCGAGCGAAACCAGCGCGCGGGCGACCGGAATCTCGTGCACGCTGTCCTCGGTAAGCGAGACGCGGACCGTGTCGCCCAGGCCGTCGGCAAGCAGCGCGCCGATGCCGATCGCACTCTTGATGCGGCCATCCTCGCCATCGCCCGCCTCGGTCACGCCGAGGTGCAGCGGATAATTCCAGTCGGGCCCGAGCTCCAGCAGACGCGCGGCGAGCAGCCGGTAGGCATTGATCATCACCTTCGGGTTGCTCGACTTCATGGAGAAGACGAAATCGTGATAGCCGTACTTGCGCGCAATGCGGGCGAACTCGACCGCGCTTTCCACCATGCCCGCCGGCGTATCGCCGAACCGGTTCATGATGCGGTCGCTGAGCGAGCCGTGATTGGTGCCGATGCGCATGGCGATGCCGCGCTGGCGGCAAAGATCGACCAGCGGCTTGAAGGTCTCGTCGATCCGCTCGAGCTCCTCGTTGTACTGCTCGTCGGTGTACTCGCGCACGGCGAACTTCTTCTTGTCGGCAAAGTTCCCGGGATTGACGCGCACCTTTTCCACCCACTGCGCCGCTTCCATCGCGGCGTCCGGCTTGAAATGAATGTCGGCCACAATGGGCACGTCGCAACCCGCCGCAAGAAGCTCGGCCTTGATGTTCTTGAGATTGGCCGCGTCCTTCACCGTCGGCGCGGTGATGCGCACGATCTCGCAGCCGACCTTGACCAAGTCGAGCGTCTGCTTCACGCACTCGCGGGTGTCCATGGTGTCGCACGTCAGCATCGACTGGACGCGAACCGGGTTGGCTCCGCCCACGCCGACCTTGCCCACCTTCACCTCGCGGGAAAGGCGGCGCTGGTAGTGGTACGGATTATGGCAGTAGTGGGTGGGCTCCATGGCGATGAATGATGTTCGACAGCTTAGCCGCGAGTGATTCCAGATAAAATGCTTTTTGCATCCCCCTTGGTAGCCGGTGCTCTCCGAGCGCCGGTCCAAGAAGAACACGTGTCCGTATCTGACCGGCGCTCGGAGAGCGCCGGCTACCTTTTACTGTCCGGCGGGGCGAACTTGAGCTCCTCCGGCGGGCCGCTGCCCATGGCGAGGTGGCCGGAATCCTGCGCGTCGAAAAACGTGATGTAAGCCATGTAGCCGATCAGGAGCACCGCGCAGGCGGTCTGCAACGGCTCGAGGATCGCCATGCTCAGCGGGCGGCGGCGGATCCATTCGATGACCGAAAGCAGGATGTGGCCGCCATCCAGCACCGGCAGCGGGAAGAGATTCAGCATGGCCAGATTCACGTTGATCAGCACGGCCAGCCACAGCGCCAGCCGCCAGCCGTTCTCGCTGCTCAGCACCACATAGAAAATGTTCATGATGCCAACCGGCCCGCTCAGCTGCGAGGCGCTGACGTTGGAGTGCGGCGTGAGCAAGGCCGCCAGCGTGCCGCGCACGGCGTTGGCCGATTCACTGACCTGCAGCCACGGATTCGGGTGGACCATGATCACGTCGGAATCGGCCTTCTCGTCGAAGCCGGGATTGGGCGGCATCGGCTTGCCGTCCTCATCCTTCGCAGGCGAGATCGGCCGGATCGGCTGCAAGGTTGCGACCCAGCTGGAGCCGCCGCGGTCGATGGTGAGATGCAGCGGAGCGTCCGGATGGTCCTTCAACGCCTCGGCGATTGGCCCGGAGGAAAGCAGCGGCGCGCCCTCCAGCGCGGTGATCCGGTCGCCATCCCGCAACCCGGCCAGCGATGCCGGGCCATTCGGGTATACCGTGCCGATGACGATGTTCTTCTCCGCCGGTCCCACTTGGATCTTCGGCGGCATGCTGCGCTGATACCAGCGATGCTTCGGCGCGTCGGGGTCCGCTTCGGGGGTGACGGAGAAGGTCTTCTCCTCGCCGGCACGTTCCACCACGATCGGAATCGGTCCCCGCTTGCTCGTGACCAGCCGCCACGTCACGCCATCGGGCACGCCGATCCAGCGGCGCACAGGCAGCCCGTTGATGGTCTTGAAAACGTCGCCCGCGCGGATGCCCGCGTTGAAGGCCGGCCCGCCGGGAACGACATAGCCGATGGTCGTCGTGTTTTCGGAATAGGTCGTCGGCTTCCCCACGACCCAGATGATCGTGGCGAAGAAAAGCGCGAGCAGGAAACTGAAGAGCGGCCCGGCAAAAGCGACGATGATCTTGTCGCCCGGCGAGGCGGGCGGCAGGTCCTCGCGCGGCGTTTCCGTCTTGCCCTCGACCGCCTCCATGGGCGCCATTTGCGGCAGCGCGACATAGCCGCCCGCCGGGATGGAGCCGAGGATGTAATCGACGCCGTCGATCTTCTTCTTCCAGATCGGCTGGCCAAACCAGATGGCGAACTTGTCCACCTTCAGCCCGCGCCAGCGCGCGGCCAGGAAGTGGCCCAGCTCATGGACGATGATGAGCAGGTTGAAGAGCAGCACCACTTCCAGCAGCGTGACGCCGGCAAAGAACGCCGGCCCGACGCCGCGAAAATAGGCCATCGGCACGACCACCAGCAGGAGGAACCCGATGAAGCCCCACAGCCGTAAATTGAACCAACCGGAACGTTCCTTCATGGGGATAAGCCCCGCACTATACCGCGCAAACCGGGTTCGTCGGTATTAAAAACGTGTAGGCCAGGCGCGGGGGGACGTCCCCGTGCCCGCCGGCTCACTTCGCCAGCGAGGAGACGAACGGCTTGCAGACCATCCCGTTCTTGTCGTCGTAGTGCTGGTGATAATCCTCCGCTTTCCAGAACGTCGTCGCGGCCACCAACTGCGTGACGATCGGCCGGGTGAAATGAGCCTGCGCCGCTTTTTCCGATGCCTCGGCCTCCGCCTTTTGCTCCGGCGTGTAATAGAAGATGACCGAGCGATATTGCGTCCCCTCGTCCGGGCCCTGACGGTTCATCGTCGTGGGATCATGGTTGGCCCAGAAGATGTCGAGCAGCTTGCCGTAGCTGACCTTCGCGGGATCGTACTTCACCTGCACCGTCTCGGCGTGGCCGGTGAGATCGGTGCAAACATCCTCGTAGGTCGGATTCTTCAGCGTCCCGCCCATGTACCCCACTGTGGTGTCGATCACGCCGGGAACATGCTCGAAGGTTTCCTGCGAGCCCCAGAAGCATCCGGCGGCGAACGCGGCGGTCGCCACTTCCGGCTGCTTCTCCGCCACCTCGTGCCCCGCCGCGACGAAGACGAGCGAGGCCGAGTTCAGGCAGTAACGCAGGCCGGTCGGCGCGGGGCCGTCGTCGAAGACATGGCCGAGGTGCCCGTCGCAGCGGGTGCACTCGATCTCCGTGCGGTCCATGCCCCAGCTATGATCCGCGTGCGTCGTGATGTTCTCCGGCGCAATGGGCTGGAAAAAGCTGGGCCAGCCCGTGCCGGAATCGAACTTCGTCTCGGACTTGAAGAGCGGCAGGTTGCAGCACACGCAGTGGTAGATGCCGTTTTTGTGATTGTCGTAGAAGACCCCGCAGAACGCCGGCTCGGTCCCCTTCCCGCGCGCGATCTGATACTGGTCGGCGGTGAGCTGCTTCTTCCACTCGGCATCGGTCTTCACCACCTTGGGCACATCCATCGGCGGCGTGAGTTGCCCGTTCTCGCCCATCAGGCGGACGCGCACCAGGCCTCCCGCCGCGGCGTTGGCCGTCACACCGGTAACCAGTCCCGTCAGCCGGCTGAGCCAGGGCGTGGCCATCACGGCGGTCACACCACCCAGGCCGAGCAAAAATTCTTTTCGATTCATATTCTCAATACGTGCCAGCGTCGCCCGCGGATGGGTTACGTGAAGGTAAGCGCAAAACGGCCCGCTTCAACCTTGTGGCGCTCCGCCGCGTGCGCCACCCTCCTCGCGCCATGGAAAGCACCGCGCAGGCGCACGAACGCAGCTGGCATTGGCCCGAGTACGCGGCCGAGTTTGTCGGCACCGCCTGCCTCGTCTTCTTCGGCTTGAGCGCCGTGGTGTTCGACTTTGCGCCGGACCTGCCCATGGCGCACTGGATCCCGAATGCGAGGGAGCGTCTGCTGATCAACGGGCTGCTCTTCGCCGGCAGCGGGTCGCTCGTGGCGCTCTCGCCGCTCGGCCGGTTGAGCGGCGCCCACATCAACCCCTCCGTCTCGCTCGCCTTCTGGCTGGGCGGAAAGATGCGGCTGTGCGATTTCGCCGCTTACGTTGTGGCGCAGATGCTGGGCGGCGTGGCCGGGGCGCTCGCGCTCGTCCTCACCTGGCGCGGCCACGCCGCCTCGGTCCGCAACGGGATGACGCTTCCGGGCGACGGCTGGCCGCTCTGGATTGTGTTTGACTGCGAGGTGGTGCTGACCGGTCTGCTGGTCTTTCTCATCTTCGTCTTCGTCAGCAGCCATCGCCTGCTGCGCTTCACGCCGCTGATGAACTGGCTGGTGGTCGCCACCATGGTCTGGCTCGAGGCGCCGATTTCCGGCACCAGCCTCAACCCCGCGCGAAGTTTCGGCCCGGCGTTGATGACCGGAGTCGGGACCTCGCAATGGCTCTACTTCGTCGCGCCCCCGCTCGGCGGAATGCTCGGCCTGGCCGCGTTCCATCTCTTCATGCCGGCGTGGCGCTGCCTCGTCTCCGGCAAGCTCGTCCACGCGCCAAACTACCGCAGCATCTTCACGCCGGGACACGTTCGGCCCGGGTCGGCCAAGCCGCAGGGTGTGCGCGCTTCAATTGCCTTTCCGGCGTCCTGACCTGCACTATCGTTCCTTCCCGGCCTGCCGGCTTCGCCATGTACCACCTCCTGCTCGACGGCGCGTCTTCCGGTCCGTACACCCTGTCGCAACTTATCGAAATGTGGCAGGCCCGCCGCATCGATGCGCTGACGCTTTACTGGGAGGAAGGCAACGCCGATTGGCTGCCGCTGCACAACATCGCGCCGCTACTTCAGGTGCCGGAGCGCACGGCCGCTCCCCCGGCCCTGCCGACGCCGCTCGCGCCTGGACCGGTCCCGCCTTTACCCTCCCGCGGCGCCGCCTCCGCCGCTGTGGACGAGGAGGTCCTCTGGAGCGGCCACCCCTCCCTCTGGTATTGGACCGGCGAGCTTTTTTGGGGCGTGCTGCTCTCCATCATCCTCATCGGGATTCCGTTTCTCATCCACGTCTTCTGGTCGCGCAACACGACGAGGTTCCGGGTCACCAGCCGGCGCGTGAGCGTCGAGCAGGGTCTCTTTACCCGCAGCTCGCGAGAACTGCGCATTGCGGACATCCGCAGCATTGCCGCGCGCGCTAACCTTTTCGGCATCGGCGACATCGAATTCTCCACCGCCGCCCGCGCCGATGCCGAGGTGGCCTTCTGGGGTCTGCGCCATGTCGGACGCGTGCGCGACCTCGTCAAGCAGCTACAGAACGGACAAGGCTAACCGCGGATGAAAAACAATCGTCTCGCTTCCCGGGCATTCCTTCTCGCGCTGCTCGCCAGCCTTGGCCTCATCGCCGTGGGCGTGGGCTTCATTCTCGACCATGCGGATGCCGCGCGGCTCTTCGGCATTCCGCTGGCCGGCGCGCCGACCGATACCTACGTGACCGTCGCGGCGGTGCGGGACCTGGCCTTCGGCGCGCTCATGCTCGTCTTCACCCTCCTGCGCGACCGCCGCGCCGTTGGTCTTTGCGTCCTGCTCGGTGCCATCATTCCGCTTGGCGACGGCATTGTCGTCCTGCGGCACAGCGCAACTCCGCTCGCGTTCCTACCGCTGCACTGGGGCGGAATGGTCGCCTGCGTGGCTTTCGCCGCCTTCCTGCTGCATCAGCCCCGGAAGTGACGGAATGGACCCGGTGCGGGTATGGAGAATCGAACTCCAACTTCATCCTTGGGAAGGACGCGCGCTACCTTTACGCCATACCCGCGAAGGGCCGAAATGAGAGCCGTCAGGCGTGGGCGTTGATCTTTTCGACCAGCACCTTTTTGGCAACGGTGCCGACCACCTTTTCCTTCACCGTGCCTTCCTTGAAAAACAGCAGGGTGGGGATGTTGTAGATGCCGAACTGCTGGGCCAGCTGCGGCTCGGACTCCACGTCCACCTTGACGATCTTGACCTTGTCGGGCAGCTCGCGCGCGATCTCGTCGAGCAGCGGCGCGATCATCTTGCACGGGCCGCACCACTCGGCCCAAAAATCGGCGATCACCAGCTTGTCTGACTTGACGACTTCCTGTTCGAAATCGGTGGTACGGATGGAGGCAACATTGGTACTCATGGCTATTTTTGTCTTCCCGACAACCTATCAGACAAGATTGTAATAGCTAGCGATCAAAATCAGCGCCGATCCCCACGTGAGCACCGCCAGCGCGCTGGCCAGGGCGGTGGTCACCGTGGTCGATTGCTCTTCCTGGTAAACCGGAATGCCGGCAACAGGCACCGCCTCGGGCTTGCGCGCCGAGACAGCAGCGGCGGTCCCGGCAGCTGCGCCCGCGGCCACCGCGGCCTTGGCAACCGGGGTCGGTCCACCCGCCGCCACGACCGGCTTGGCCGTCGGCAAGCTGGGCTTGACGCTGATCCGCGCCGTTTCCTTGGGTGGCGGAGTCTTGACCGCTTGCGTGCCGGTCTTGTCGCTGCTTTTCGCCGCGGAAGTTATCACCGTCGTGACGGGCTTCAGTGGCGCTCCCGGCGCGGGAGGCGTGACCGCTCCCAGGGCAACGGGCGACGCGGGCAGGACGGCGCCCGGTGTCACTGGCATCACGGGCCTGACGGCTCCTGGCGTGACAGGAACAACCGGCGTCCCAGCCGGCCTCGCCGTAACGGCACCGGGCATCACCGGCTTGACCGGTGGTGTCACGGGAGCGGGAGCGGCCGCCCCGGGGGGCAGGACGGGCTTGACGGCGGGGATGGACGGCGTGGCGGGAGTTGCACCCGCCGGAAGGACCGCCTTGACCGGTGTTGGCGGAGGCGTCGTCGGGGAAGCCCCGGGAAGCACCGGCTTCACCACCGGCGCTGCACCGGCCATCGATACCACCGGCTTGATCGTCGGCGGCGATCCGGCCGGTGCGGAAACGACCGGCTTGACGGTGGGGGTCGGTGGCGGAGTCGCGGCGGACGCTCCCGGGAGCACGGGGCGGACGACGGGCGGCGGCGCGGTCGGGCTCACCTGCTTCGGCAAGCTGTCCTGCGGGATCGACTGCGTGCGGCGCGGCGGCGCAATGGTCACCGCGCCCGAGCCGGTCACGCGCGGTGGCGTGGGAGGCGGCGAGTTCGGCGCGGGCGTGCTTGGCAAAGGGGTGGGCGGAGGCGTATCCAGGCGAGCGGTTAGTGGTTTGACCGGCGGCGGCGCAATGACGCCGGAAGACCGTGGCGAGACGGCGGCCGGCGGAGGAACACGGGGGGTGGGCGGAGGCGTGGCCGGCGCGGGCGGCGGCGTGGCGGGCGTGGGAGGGGTCGGTTCCATAGAAGCGTTTGGTGAGCTGATTTCCCGCGCGACCACCATGCCGGCCAGCGCGCCCGCAGCCGCGGTAACCGCGGGAGCGAGACGCTGGCTGGAGGTGACGGGCGGAACGAGGGTCATAGACGGCGGCGTTTTGGCCACCGGGGTCGGTTCGCGATCCACGTTGCCGGCCAAAATGATGCGGCTGGACCGTTTGGCGAGGTTCGCAGGCTCGGCCGGCGTCGGCGCGGAAGCCGGGGCCACGGGCGGCAGCACCGCCTCCGAACTTGGGGTGGCCTGAGGCAGCACGGGCGCCGCTGCGAAAACGGGCTTGGACATGCTGATCGCCTCCGGCGGTGGTGGCGACACGGGAGCAGGCGGCACAGCCGCGATCGGCGGGAGAACCGGCGCGATAGGTCGCGGGACCGCCGGCACGGACGGAACGACGGGCGCAGGCGCAGTGGCCGTAAGCGGAGCCAGCGGCGCGGGCGCGACAGACTTCGGAAGGGAAGGCGTGGTGGCGGCCAAAGGCGGCTCGCTCACTACCGGGGTTGGCGCCTTCACCGCATCTGCAGGAGGCTCAGCCGGCGCGCTCGCCGGTTGCTCCAAAGCTGGCGGCGGCACACTGGGCGCGATGCTTTCCTCAACCGGCCGGGGCAGCGACGGGACCGTCGCCGCGGGTGCACTTGGTGCGCTGG
>CAZZYY010000077.1:0-12545 GCA_964658475.1 uncultured Candidatus Methylacidiphilales bacterium | reverse complement strand
TCCGCCGCTGCTGCGGCTCCGGCATCGGGCCGATGCCGGCTACCTTCGGAGGTCTCGCTTAGGCAGGTCCACGCGGGTGAAAGACAGGCTCGTGGGAGAAAGCAGCGGAGCTGCCTGCAATGCAATCGCGGGTAATCGCAACTTTTTGCTGGCTTTTGCGCTTCGACGCGCTTACTCTCAGACGTTTCGCCCTTCACGGCAATGTCCTCCCCGGCCGCATTGTTCAGCGTGAAAATCGCCAGTCCTCGTGACGTGGCGATGGAGGCTGCCATGGCCTGCGACGTCATCCGCGAATGGAACGCAATGCACGCGATGCGCGATCACAAGGTGCTGGTGCCGCTTTCCGAGGGCGCAGCGGAGGCACGGGCTTGCGACATGCTGGTGGCCTTCCTGCACCCGACGCCGGGCGCGCCGATGGAGACGATGGAGATCGAGATCGGCTCTTATCTGGCGGAGGGCAAGCCGGTCTTTATTTATCTTTCCGAGGCGCGTACGGCGTTCGGTCACGCCGGCGCCACTCATGAGGACGCGGAGCTGTGCAAGAGCCGCTATGCGGGCCGGGCCGTGGTTGACTCGTTCAAGGACGAGAAGGAATTTCGCGCCCGGTTTGCCCAGCAGCTCGAGGCCGCGCTGCAGCTCGTACCGAGCCTGGCACCCTGCCAGCCGCCGGAGCCCCTGCTCGATGTCCAGTCGGACTCGCGAGTGACGGCCGCAGCCTCGGCCGCTGCGTCCCCGTCGTCCCCTCCCCTTTCCGCCGGCGTTTCCGATCTCGCCCACCAGCTGCTGTTCGCCGCGTGCGACGATCCGGAGGCCTATATCGGACGGCTGAAGGACGGAAGCACCCTCAAGATTCAGGCGAATGGCCAGCAGTTCGTCCCGCCGGGCGACGCTGCCGCGACGGCGCGGTGGGAAGCGGCCTTCGGCGAGCTGCTCGACCGCGGCTACATCCGCGACGCCGGTTGCCACGGACGGCTTTTCCAGATTTCCGCCGACGGTTTCGCCTACCTGAAGACGCAGGGTAAAAGCCCGGTGGGGTATATTGCCGAATTGGGGAGCGTGTAGTCGGTCAGGTAGCCAGCGCTCTCCGAACGCCGGTCGGAGTAGAACACGTGTCCGCGACTAACCGGCGCTCGGAGAGCGCCGGCTACCTTTCATCCTCGTTCTCAGGGTACACTTGGAACGAGGAAAAAACCGATTTCGTAGCTACCGCCTCTCGGTATATTCGATGCCAGGTTCCCAAATAGCGTGATTTTCTGTCAGTACCTCTATTATCTCAACCGATGGGTGCACGAGCACTCATTGAAAATCCCGGGCATGGTGGAAGACAGTCTTTCCCGATCCTTCCGATCCCGTTCCTACACCCGACAGGCGACGATATACCTGCTCATGCTAGTTCAAAGTTGCCTTTTAGGCATGTTGCTGCGCGACTGCGACTGGGTTTTTAACACACATTTTTTCCCGGCCTCTCCGCGTTCATTGCCATCCAGTATAGTAATAGAGATTTTGGCTGTATGCTTTGTGATCGCCCTCATTAATGGACGGATCATTGGACCGGAAAAACGCGTCCGCCATTACATGGTGATGTTTGATGGATGGACTCCCGCGAAGCGGCTTCGGTGGAACATTCTTATTTCCTTGGCGGTTGCGACGTCTTACGCGGTCTTCTTTGTCCCGTTTTGGTGGTGTCGGCCCTGAAAGACGGGAAGACGTTCCGGTTGCTCCTGCGCCATTGAGCGAATGGCAGCTACCGCTTGAACTCCGCCACGTGACGGACGAACTCGGCAACGCGCGTGCGCAGGGCGGCATCGTCGCCGGCTTCGTAGAGACCGCCGCCGATGAGCAGGACCACGTCGGGGCCGTAGAAATCGAGCACGTCGGCGACTTGATGATATTTGATGCCGCCGGCGGGCATGGGAAGCGTGGGCTTTTGATCGGCGATGGTTGGCGCAGTCAGCTCGCGGGCGATGTGGCCGCAGGTTTCCTGGCTGTAGGCGAAGCGTCCGCCGAAGTTGGCGAAGATGGTCGCGTCGGCGCCGTAGAGCGGGAAGAGCTTGCCATAGAGTGCGGCGGGGGCGATGCGCGTGGCGCCGCCGAAGCTCGGGTGGCCCAGCACCGGCACGCGGGCGTGCTGCGCGACGATTTCCGCCATGAGCGGGAGGCCCAGGAGCATCGGCGCGATCATCACCGCGCCCACGCCTTCGTCCTGCGCGAGGCGCAACTGGGCGAGCACGGTGGTGGGCGTGCCGGTCAGGTTCGGGGCGTAGACGGCGCGGCGGCCGGAGGCGCGATTCGAGTCGCTCACCGCCTTCTGGCAGGCGCGGACGCGGTCGGCGAAGGGATGGAAGGCGTGGTTCGCCAGCCCGTGGTCGTCCTTGATCAGGTCGATGCCGCCCTGGGCGAAGAGGCCGCACAGTTCCGCGAGTCGCGCGGTGCTCAGGCCAATGGGCTTAAGCGCGGTGCTGGTGATGGCGCGACCGGTCACGCCCGTGCTTCGCCGCAGGCCAGCAGCGCCGAATTGGGGCCCGGGCAGCGCGCGGGTTCGACCGGGCCAGTCCGCGGGCAGCTCGAAATCGACCAGCTCGACGTGCGTTTGCAGCGAGGAGTTGCCGAAGAGGACGTTGAGGAACTGCGCGGGATCGTCGGCCGTGGCGATGATGGGGAAGTCGATGGTGACGCGGTGCGTCTGCGGGGCGATTTCCTCCGTGCCGGCGAGGCGTCCCAGAATTTGCTCGAGCACGAAGGGATCGCGCAGCGCCTTGCGCGGGAGCTCGACGGTTTGCTCCAGCAGGAGGGACTCGACGCGGGCGTCCAGCTCCGCCGCATCCGGTGCGGTGACGTGATAGATCGCGCGCAGGGCGGGCCAGGGGGCGGGTGACATCCGCGCACGGTAAAACGCGTTGCGGTGATGACAAGCAAACATCGATGCGGGCTCTTCCATGGCCGGGCCCTCATTTATCGCACGCATTCGATGGCTCAAGCCGTCGAATGCACCTGCACGTTCCCAAGTACAACTTGGGAACGAGGATGCCGAGGCTCCTTCTGTGTAGGACGCGACGACGGCTCCCTATCGCAAAAGGCAATTCCTACTTGACCCGTCTCCTTCGTGCGATATTCTGTCTCTTTCGGGTCCGCGCCTGCGGTGGGAGCTCCCTAGGGGGTTTCCCGCCTTTTTTGTCCCCGCCGCGGACGAGGACCCGGAAAACTTACCGGAAAACCTTATGAGCCAAGAATTTATTGCTGTTCTCGACTACATGGAGAAGGAACGCGGCATCAAGCGCGAGCTCCTGTATGAGGCCGTGCATTCCGCCCTTCTTGCCGCGGCGAAGAAGAGCTTTGGCCCGGCCAAGGAGCTGATTGTTGAGCTGGACCCGAAGACGGGCAAGATCCGCGCGGTGGCGAAGCTGACGGTGGTGGAAAAGGTGACCATTCCCTACGACGAAATCAGCGTGCAGAAGGCGCGGCTGATCAAGCCCGACGCGGTGCTGGGCGATTCCGTCGAAGTCGACGTGAACACGAAGGAGCTGGGACGCATCGCGGCGCAGGTTTTCAAGCAATCGATGGCGCAGACGTTGCGCGGCATCGAGCGCACGATGGTTTTCGACGAGTTCAAGGACCGCATGGGCGCGATCGTCACCGGCACGGTGCGTCGCTTTGAGCGCAGCGACGTGATCATCGACCTGGGCAAGTTCGAGGCGGTTATGCCTGCGCGCGAGCGCGTGCCGACGGAGGAATACACGCTGGGCGAGCGCATCCGCGCCTATGTCCTGGCGGTGGAAAACACGCCGCGCGGCCCGGAGATTATCCTTTCGCGCAGCCACCCGAATTTTGTCCGCAAGCTGTTTGAGCTGGAGGTCAGCGAGCTCAACGACAAGACGATCGAGATCAAGGCCATGGCCCGCGAGGCCGGCTACCGCACGAAGATCGCGGTCTGGTCCGCCAACGACAAGGTCGACCCCGTCGGCGCGTGCGTGGGCATGCGCGGCGCGCGGGTGAAGAACATCGTGCGCGAACTAAACAACGAAAAGGTCGATCTTTTCAAGTGGTCGCCCAACATCCGCGAGCTGGTCATGGAGGCGCTGAAGCCGGCCAAGCTGAAGAACCTCGAGGTGGACGAGGCGGCGAAGAAGGTCACCGTGCACGTGGACGAGGAGAATCTCTCGCTCGCCATCGGCCGCCGCGGCCAGAACGCGCGCCTGACGCAGAAGCTGACCGGGTGGGAAATCGACGTGAAGAAGGAAGAGGAAGTGGCCGCGCTCGGCTTCGAGCAAAAGCTGGCCAAGGCGAGCGAGGCGCTCGCGCAGACCCTGCAGATCGAGCCGTCGCTGGCCGAGCAGTTCGTCCGCGGCGGCTTCCTCAGCGCCGAAGGCATTGCCGAAGTCGAGGTGGATGACCTGACCGGGGCCGTACCGGAACTCGACCCGGAAGTCGCCCGCCAGATTCACGAAAAAGCCCGCCAGTCGGCCGCCGCGCCGACCCCGGCCGCCAGTTAATTTATTTTGAACAACGACGTTATGCCCAAGGAGGAAAAAGCCACCGCCACGACCACTCCCCGCCGCAAGGTGGTGAAGAACGCGGATGGTGTGGCCGAGGCCAAGCCGAAGTCTCCGGTCAAGTCGAAGGCCGCCCCCGCTGCCGCCGACAGAGGATTGAAGAAGAAGCCGGGCGCGGACGAGGAATCGGCGCCGGTGGCCGAGACTCCCGCCGCCCCTCCCGCCGCGGTGGTGGAAACGCCCGTTGTGGAGGCTCCCACGGTCGAGGCTCCGAAGGCCAAGCCGACCCGTTCGTTGCTGACCGCGTCCGAGCAGCGAATGGAAGACGCGCGGATCGCCGCGGAGAAAGCCGCCGAGGAGGCCAAGAACGCGCCTGCCGGCGCCCCGGCACCTGTCACGCCCGCGGCAACCTCCGCGCCGGCCGCCGCCCCCGCCATCGACGAGCAGGCGCTGGCGGCGCAGCAGCTCAAGGACAAGATCGTGGTCATCAAGCCGCCGATCATCGTCAAGGATCTGGCCGCCAAGCTCGGCCTCAAGCCCTACCAGATCATCCATCACCTGATGGAGATGAACATTTTCACCAGCGCCTCGCAGGCGCTGGAGGAGGACGTCGCGCGCAAACTTTGTGTGAAGCTCGGCTTCACCTTCGAAATCGAGAAGCGCGAGAAGGGCGCCGGCCAGGTGCATGCGCCGGTCAAGATCGTCGAGCCGCCCAAGCCCGAGCCAGTCGCGCCTTCCGAACTGCTGCCGCGCCCACCGGTCGTCACCCTCATGGGCCATGTCGATCACGGCAAGACCTCGCTTCTCGACGCCATCCGCAAGACGCGCGTGGCGGCGGGCGAGGCCGGCGGCATCACGCAGCACACCGGCGCCTACACCGTGAAACGCGGCGAGCATCTCATCACCTTTCTCGACACGCCGGGCCACGAGGCCTTTACGGCCATGCGCGCGCGCGGCGCCAACGTGACCGACATTGTCATCCTCGTCGTGGCGGCGGATGACGGCATCATGGCCACCACCATCGAGGCGATCAACCATGCCCGTGCCGCCAAGGTGCAGATCATGGTGGCGATCAACAAAATCGATTTGCCCGGCGCCAACCTCGTCCGCGTCAAGGGCCAGCTGCAGGAGCAGGGCCTTGTCCCCGAGGAATACGGTGGCGATACCATCGTCTGCGAAGTCTCCGCCACCAAGGGCGTGGGTGTGGAAAAGCTGCTCGAGATGCTTCTCCTGCAGGCGGAAGTTTTGGAACTCAAGGCCAACCCGCGCGGGCTGAGCCGCGGCACAATCATCGAATCGCAGCTCGAACAGGGCCGCGGCGCGACGGCCACGGCACTCGTCCAGCACGGCACGCTGCGCGTGGGCGACAACCTGCTGGCTGGACCCTACTATGGCCGCGTCAAGGCGCTGATCAACGACATGGGCCAGAGCATCAAGGAAGCGGGTCCGTCCATCCCGGTGAAGATTCTCGGCCTGAGCGGCGCCCCCTCCCCGGGCGAGGAATTCAACACCCTCAAGGTCGAGCGCGAAGCCCGCGAACTGGCGGAGGACCGCGCGCAGAAGCTCCGGCTCGGCAAGCTCGAGGCGCCACCGCGCGTCACGCTGGAAAATCTTTTCGAAGCCATCGCGGACGAGGGCAAGAAGGTCCTCAAGATCGTGCTCAAGGGCGACGTGCAGGGCTCGATCGAGGCCATCGTCGGCTCGCTGCGGAAAATCGAGAGCAAGAAGATCGATCTCGATATCGTGCTCGCCGGCGTCGGGCCCATCTCGGAATCCGACATTCTGCTGGCCAAGGCCTCGCAGGCCGTCGTCATCGGCTTCAACACGAAGACCGACAACGCCGCGGCCAATGCCGCCAAGCGCGAGGGCATCCAGATCAAGCTCTTCTCCATCATCTACGAACTCATCGACCAGGTGAAGGACGCGATGGTGGGCCTGCTCGATCCCGAACTGCGCGAAACGCCGCTGGGCACCGCGCTGGTCAAGCAGGTCTTCCAGCTCTCGAAGTACCCGGTCGCCGGCTGCTCCGTGCAGAGCGGCCGCATCGTGCGCAACGCGCGCGCGCGCGTACTGCGCAAGCGCCAGCCGATCTACGACGGCGCGGTGGCCACGCTCAAGCGCTTCCAGGACGACGCCAGCGAAGTCCGCGCCGGCATGGAATGCGGCATCCGCCTCGGCGACTTCGACGAGTACCTCGCCGACGACATCATCGAGTGCTACCAGCTCGAGAAGTTCACGCAGACGCTTTAGTCTGTCGCGACGGTCGACGGCGCTCGTGTT
The DNA here is from genome assembly GCA_964658475.1 of uncultured Candidatus Methylacidiphilales bacterium. Lineage (GTDB taxonomy): Bacteria > Verrucomicrobiota > Verrucomicrobiia > Methylacidiphilales > UBA1321 > JABDGH01. The sequence continues at coordinate 5,775 of CAZZYY010000077.1, read as the reverse complement.
CATCCTCCCCTACTGGTTGGCAGACCACGCGCATCGGTTCGTGGCGGCGCTGGTCTACCGCCGTTTTGCGTATCGGGAGGAAGCGCGCCTCTGGGAGAAGTGCGGCAGTCTTGAAGGGAAAATCGCGGTGCCTCGCTGGCTGGACCGCCCGGCATGGGCCTGCTACCTCGCCAAGATCGTCTTCCTGACGCTGGGCTTCCTTGCCCTGATCGCCCACGTCGGGCTTACGACGCTGGGGCGCTAGCGCTGGGTCGGTGCGCAGCTGGGCGCGGGAGAAGGGTTAGTTGGAAGGTTGATCGACCGGAAAATCGATTCCCTGCTTGAGAAGCTCATTCTCGATCAGCGCATTGCTGGGTGATGCTTTGGATGATGCGTCGAGGATGGAGAAACTTCTTTGCATGACCTTTTGAGAAACACCCGCTAAAACGCCAAGTTGGCTATCAGTGACCCCCAGTTTTTTTTCTAGTGTCTTTATCGCTCGATAGCGAAGGGTCAGGTCAAGTATCGCGCGCTTGTATTCGTCGTCTTGATGCATCCCTTCATCCATCTGAGAAATTTGATCAAGCTCGAGCCAATAGCCTACATTCCAACCTAGGAGAAATCCGTCAGAATCGGTTCCCTTCTGTACGTTCGCATTCAGTGCCGGAAGCCACTTATCGTGAATATCCGCCACCGTGTCACCGGTGCCAGAAAGCGTCGACTGCTCGCCTCTGAGAATCTCACTGCGAACGGTTATTTGCTTAGAACCGGGAGCATCTAAGGCATCGGCATAAGCAAGCGTCGTCATCAGGCCAACCCAAAGAACAATCAGCCTCACACCAAGGCTCATACTCCACCGCGGCAGTGAAGTAAATTCAGAAGAAACAGGTCCGGCTGATAGGCCGAGCCCGTTGGCACGCGCCGCCTCTTCCCGCTTTCTTCGGGGGGAGGCATCTTCTACGGTGCGGGGTGTGGTGCGGGGTTCTGAAACAGGGGGGCGCGAGGGGGTGATGCGCCGACGAGATGGCGGGGCTTGGTTCGCGGTGATCGTGGAAGGTTGCGGGCTGCTGGGGCTGGCGGGGTTGGTGGCTTACTTCCTGGCGGTTTCGTGGCGGCGGTGGCCGGACCCGATTGTGGATTTCGGGCGGGAGCTTTATGTGCCGTGGCGGCTGGCGCAGGGCGCGGTGCTTTATCGCGGTGTCGACGATTACTACGGGCCGCTGTCGCAATACCTGAACGCGCTGGTCTTTCGTGTGGCGGGACCGGGGTTGATGCGCCTGGTGGCGGTCAATCTGGCGGTCTTCGCGGGCATTCTGGGATTGATCTACCTGCTGTTTCGCCGCGCGTGGGGCGTGGGCGCGGCGCTAGCCGCGGCCGCTCTGTTTGTCTCGGTCTTTGCGTTTGCGCAGTACAACTGGTGCGGCAATTTCAACTACGCGACGCCTTACGCGCATGAGGCGACGCATGGCGTTTTTGTCTGCCTGCTGCTGGTGTACGCGCTGGATCGCTGGACGGCCGATGCCGCGTCGTGGCTGGGTTTCCTGGCCGGCCTGCTGGCGGGTTGCGCGTGCGTGATGAAGGCGGAGATCATGCTGGCGGCGGGGATGCTGCTTGCGACAGCGCTCGTTTTGCGGGGACGTCTTGCTCGCCGTCTTCCGCTGCGATCGCTCGCCTGGATGGTGTGCGGCGCTGTCCTACCGACGTTTCACGCTCTATTTTGCGCGCCTGGTGCCATGGCACGAAGCGGTGGCCTCGGCCTGCCGCGCCTGGCTCAACGCGGCGGATGCAAGCTACTCGGCGACCGGCCAGCAGCTTGGTTACCTGGGCTTCGATCATCCGTGGCTCAATCTGGTGCGCGAAGCGATGGGGACGTTCTGGGCGGTCCTGCTGCTGGGGGCAGTCATCGCCATGGGCTGGATCGCGGAACGAGCTCCGCGGTTGGAGGTCCGCGTGCTGTTGGTGGGACTTGTTGCGGGGCTTCTGATGTGGATCAGCGTGGCGGCCGTGACGTGGACGGAAGCGGGGCGCTGCCTGCCGGGATTGCTGCTTCTCTATTTGGCCGGCCTCATCGTTCCTCGTCGTGCGGTCGCGTCGCGGGCCGAGACGATGCGCTGGTTGCTGGCGGTGCTCGCGGCGGCCTTGCTGGCGCGCATGATCCTGAACGCGCGTCTCTACCACTTCGGCTTTTACCAGGCGGCGCTCGCGGCGATCATGGTCCCGGCCGTTATGCTCGGCGAGGTCGGGGCGCGGCTGCGGCTGGGCCGCACGGGACTTGTCGCGCTCGCGGTCGGAACAATGGCGCTGTTCGTGCCGGGTGTCCTCAGCCTTTGCCAGCGCTCGAACCAGTTGCTCGCCCAGAAGACCGTGCCGGTAGGCGATGGGGCAGACCGATTCTATGCGCCGGCGACCACGCTGCAGCCAACGCGCGGCGACCTGGTGAACGTCGCCAGCCGGGCGCTCAGCCGGTTGCCGCGCGGACAAACGGCCATCGTGCTGCCGGAGGGGACGATGATCAATTATCTCGCGCGCGTGGCGAGTCCCGTGCCGGCGATCTACTACTACGGCACGGCCACGGAAAATGGCCGCGAGGAGAAGCTGGTGGCCGAGCTCGCGCGGAATCCGCCCGATTCGGTGATCATCCTCAGTCGCGACCTGCGCGAATTCGGCCTGGCGCGCTATGGAGAGCGGCCGGGCGGCGGGCTGCTGATCCTGGAATGGGTGGCGGCGAACTACACCAGCGCGGGGGCGTGGGGCGGCGATCCGTTCGATGTCGAGCAGCGCGGGGTGGTGCTGCTTCGGCGCAAAACGGAGGGGATTCGCTGAGGGATCGCCGGTGGACGTCGATTCGCGCGCGACGGGCATCGGGCGGAGGCGTCTCTTGGTTGAGTCCGTTGCCGGGACGTGGATGACTTCTAAAGCAGTTTCCATCGTTCCTGACGGAAGATCGAAACGAGGTGAATCGCTGGAAGGCAGGGAGGCATTCCGCTCGCGAGCGGTTCAGCTTTTCAGCGAAAGTACCGGCGCGAGACGAGCAGATTTTTCTCCGGTTCCCGGCGCCGGAAAAATATATCGGGTCAGCGGCCTTGATTATTGTAGCGCTGCAATAATAGCGTATACTACTTTTCCCTCGGAGATTTGTGGCGGCGAACGACGATTATATCCTGGAACTTCTGATCAAGCATGGCTTGATCCAGCCCTCCGAGATGGAGGACGCGCGCCGTGCTTCCGCCGGCAACGGCCATGGCCCGGTCGATGAGCTGGTGCGCACGGGCCGCATCACCTCCTCCGACATCATGCGCACCACGGCGGCGGAGGCCGGGCTGGACATGATCGAGCGGATCGAGACGATTCCGCCCGAGGCGATCGACGCGGTTCCGCACCAGCTGGCCCATCGGCTCAACGTGGTCCCGCTGGCCTACGACGCCGCGACGCGGCACCTGCGCGTGGCGCTGGCGGACCCGTTCAACTTTGACGCCATTGACACCTTGAGCAAGGAGTTGCGGGTCGAGGTCGATCCCGTGGTGGCGCCGCCGGAGGAAATCCAGAATGCGATGCGGCAGCATTACGGCGCCGATCCGCTGCACGGCATCAATACCTCCGCGGCGGACGATCTCGTCGTGCACGAAAAAGGGGCCGACGAGGAGGATGCGACCGGCGACGACGCGCACATCATCCGCCTGGTCAATCTCATGATCCTGGAGGCGCACCGGCTGCGCGCTTCGGACATCCATCTCGAGCCGCTGGAAAAGCGGATGCGCCTGCGCTACCGCATCGACGGCGTGCTGCAGGTCATGCCCGATCCGCCGAAGAAGCTGCAGGCCGCGCTGATCAGCCGCCTCAAGATCATGGCGAACATGAGCATCGCGGAAAAGCGGCTGCCGCAGGATGGTCGCATTCAGATCCGGCTGGCCGATTCGCGCTCCTCCATCGATCTGCGCGTTTCCTCCATTCCCACCAACCATGGCGAATCGATCGTCATGCGTATCCTCGACAAGACGAGCCTGCAGCTGGGTCTGCCGGAACTGGGTTTTCTTTCCGACGACCAGGCCACATTGGAGCGCATCATGGGCCTGCCGGACGGCATCTTCCTCGTCACGGGCCCGACCGGCTCGGGCAAGTCGACGACGCTATACGCCTGCCTGCACAGCATCAACAAGCCCGACCGCAAGATCATCACCGTGGAGGATCCGGTCGAGTACCAGCTCAACGGCGTCAACCAGGTGCCGGTGAACGAGGACGTGGGCATGACCTTCGCCGCGGCGCTGCGCGCGATGCTGCGCCAGGCGCCCAACATCATCATGGTGGGTGAGATTCGCGACGTGGAGACGGCCAACATCGCGATCAACGCGTCGCTCACCGGTCACCTGGTCTTCAGCACGCTGCACACCAACGATGCGCCCAGCGCCGTGACCCGGCTGGTCGACATCGGCGTGAAGCAGTTCCTCGTCGCCTCCTCGGTGCGCGCGATCCTGGCGCAGCGGCTGGTGCGGCGCATCTGCGCGAACTGTACCGAGTCCTACACGCCGACGGATGTCGAGATTCGCGCGCTCAATCTTCGCCCGGAGCAGCTGGCGGAGGCGAATTTCCGCAAAGGCGCGGGCTGCGAGAAGTGTCGCGGCACCGGCTACAAGGGCCGCATGGGCATCTTCGAAATCTGCGTCCTGGACGACGAGATTCGCCGCATGATCAATGAGAAGATGAGTGTCTCCTCCATTCGTCAGCGCGCCCGCGACCTGGGCATGCGCACCCTGCGCGAGGACGGCCTGCGCAAGGTGCTGGCCGGCCTCACCACCCCCGACGAGGTCATCACCGCCTCGGCCGGCGACAAGGGCTAACCCCATCCTGCCATGAAGCCCGAAACGCTCCTCACCTTCCTGCGCGATAACGACAAGATCAGCCAGGAACAAATGGACGAGATGCTCGACGAGCAGGTCCGCAGCGGGAAGCCGATCGAGGACGTGCTGGCTAACAGCGGCGCCGTTCCCCTCGCCACCGTCTACCAGATGATCGCGCTCGCGCTCGGCACGGAAGTGGTCGAGATCGGCAAGATGGAATTCCCCGCCGAACTCCTCACCATGGTGCCACCGCATGTGGCCCGGGTGCAGGGCGTGCTGCCGATCGAGTTCGACGGCACCACCCTCCGCGTGGTGGTGACCGATCCGCTCGACCCGCACGTGGTCGACAATCTTCGCTTCGCCACGCGCCGCGACATCGGCCTCTACGTGGCGCCTTCCGGCATCGTCCAGACGCTGATCGACAAGTTTTACGGCGTCGAGGCCTCGGACATGGACGAGGTGCTGGCCGTGCTGGCGGGCGAGGCGGAGTCCAAGGACGCGGCCACCGACGTCATCGACATCGAGAAAGCCTCCTCCGCGCCGATCGTCAAGTACGTCAACACGGTGCTCGCCCAGGCCATCCAGGCGCGCGCGAGCGACATCCACTTCGAGCCGTTTGAAAGCGAGTTCAAGATCCGGTACCGGGTGGACGGCGCGCTTTACGAAATGGCGCCGCCGCCCCGCTCGCTGGCCGCGGCCGTGACCTCCCGCATCAAGGTCATGAGCAGCCTGAACATCGCGGAACGGCGCATTCCGCAGGACGGCCGCATCCAGACCACCATGGCGGGCCGGCCGGTCGACCTGCGCGTTTCTACCCTGCCCACGCAATTTGGCGAAAGCGTCGTGCTGCGCGTGCTGGACCGTTCCACGGTGAAGCTGGAGCTCGAGCACATCGGGATGCCGAAGAACATCTACGATTACATCTGCGCGGTGATCGAGAAGCCCAACGGCATCTTCATCG
>CAZZYY010000076.1:0-12578 GCA_964658475.1 uncultured Candidatus Methylacidiphilales bacterium | reverse complement strand
CTTCGACCAAGAGGTGCAGGAGGCGGTCAACAGTGTGCGGCGTGGCCTTGAAGAGGAAGGCATGGGCGACCTCGCCGCCAGCGTGCGAGCAGCGGGTAAAGGCACGGCGGCGGCTTCCCGGCGCGAAACGCTCCGGCGTCGTAAGGAATTTCAGGGGTTGAAGGTTTTTCTGCCCCGCGTCCTGTCTCGACATTATTCGACCGGGGACTGGCGGCAGTTCGATTATGACCGGGATTTATTAAGCCGGTTGGACTGGGGCGGCTTTAGTTACAGCAACCGGACAACGTATTCCCCGGATGAAAAGAGCGCCCTCGACCGGACCCTTGTCCGCGTAAGCGTTGAAGACCTTGGCAATCTCGATGACGACGACATGCTCAAAGCCACCGTCACCCAGGAAGACGTTGAACCGGAACTGGATTTCCCCGCCCTTGTGCGCCTACTTCTCGATGTCATCCCGAACCCTTGGCAGGGCGCACGCATTCTGGAGGAGACATTGGTCGAAGTGCGTAAGCGTGGCATCACGGAGGACCGCATTTTTACAAACCGCTTATTCCTTGTAAAAGCCATGAGGGAAGACCTCAAGGCCCAGGTTTATCAAGCAGCCGAAAAGGAATTTAAACGGATGCTTGCCGATGGGGAAATATGCTTCCGACTTGAATCCTCCAATGATCCGAAGTTGAACTGGGAACTTGCGGAAACGATGGAGATTGATGTAAGCGACGAGGACAAACCTCTACTCCGCAAGAGCGGCGAGCCGTTGGAGAAGAGTCTTTTCAAGCCGGTCTATCAAAAGCAGGTAAACGGTTTGGAGAAGGACATGGCCTGGTATCTCGATGGCGACAACGCCGTGAGCTGGTGGCATCGAATTGCCGTGCATCAGGATTGGCATTTGCAGGGCTGGCAGCGGAGCCGGGTGTATCCTGATTTCCTAGCGTGTTTGCACGACGCTAAGGACGGCCAGGTCCGGTTCACCGTTCTTGAAACGAAAGGATTGCACCTCGCCGGCAACGAAGACACAGCTTATAAGACCCGCCTATTCGAGCTGCTGACCGAGCATTCTAAGAGCGCTTTATCCATTGGAGAGTTGAATCTAGGACTCAAGCAAGAGGAGATTCGTTTTGAGTTGATGCTGGAAAACGACTGGCGAGATGCTCTGCCTAGAAGTTTGAGGTGAATGAACTGAGCAAAATTTTATTTACGGAACAATCAGGCCTGTTTTCGTCAGCCAATCTCGTCCTACTGCGACAGGGGTGTAGCAAAACCCGTAAGCATTATCACCATCCCCCTTTATCACTTCAGGCAGATCAAGAGCATAAGGTTTCCCTTTGGCTACTAGGGTAGATGAGAGAGTGAAGTCGATAATCTCGCTCGTCTCAAGCGTCAGCCACGCGTGCAAGTCAACCTCAGGATGCGGTCGCTTTTCCCGAAGCATATTGGTCAAAGTTTTTTGAGAAATCGGATAAAAGGGATCACCCGTGCGGATATGTTGCACAGATCCCAGCGTGAAGTAGACGTTTACACCAAGCAGTTTTTTAATGCCTGCCATCCCCCATGCGTGAGCAGGAATGCACTTTTTAACTCTGTCTTTAGGATCACGAAAGGCATTAAAATAGTCGATGTGTTGAAGCCCGTAGGACTCATCGATGAAAACACTGGAAAGTGCTCCAATCAATTGTACGTCGGTAATCCGATTTAGGGTGCTCTTTGGATTCAGAACAAACTCGCCAAACTTTATTCCACTGTGACGACTAAATCTAGCTGCCTCCCGCAAGGTCTCTACATATCGAGTCATGGTTTTGAGAAAAATATCTACCAGGCCCGGCTTAACCTTTCTCCGCGAGCGTCATTAAGCATTAATAATGCGCTCCTGCTTGCATCAAGGATTGGACTGAAATCCCGATCTCCGGCCAACACGCCATTACGTTTCAGTGTAGCGAGATTATTTTGCGCAGAATCCAATAAGGCGTTGGCAGCGTCCATTGTAGCTTGGTAAGTGCTCTGTCTGGCTGCGCTAATCTGCCCCTGCAAGCACGTAAGATAATGCCGGAAGGCGTTCTGTTCTCCCCAGTTGATCGACGATGGGGCTGGCCCAGAAAATAAGATGTCGGCATACGTCGATCCTAAGGATGGGTCTGGTCTCATGTCCGCGAGTACGCCGCGTCTCCTGGCAATATCCAAGAAGGGTATTTTGTATTCGCTCAGTGCCTGCGGACAGTAATACCAAGTCGCGCGACGGGAAACATCTCCCTCATCGGCTTCGTAGAATCTGTCCATGGAAGGAAGTGCACGAACATTCAGCCAAGTTCCAGAAGCGATAACGTCCACGTTCGCGACTGCGGCGACGAGAAACTGATGATTGGAGTAGCCAAGGATAACCTGTCGGCCCTGCAGTTTTAGCCCTGACGCTAAAATGAGCAAGTTTGCCACCCAAACGGGGTTATCTACCAGGTAGGGCGACGGGGCTTCCGCAACGATGTAATAACCTTGCACATTCCACTGAGCGGCTCTTTCTACCACTGCCTCGACTTGTGCCTCATCCAAAATACTTTCACGAGAGATGGCTATCGTGGAGATCAAGGGATCATTGCCAAAATGTGTGGGCGCTTCGCCGATTGTATTTTCCTGAAAACTGAACCAGTCATCATTCACAGGACGGGCTACAGGTCCGGGTAGAATGTGTCGAGTCACTCCCATAGACCGAGCAAGGGCGGCTAATTCATTCAGCAAGCCGGCGGTTGCAACGCCTCCGGTAAATGACCCAGTCGGATTTTCTTGATACCTCTGAAAATATTCGTGCGCAATCAATCGACTATGAGTGCAGTCGTGCGCAAAACATTGAGGGTCTAACAGGGCTTCCCTGCCAAGAGCCGAAATCGCATTTGCCATGCGAACTAATTGCGGAGCATTCAAGTCCCTCGGACTTAAAATAACTCCACCGGAACCCCAAGCTCGTAAAAGCTCGGTTGTATGCGTCATCATGCCGTATCCGAACTGAAGATATAGTTCCATAATAGACTCCTAAGGGTATTGCTGTTTCACCGTCGCGAACCAATGAATCGCCTCGCTGGCGGTTTGCGGTCTTCGACTCGGAAATCGCTGAGTAAGCGAGGCGATGAATTTGCCAAAGACTCCAGCCGTATCGCCCGGTATGACAAGGACCGGGATCGTTTCCGTCTCCATCCGCTTTATCACAGCCTGTGAGGAATGAAGGCCCCGTAAGTAAGGATTGAATCCTGCTAACGCTTCATAAGCCACCACGCCCAGGCCAAAGAGATCCGCCCGGACGTTTATCTCCGCCTTTATATTTTGAAACTGCTCAGGGGCAGCATAACCAAGCGTCCCAATGCCACCGTAGAGACCGTCCGCAGTGAGCGATTGAAGGTCAAGATGGCGGACAATTCCAAAGTCAATTACCCAGACCTTGCCGTCATTTCCGATCATAAGATTCTCGGGCTTAATGTCTCGGTGCACGATCTTAGCTGCCTCGAAATCGCGGCAAGCATAGAGCAAAGCATCAATCAAAACGATGACATCGCCGACGTTCTGGACGGCCAGCCCTCGCAGTTTTTCCCGATAGGAATGCCCCTCGATGAACCGTTCAAGAATAAAAACCTGATCATCCGCGACGACCTTTCGTAAACCGGAAGAGATAATTTGAGGAACGTAGGCTGAATTAAGGCGCTGGACCGCCTCAATTTCTCGTTGCACACGGGCGAGGTCAACAAGCCCTTTTTTTACAATTTTCAGGACAGCCGGGGCGCCTGCATGTTCAACCCGAAAAACGTATCGTTGACCGCTAGTAGTATGGATCAACTGGATCGTTGAAACTTCTGGGAAAGCTACTTGTAGAGCCGCAATGTCTACCATTTTGTTCCCCGGTAAACCAGCTTCTGACCGCCCACTCGTTTATTAGCCACGATCCGTAAGATGATGGAATATCTAATTTAGCCGATCTTACTAAGCGGGTCGTCTTCAGTCCATCAAAAACAAGAACGCCTACACCAAACTGTGGAGCAATGGTAGCGGCCCTAGTTGCTCCACGTCCCTTAGGTAACAGAATATAACTCTGCGAAGCAAACCATGTATTAGCTACCGCTTGGGCCAATGCTTTTTGCCAGTGATCAATTTTCGCCTCTAATGCGACGATCTTCGAGACGGCAAATATTTCATTTAAGGCCTTAGGGCGAATATTCTTTCCGCGGATGTGAACGAGATTGGATTCTTCCAGTTCCTCGATGCGCGTCGTCAAATCCCGAGTCTTCCACATCAGGGCATTAACCAAGCCTTCCACCGACGTGTTCCCTACGGTGTGAATGTGGTATAGCAGGCGCAGATGACAAACATCCAACTTCAAGCGGCTCGGCGATAAGGTAACTGTGCTCTGCTTTGCAAAGACCGCAACCAAATCAGGGAATCCCGTAGGCAACCGCGGTTCGTGAAAGTACGTTGCGTCTCCGTCCCCACCAATGGGAAGGCCTTGTTTAAGGGCTTCTTGAAGCAGCGTCAGCTCTGGTCCCGGCAAGGCCGTCCGGCAGGGTACGGTGAAATTTTCAGCAATATTCACTTCGAAACCAGAGTTAAAAATATGTTCAAACCCTATCCTGCCATGAGGTTGCATCTCATTCCAGCAATTACTGAACTTTAGCTGAGAAGGTCCGGAAGCTTAGTCGTCGCATGAACCAGATCATTGTCTTCGATATGAGTGTAAAGAGCGGAAACTTCGGGGGTGTCATGACCGACGAATGCCATTACCACGCTCTCGGGCACTCCCGCTTGTTTGAGTAATGAGTTGTTCGTATGCCGCAGGCAATGGAAAGACAGTTCATTTTGCTGGCGCCGGGCTCCGCGGCCTTTGCCGGTGCTTTGCTTCGACCGGGCAGCCAAAAGTCCAGCGGCGACCAGTAGATCATGAAACTCGTTGCTGACTTGCCCGACCCGCCCCGTCTTACCGATGGAGGCGGCTATCCTCGGGAACACGGGCTTCTTCGGGTTATCCAAATCACCCGAGGCCATCAGGTGCCTTATTAGCGGCTCCGCCAAGGGAAGGCTTTTGCGCTGGTTGGTCTTAATGGTCACGAAACTCCATTTCCGCTTTTCCAGATCAACCGCTTGCCAGTTCGCCAATGCGATGTCCTGGAGTCGTTGGCCGGTGTAAAATCCGAAGAGGATCATTCCCTTCCATTCATCGTCAGCGAGATCAAGAAGGCGTTTAAGCTCCGGTAGCGTGAACGGGCGGCGCACCTGTTCGACATCCTTTTTGGACAAAACTTTCACCTCTTCTGCCGGGTTGGAATCGATCAAGCCGTTACGCTTGGCGTCGTTCAAGGCAATGCGAATAATCTTAAGGCCAAGGTTGGCCGTCCCGACCGAGAGCTTGCCGGCCATGCTCACTTGGAAGGCATACACGTCAGCACGATTGACAGTGCTGATGTCCATGTCGGCCTTATTTCCCAAGGATTCGAGGAACCGGTTCACCTCGTCATTGTATTTGCGCCAGGTTCCGGCAGCGACGAGCGATTTCTTGAGATAGGCCCATTCCGTGAGAAACAGCCGCGCAGTCTGGCCGGGTAGCTTTTCACCGCTGACCATTTCGTAAAGATCACCGATGACCTGCCGGGCGGCTTTTTTGGTCAGCTTCTTTCCCGCCGCCTCTTCGTACTTAAACGAAAGCTTGATCGCCTGTCGTCGGTTCGTTGTCTTCGTGCTACGTTTCATCCGCCGCCCATCTGGGCCAGTGAAGCACGCGACCCAAAATTTTGACTCAGGATGTTTCCAGATTGAGGCCATACCTAAGAACGAGGCTAAGAACAATCCGCTATGTTTTCAATGTTTTTGTTGTCCCCTATGTCTCCAACAGCAAAGATTTACATAGGATAGAGGGGCCGGATAGGTAGCACGGGTTCGAATCCCGTTGGGGTGACGCGCCTTCTTTGCTGGAAGTCGGGGATCGGCCTACCGCGGGCGAAAGCCCAGGATCGTGCGATTCACGATTTCGCGCACCAGCCGGTCCAGCGGGACGCCTTTGACTTTGCCGTCGGTGGACATTGAGACGAGGCCGAGGAGCGTGGCGAAGAGGACCACGGCCAGTCGCCACGGGTCGCCGGGAACGACCTCGCCGGCGGCCTGGGCGTCGGCAAAGGTGGCGGGAACGTGGCCAAGGGCCTTTTCACTGGCTTCGCGCAGGGCGTTGGGCGCATGGGGCCAGTGCTTGGCGTCGAACATCAGGCCGAGCAGGGCCGGGTGCTTCAACGCAAACCCAACATAGGCCCGCGCCAGCTTGGTCAGGCGCGCCTTGAATTCTTGGCCCGGCTTGCCGGCCGCGCGACCCAGCACCTCGTCAAACCGCTCGAAGCCGCGTAGAGCCAGCGCATCGAGCAGCGCCTGCTTGCCCGCAAAGTGCCGGCGCGGAGAGGTGTGGCTGACGCCGAGCTTGCGGCTGAGTTCCCGCAGGGAAACGCCGTGGATTCCGCCCGCTTCCAGGGCCTGCTCCGCGGCGCGCAGCAGGGCCTCGCGGAGGCGACCATGGTGGTACGGGCGGGCGGGGGCCTGCCTGCCACCAGGTTATTGGGAATTCTGAAAGATTGTCAGTACGTTACGTTAACTACAATGTATCCAGCGGATACATTTGCGCGGTGGATCGACGCTTCAGGAGGAAACACGCCCGTCTTTGTCACCGGCGCGATCCGGTTTCGTCGGTCCAGCCCTCGTGCAGGAATTGCTTGCCACGGTCATCAGGCGCCGATCTCGATCAGCCGCACGATTTTGAAATGCCTGCGTAGACGGGCAGCCGCGCCTCGCCTTTTCTTCCGGCGGGAAGGGGCTATGAAGCGGAATGCCGGCGGCGCCAAAATTGTCTGAGGGGGGTCGCCGGGTTCGCCAGGAATGGACCATCGTGCGCTACTGGCTGGCGCGCGACGGCCAGGTGCGCGTCTTCAGCCGCGACGCGTGGCTCGTCCTCGCTATTACGCTGGTCTGGTACGCCATCGCGTACGCCCTCAACGATGCGCCCAGCTGGAACGCGGGCGGAAATCCCGGCTGGCTGGTCTGGTGGGACCAGGGTCAGTACCACAAGCAGGCTGCCGAACTTGCCCACGGCGAGTTAAGGCCGAACGTCTATTGGTTCGGTTATCCGGCGCTCGGCGCGGTCTTCTATCACCTGCTGCCGCGCCATCCGTTCCTCATTCCAGATCTGGCGATGGTGCTGGCCATCGTCGCGTCCTTCTACGCGGCCGCGCGGCTCTACGTCAGCCGGTTCGAGGCGTTGCTGCTCGTCTATGTTTTCATCTGGTTCGACTCGCTGGTGCGGGATGAATGCCTCGTCATTCCGTGGAACACGCTGCCGGCCTACACCGCCTTCTTCGTTTCAATTTTCCTGCTCATTCTCCGGCCTGCGGCGCCGCGCCTGCGCGAGTTTGCCGGATGCGCCTTGCTCATGGCAGTGGCGGCGCTCGCGCGCCCAACCGAAATTGCGGCGCTCAGCCTGGTTTACCTGCCGGCGCTGTTTCGTCTCCACCGCTGGCGCGAACGCGCGGTGGCGGCCAGCCTCCTCGCGGTCGTGGCGGTGGCAGTCGTGGTGCTGCTCGCGTCAGTCAACGAGTATGAGTACCACGCGCTAAAGTCGCCCTACATGGCCGGCGAAAGCGGCAAGATGAATCCCGCCAACTACGGGCTCAAGGCCTACCAGTTTTTCGCGGACAGCCTTTTCCTCACCGGCGATGGCGCGCTGCCGCCAGACAAGCGGCCGCCGTCCCTCTTCAGCCGCTATCCCGAATTCCTCTTCGCGCTGCCCGGTCTTCTTTTTCTCGCGCGGCTGCGCGGCGGGACCGCGGCCGGGCTGATCCTCCCGCCGGCCTTCACCATCGGGCTGTACCTGCTTTACGTCCCGTTCGACAACCCGCCCTACGCGTGGAGCTATGGGCAATGGCATTACCTCGCCTGGATTTTTCCCTGGCTCGGCCTCGCGACTTACCTGACGTTCCGGCAGGCGTCCGGCGTCCTGCCGCGATGGGTATTCCTCACCATGCTCCTGCTGCCTCTCGCCGCCACCAGCGTCATTGGCTTCGCCGCCGTGCCCGCCGGCTGGGCCACGCCGTCCACGGGCGACGGCCTGCACCTGACGACGAGCTCGGCGGCGGGAATCTTCCAGGTAAAACTCAAGGTGCTGCGGGACTGCCGCGCGGAGGATGTCCGCCTCATCTTTCGTCAAGCCCCGCCCTTCGACGGCACGGAAGTTTCCACCCTGCATCGGCTGACCATCGCGGTGAACGGAAAGCCGCAGATCAACATGATCGACTGCATGACCAGCCAGGAAAACGCGACCTACCATTTCACTTTCCTCGCGCATGGTCTCGTCCTCCGCGCCGGGGACGAGATCGAGATCGGCCTCCGGACGAACGCGCCGCTGGCCGTGACGCGCGCCGAATTGGCGGCCGTCCGCTTCGCGCCGTTCCAGGCCTGGCGCGACAATCTCGCTCCGTGACGCCGTGACGCTTGCCGATTGCGCGTGGGCAGAATTGCGTTATATCGGAGGCTAGATAACCCTGCCGCCCATGAAAAAAGCCATGCTTTGCCTCCTGGCCTCGATGCTGGTCTGCGCGGCCGCGTCGCTGCGCGCGGATACTGTAATGGTCTTCGCCGCCGCCAGCCTTACCGACGTGCTCAAGGAAATCGAGCCGGCCTACGAGGCGAAATCGGGCGACAAAATCTCCTTCAACTTCGAGGGCTCCAACGTGCTGGCCCGGCAGATCGAGCAAGGCGCGCCCGCCGACATTTTCTTTTCCGCCGATGAGGCGCAGATGGACAACCTGGCCAAGGCCGGCCTGATCGACCCGGCCACGCGCCAGGACGTGCTGCTGAACGCGCTCGTGATTGTCGCGCCCGCGGACAGTCCGCTAACCGGCGTCATCCCGCCCGATCTCGCCAAGGCCGACATCCACCGCATCGCGCTTGCCGATCCGAAGGCCGTGCCGGCCGGCGTTTATGCCAAGGCCTACCTGACCAGTCTCAAGCTCTGGACGAGGGTCGAGGGCAAGGTCGTGCCGACGCAAAACGTGCGCGCCGCGCTCGCCGCGGTGGCGTCGGGCAATGCGGACGTGGGCATGGTTTATCGAACCGACGCGGCGGTCTCGAAAAAGGTGAAGGTCGTGTACGTCGTGCCGCTCAGCGATGGCCCGCGCATCACCTACCCGGTCGCGCTCGTGAAGGCCTCCGGCAAGGACGCGGCGAAGAAATTTCTCGCTTATCTCGAGTCGCCTGAAGCGCTCGCGGTGTTCAAGAAGCACGGCTTTCTCCCGAGCGGCCCGTAACGCGCATGCCGCTCGATTGGCCTGCCATTGAGCTCAGTCTGGGCGCCGCGCTGCTGGCTGTGGCGATCAATCTCGTGCCGGGCGTGGCGTTGGCGTGGCTGCTCGCGCGGCGCGCCTGGCCGGGCAAGGCGGTGGTGGAGACCCTCGTCACGCTGCCGCTCGTCCTGCCGCCTGTGGCCACGGGCCTGATCCTGCTCGAATGGCTCGGGCGCCGGGGCTGGATCGGCCACTGGCTGCGCGCGGCGAACATCGAGATCGTTTTCACCTGGAAGGCCGTGGTCGCGGCCATGGCGGTGATGTCGTTTCCTTTCGTGGTGCGCAACGCGCGCGTCGCGCTGGAAGGCGTGGGCACGCGCGTGGAGCAGGTGGCGGCTACGCTCGGCGCCTCGCCCGCGCGCGTCGCCTGGACGATCACGCTCCCGCTGGCGCGCCGCGGCATCCTGGCCGGCGCGGTCATGGCCTTCGCGCGTGCCTTGGGGGAATTCGGCGCCACCATTCTCGTCGCCGGCAACATCCCCGGCTCGACCGCGACCATCTCCACCTCGATCTACACCGACATCCTGCTCGGCCACGACGCGGAGGCCGACGCGCTCATCGCCGTCTCGATCGGCTTCGCCTTCGCCGCCATCCTGTTCAGCGAACTCCTGCTGCGCGAGCGCCGCCCATGATGCCGGTTCTCGAGCTTCTCGGCGTCACGGTCCATCTCGGCCGCTTCGGGCTCGAAGTCGATGTCGGCTTCCCCCCGGGCTGGACCGCGCTCTTCGGCCCGTCGGGCGCGGGCAAAACCACGCTGCTCGAAATCGTCGCCGGCCTGCGCCGTCCCGACACGGGACGCGTGACAATAAACGGCCGCGTGCTCTTCGATTCACCGCAGCGCGTGCGGGTGCCTCCGCACCGGCGCGGCATCGGCTACGTCCCGCAGGACCTCGCGCTCTTTCCGCACCTGACCGTCCGCGCGAATCTCGCCTACGGTCAGCCGGCCGGCGACGATCGCTCCCTCTTCGCCAGCGTGGTCGAGCGTCTCGAGATCGGCGCGTTGCTCGTGCAGCGCCCCGACGCGCTCTCCGGCGGGGAGAAGCAGCGCGTCGCGCTCGCGCGGGCGTTGCTGGCCCGCCCAGCCTTGCTGCTCCTCGACGAACCGCTCACCGGCCTCGACGTTGCGTTGCGCGAGCGCATCCTGCCCTTCCTCCAGCGCGTGCGCGACGAGTTCCGCGTGCCCACGCTGTATGTCACCCACAACCCCGGCGAGGTCATGGCCCTCTGCGACCACGTGGTCATGATGGAAGCCGGGCGGGTCAAGGCGCAGGGCGCGCCCGCCGATCTCTTCGTCTCGAGCGACACGCCCGCATGGCGGCCGCGAATCTGACTCCGAAAAATCTCCGCGCGGGGAGGCATTGCGCGTGCTAGCTCCGCTGCCATCCTATACGAAGATGGCCACCACGCTCCACGTCCTCGCCTTCGGCCCCGCCCGCGCCCGCCTCGGCACGGACCGGCTCGACCTCGTCTGCGTGGAACCGATCTCGACCGACGCGCTGTGGACGCAGCTCCTGGCCCGCCATCCCGAGCTTGAAGCGCTGCGCCCCACCGTCCGCCTCTCGCGCCAAGGCGAATTTCTCGCGCCTGATGCGCTCCTGCATCCCGGCGACGAGATCGCCCTCATCCCGCCCGTCTCCGGAGGCTGAATGACCCTCGCCATCGACCTCCAATCCGAGCCGCTGCAATTGCCTGAAGCCAAGCCTGAGCCGGGCGCGGGCGCCGTCGTGCGGTTCGAAGGCCGCGTGCGCGGCGAGGAAAACGGCGCGACCATTGACGCACTGGACTACGAGGCCTACATGCCCATGGCGCAGCAGCAGATGGAAAAGATCGCGCGCGAGATCGAGTCCCGCCATCCCTGCCTCGCCGTGCGGGTCCGCCACCGAATCGGCCGCGTCCCGGTCGGCGAAGCGGCCATCATCGTGGAAATTGCTGCGCGGCATCGCGGGGAAGCCTTCGCGTTTCTGGCGGAGTTCATGGACCGGCTCAAGCAGGACGTGCCGATCTGGAAGGCGGTCGCATGAGCGCGTCGTGGGAAAACGTTCTCGCCTCCTGCCTGCAGCTCGCGGGCCGGCCCAACCGCGAAAGCATGATGGGCGCGTGGGCCCTCGGTCGCGTGCTCGCGCAGCACGTCGTCGCCGATCGCGATTATCCCGCCGGCAACCTGAGCATGATGGACGGCTATGCCGTCGCCGCGCTCGCGGACGAACCCCTGCGGGTCGAGGGCGAGAATCGGCCCGGCCTCGGTTCCGGCGAGCCGCTCATCCCCGGCACCGCCCGCCGCATCTTTACCGGCGCGGAACTTCCCGCCGGGGCCGGCCGCGTCGTGCCGCAGGAAGCGGTGACGCGCGAAGGCGACACCATCCGTCTCGTCGCCAAGCCGGAAGACCCCTTTGTGCGCCCGCGCGGCAGTGAGGGCCGCGCCGGCGAAACGGTGCTCGCGGCCGGCACGCGCCTCGGCCCCGTGGAACTCGCCATTCTCGCCACCGTCGGCACGCGGGAGATTGAGGTCACCACGCGCCCGCGCGTCGCGCATCTTGTCACGGGCGATGAAGTCATGGGCCGCCACGAACGTGGCGAGCCGGGCGCGCGCATCCGCGATTCCAACTCCGACCTCGTCGCCGCCACGCTGCGCGGCATCGGGCAGATGGTCACCGATCATCGCCGCGCGCCTGACCAGCGCGAGGAAACCTGCCGGCTCGTCGCGGAGATGGCGGCCGATTGCGAGATGCTGCTCGTCTCCGGCGGCGCCAGCGTCGGCGATCACGATCACGCGCGGGCCGCGCTGGAAGCAGCCGGCTTCCGCTTCGAGGCGCACGGGCTCGAGGTCCGGCCGGGCAAGCCCGTCGGCCTCGCGCGCCGCGGTGACCAGTGGGCCATCTCCCTGCCGGGCAACCCTGTCTCGCATCTCGTTGCGCTCAATCTTTTCGTTCTGCCGCTGCTCCTCGCGCTCGAAGGCGCGCCGCCGCCCGCGCCCCGGCTGCTGCGCGGCGTGCTCGATGGCCCGGTCTCTCGCGTCGTGCCGAAGCGCGACACTTTCTGGCCTTCCGTCGCGTCGGTGCGGGACGGCAACTGGTGGCTCAAGCCGTGTCGCTTCCTCTCCTCGGGCGACCTGCTCGGCATCGCGGGCGCGAACGTGCTGGTGCTGCTGCGCGCGGAAAAGCCCGTGCCGCTTCCCGGCGACGAGATTTTTTTCCTGTCCCTCGCGCCCGAGTTTGCCAACGCTTGACCCAATGAGCG
>CAZZYY010000075.1:0-12759 GCA_964658475.1 uncultured Candidatus Methylacidiphilales bacterium | reverse complement strand
ATTGGCCTGAGTCCAGAGGGCAAATTCCCTATAAAAGAAAGCATCTCCGCAACGCGCGCCACCCTGCTCGCCGGCGATCCGCAATCTTTTCAATAGAGCGCCGGCTACCGGAACAAAAGGATGCCGTTTTTCCGCCGAAATCGGGCGGACCGGACAATTTATCCGCAGGCCAATGAGAGCCCTTGATTGAGTAAGCCTACTATCAAGCACTTAGCGAGTTTCGACCTCGCTGGCACATGTGGTGCACCAACGAGCCGCGACATGAACGTGGGACTTTATAGCGGCGCAGCCGGCATGCGCGTGGGCCAAGACTACCAGACGATGATCACGGAGAACCTGGCCATGCAGTCGGTGCCCGGGTTCAAGCAATCGCTGCCCGTCTTCACCACCGACACCACGCTTTCCGCCAAAGGCTCGCTGACGGCCTCCGGCAATCCGGCGGCGATTCACATGACGCGGGTGACCGATTTCACGCAGGGCCCGATCCAGCCGTCCGACAGTCCCTACCACCTCGCGGTGGAGGGCAAGTCGTTCTTCGAGGTGAAGGAAGCAGACGGCACCACAACCTACACGCGCAACGGCGCCTTCACCGTCTCGCCCACCGGCCAGATCCTGACGAGCGACGGCGCGGCGGTGTGCGGCTCGGGCGGCTCGCCGCTGACGGTGGATCCGACCAAGGCCACGCAGGCCACCATCGGGTCCGACGGGACAATCTCGATCAAGGGCACCTCGTCCGGCAAGTTCGACCTGGCCCACTTTGCCAACCCGTCCGCGTCCCTCACCCCTGTCGCAAACGGCCGTTATGCTGCCACGGCCGGCACGGCGCAGGAAGGTCCGGCCACGGGCGACCAGATCCTCAGCGGCAGCCTGGAGGAGAGCAACGCCAACCCCGTCGAGGCGATGGCGGACATGATCCAGGCCTCGCGTCTCTACGAGGCGAACGCCAAGTCGATCGCGGCGGTCGACGACAACACCAACCAGCTGATCACCACCGTCGGCGGCGGCCATTCCTGATCGCCTAGCATTCCTCCCCAACCCCACCCACCCCGACCATGATTCGAGCTCTTTGGACTTCCGCCAGCGGCATGGCCGCGCAACAGATGAACCTGGACGTGATCGCCAACAATCTGGCGAACGTGAACACAACCGGCTTCAAGAAGTCGAACGTGCAGTTCCAGGAAATGATGTACGACACCGAGGAGGCGCCCGGCGCGAACAGCACCGAATCGAGCACAGTGCCGACAGGCATCCAGGTGGGCTACGGCTCCAAGCCGGTGGCCACGGAGCGCAATTTTTCGCAGGGCAGCCTGCAGCAGACGGGCAACACCTACGACGTGGCCATCCAGGGCACCGGCTTCTTCAAGCTGACCATGCCCGATGGCACGAACGCCTACACGCGCGACGGCTCATTCATGGTCAACGCCGACGGCCAGATCGTGACGAGCCAAGGCTACCTCGTCACGGGCGCCGGCACGATCGACCCGAAGGCACAGAACGTGACCATCGGCGCGGACGGCACCATCTCCGCCACCATCAACGGCACAACGGCGAAGATCAGCCCCATCACCATCTCGACTTTCCCGAACCCGGAAGGGCTCACCAGCCAGGGCAACAATCTCTACACCGAGTCGCTGGCGTCGGGAACGGCGATCGACGGCCAGACGCCCGGCACAAACGGCATCGGCACGCTGCAGCAGGGCTACACGGAGACCTCGAATGTCTCGGTGGTGGAGGAGATGGTCAACATGATCCAGGCGCAGCGGGCGTACGAGATCAATTCCAAGGCGATCCAGACCTCCGACGACATGCTGCAGATGGCGAATAACATGCGGCATTAATGGCCGTGGTGAGCGGAGTTTTGTTTGAGCTGGTGGCGGTCGGTGTCCGGCGCCCATGCGGCGGAACAGCCCACTTTCGCAGGCGCGTGGCCAAGATGCCTTTCGATCCGCGCACGACCAGACCGCGCCACAGGGCTCGGTTGCGGATGCCTTCACTGTCGCGGCGGTTGCTTTGTGGAATCCAGGATCGGACTTTCATTCTCGCCGGGATCGGTCCGAGGTCGGAAGGACGGCTTGAGCCATCGCGCCAACGGGCAGGGCGTGGGCCTAGACAACAGGTAGCTTGCGCTCTCCGAGCGCCGGTCAGTTGCGGACGCGTTTTCTACTCGGACCGGCGCTCGGAGAGCGCCGGCTACCTGCCGAGCGCGGACAACTATCCTCAAGTAGCTCGCGTGGGCCCGCAGCCGGCGCGCAGCAACGGCAAATCCGTTCGGAAAGAGAGCGTTTCCGCAACGCGCGCCTATCTGCTCGCTGGCGATCTGTGATTTTTTCTAGAGAGCGAACAGCGGTCTAGGGCCGCCGACGCTAATCGGCAGGTTATGCGCGTGCCTCGGCGGTCATAAACCGCCGCTACAGATGAGCCGAAAGCGGAAGAAAACGTCCGCGGTTTTGGATGGAAAATCTTCGCGGCGGAATAAAATTCCGCTAGCACTCGGGGTTGCCTTTCACAACTCATTCCGAATGAGAGACATATCCGTGTTCCATCCTACTGGCACGACCGGTGCAACTAACCCGGCACAGATGTCCATCATGAGCCGTCTTCTCTATACCCTGATCACGCTGGTCGCGTTGGCCAGCGGGGCGCGCGCCGCGGTGGTCCTCGAACTGAAAGACACGCAAACGCTGTCCGCAGGCAACATGACGCTCAACGACGTGCTGCAGTCCTCGCAGGGCTTGAGCGCGGATGACCTGAAGGTGGTCATCGCCGCCTCGCCCGCGCTGGGCCAGCAGATGACCTGGAACCGCCAGCAGATCGCGGCGCTCCTGCCCGATTCGATCAAGCAGCAGTCGCCCGAATGGACCGGCGCGCCGGCCTGCACGGTCAGCCGTCCGTCCGCGACCTTTAGCGAGGCCAAGGCGCGGCAGACGATCGGCGCGGAGCTCGCGCGGCAGCTTCCCGCGGAAGCAAAGTTCGAGGTGCTCGAGCTCGCCGGCTTCCAGCCCTTTCTCGTGCCGCAGGGCGAGGTGGAAACCCGCGTGGAATTCAGCAACGGCTCGCTGCGCAACGAGTGGGGCGAGGCCTCGCTCCAGTTCAGCCAGAACGGCCAGCTGGCGGTGACGCAAAATGTGCGGTTCCACTGGGCCTGTACGCGGCAGGTCTGGCAGGTGGCGAACCGGGTGCCCTCGGGCCAGCCGCTGACCGCGGCCGACTTCACGCCGGTCGAGGCCAACGTGCTGAAGATCCCCGGCATGCTGGAGCCGGCCACGACTTTCCCGGAGGGCAAGAACGCCGCGCGCATCCTCACGCAGGGCCGCATCCTGATGGAAAATGACTGGGTCGAGCCCACGCTGGTGACCCGCAACGACCTCGTCACGATCCTTTACCAGGAGGGCGGACTCTCGATCACGCTTCAAGCCAAGGCGATGGCCAACGGCGTGAAGGACCAGGTGATCGAGGTGGAAAACCTGAGCTCGCACAAGCTGTTCAACGCCCGCGTGGTGGATCAAAGGACCCTCGTTTATGCCGAATAACTTTCTCAGCCTGATTGCTTTTTCTCTCCTCGCCGCCGGCGCGGCCGCGGCCGATCCCGGCCCCGGCGTGCCGACCGTCGGCTCGATCTGGGGCCACACGGGCGGGATGCAGATGGTCTCGACCGCGGGGCAGTCGTCGCTCTTCAGCGATCCGCTGGCGCACTCGGTGGGCGACTTAGTCACGATCGTGGTGGACCTGAACAACTCGGTGGAGAAGGACCAGAACACGGCCACCGACAAGTCGGCGGCGGTCAACGCGGTGCTGAACTCCCTGCTTTACCCGAACGACGGCACGAGCAAGGGCTACAACCTGCTCAACTTCCACGGCAACCCGCCCACCACTTCCTGGAACGCCACCTCCACCTTCGCGGGCGGTGGCACGCTGAAGAACACGGAAGCGACCTCGACCACGATCCAGGCGCGCGTGGTGAGCATCCTGCCGAACGGCGTGCTGCAGATCGAGGCGCGGCGCCTTTCCAAGGCGGCCGACGAGGACAGCGCGATGATTCTGACCGGTCAGGTGCGCCCGGAAGACCTGAGCACGACCAACACGATCAGTTCCAGCCAGGTGGCGGAACTGCAGATCGTGCAGAAGGGCAAGGGCACGCTGACCAACAACCAGCGCAAGGGCTGGCTGACGAAACTCTATGAATTCCTCTCTCCTTTTTGATCCGACGCGCCGCTGGGCGATGATCGGCGTGGCCTTCGTGCTGCTCGCGCTGCTGCTCGGCTTCGTGCCGGTGCATGCGCAGACGCGCGTGAAGGATGTCGCGACCGTGGAAGGCGCGCGGGACAACCAGCTGATCGGCTACGGCCTCGTCGCGGGCCTCGACGGCCAGGGCGATTCCGACAAGCTCTTCACCCAGCAGACAGTGGCGAACATGGCGCGCCGCTTTGGCCTGCAGATCGCGCCGGCCGACATCACGAACAAGAACGTGGCGCTGGTCATGGTCACCTGCAAGGTGCCGGCCTTCACTCCGCCGGGCACGAAGCTCAACGTCACGGTCGCCTCGCTGGCGGATGCAAAATCGCTGCAGGGCGGCGTGCTGCTCCAGACCCCGCTGATCGGCGGCGACGGCCAGGTCTATGCGGTGGCGCAGGGCAGCGTGTTTCTCGGCGGTTTCGACGCGGGATCGGGCGGCCTGGGCGGTTCCTCCGTGCAGAAGAACCACACCACCTCCGGCGTGGTCACGGACGGCGCGCTGATGGAAACGGCCATTCCCACCTCGGTCTTTTCCAAGGGCGTGCTGCAGATCGTGCTGAACGACGGCGACTTCACCTCTGCCGTGCGGCTGGCCAGCGCGATCAACGAGCAGATCGCGCCGATCGCCACCGCGGTGAGCCCCACCACGGTCGACGTCTACGTTCCCACCGAGATGCAGTGCCCGGAAAAGCAGATGGAATTCGTGGCGCGGATCGAGAACGCCTCCTTCGTGCCGGACGTGAACGCACGCATCGTGATCAACGAGCGCACCGGCACCGTGGTGGCCAACGCCAATATCCAGATCTCCAAGATCGCCGTGGCCTACGGCAACCTGACCGTGGCCGTGGCGAGCAACCCCGAGGTCTCGCAGCCGAACTCCTTCACCGGCGGCGGCAACGGGCCCGGTGCGACCGGCAATGCCGGGATCAAGACCGAGGTGGTCAACCAGACGACGACCAACGTCTCCGAGGAAAAGCGGCGCATGGTCGTGCTCAAACAGATGCCGACGGTCGAGGATGTGGCCTTTGCCCTGAACTCGATGGGCGCCACGCCCCGCGAGCTGATGTCGATCCTGCAGTCGATCAAGGACGCCGGCGCGCTCAACGCCCAACTGGTGCTCGAATAATGTCGCTCGAATCCATCTCCTCCTCGCCCATGCTCTCGATGGGCCTGCTTTCGGGCGGGACGCCGATCAGCGGCGCGACTCCGCCGGAAAAGCTCAAGGCCGCCTGCAAGGCGATCGAAGGCATGTTCGCCGGCCAGCTGCTCTCGGAAATCGGCCAGGGCCTCGACGGCAAGAGCGACGCGACCAGCGGCCAGTACCAGGACTTCATCCAGCAGGCGCTGGCCCAGCAGGTCACGGCCGGCGGCGGCTTCGGCCTGGCCACGATGCTGGAAAAATCGCTCGCGCCCGCGGCCCATTTGAATCCTCTCCACCAACTCCATGCTGCAACAACTCCAACAACCCAACGCTAAAACGGGCAGCGCGGCCCTGCGCGACTTCGACGTCCTGCTCGAGGAGATGCTCGCGCTCCAGCGCAAGGAGCAGGCGCTCATCCTCGCGCGCAAAACCGAGGAGCTCGGCACGACCACGCAGTCGATCGAGTGGATGGGCCTGCGCATGCAAAGCATGGAGGTCGAGGTGCGCAGGGAGCTCGACCGGATGAAGGGCGCGCCCGATTCGCCGCACAAGGCCATCACCGACAAGCTGGCGCAGATCAAGCGGCTGGCCGCGCAGAACCACACGCTGCTCGAGCATTCGCTTTTCTTCCTGCAGCAGCTCTTTCAGCAGGTGATGGAGCGCGACACGCCGCTGCACCTGTACAACGCCAACGGCCACGCCTTCCACAGCGACCTGGGCGGCGGCCTCCTGGAGACGCGCATCTAGCGCGACACGGCCATGTACTCCCTCGGACTCAACGGCAGCCTCTACATGGGCGCGAACTCGCTGAACACGCAGCAGCTCGCCATCCAGACGATCGGCAACAATCTTTCCAACATCAACACGCCGGGCTACACGCGCGAGCGGGCCAACCTGGTGGAGAGCGATGTGCTTACCAGCGGTGAGGGAGCAATCGGCACCGGCTCGTCCGTCTCCAGCATCGAGAGCATCCGCAGCTCACTGCTCGACGGCCTGGTGCAGCAGTCGCTCGGGTCGCAAGGCTACGCCAACGACCAGGCCAGCCTGACCGCGACGGTGCAGACGGCGCTGGGCGAAAGTTTCACCAGCTCGGCGGCCTCGACTTCGAGCTCCAGCACGACCAGCGCGGGCGCGATCCAGACGGCGATGAGCACCTTCTTCGGCGCGCTGCAGTCGCTCGCCGCCTCCCCCGGCGACGCCACGACGCGCGAGGACGTGGTACAGGACGCCTCGTCCCTCGCCACGGACCTCAACAGCGCCTACTCGCGCATCCAGCAGGTGCAGGGCGAGACGGCGACCGACGCCGGCTCGATCACCGACCAGATCAACCAGCTTTCCAAGACCATCGCGTCGCTCAACCAGCAGATCATCCAGGTGCAGGCCGCTTCGGGCGGCTCCGCCGACAGCCTGGTCGACACGCGCACGGCGGATCTCGATCAGCTTTCCTCGCTGGTGAACGTGACCTCCACCGCGCAGAGCAACGGGACCATCACGGTGGCGCTGGCCGACGCGCCCTCCGTCGTCCTGGTCAGCGGCGACAACGGCGGGGGCGCCGGCACGACGCAAAGCCTGAGTGTTTCCTATAGTCCGACCGCGGCCACGCCGCTCACCGTTTCCGCCAGCACGAGCGGCGCGCTCGGCGCGGGTGTTCCCTCGGGCGGCTCGCTCGGCTCGCACCTCGAGACCGCGAACAACCTGATCGGCGCTCCCGCGGCCGACGGCGGCTCCGGGTTGCTGGCGCAGCTCGACGGGGTGGCCAACTCGCTCAAGTCGCAGATGAACACCGTGAACGCGGCCGGCTACGACCTGAACGGCCATGCCGGCGGGGCGTTCTTCACCGGCACGGGCGCGGGCGACTTGGCGGTGAGTTCCGCGATCCAGTCGAACCCCTCCCTCATCGCCGCGGCCAGCGCCGCGGGCGCGCCGCTCGACGGCAGCAACGCGCAGGCCATGGCCGACATCCAGGATTCCTCTTCGGTCGTGCCGGCGTTCCAGAACATCGTCACCAACGTGGCCAACGCGGCAAGCACCGCGGCGACCAATCAGACCACGCAGAACGCGGTGACCTCGCAACTGCAAACGCAGCAGCAGGCGGTGTCCGGCGTCTCGATCGACGAGGAGATGACGAATCTGATCAGCTTCCAGCAGGCCTACTCGGCCTCCGCGCGCTTCATCAGCACGATTTCCAACCTCTACAGCACGTTGGTCAACGAAACCCAATAACGAGCCATGCGCGTCACTTCCAACACGTACACCAACCTCGTCCTCAGCAGCTCGCAGATCGAGCAGCAGCAGCTCGCCTTGCTGCAGAGCCAGATCTCCACGGGCAACGCGATCCAAAACCCCTCGGACAATCCCGAACTCTACGCGCAGGCCGCGCAGGACCAGACCGCGCTCTCGCAGCTCAACAATTACACCGCCGCGGCCAACACCGCCACGACGCTGACCGAGCAGAACAACACCGCGATGACGAGCCTGCACCAGATCGTCGCGCAGGCGGGCGAGTACCTCGCGAGCGTCACCAGCAACATGCCGTCCACCCAGATGCAGAGCCTCGGTTCCGAGATGACCGACCTCGTCAGTGAGCTGACCAGCATCGTGAACCAGAAGGGCAGCGACGGAAATTATCTCTTCGGCGGCACGGCCAACCAGGCACCGATCGGCGCCAACGGCACCTACAACACCGGCACGAACGGCCAGACCACGAGCATCGAGGTGGAGCAGGGCACGCCGGTGCAGACCAGCATCGCGGCGGGCCATGCCGGGCCGCCGGCCGTGGACGGTTTTCTTTACGACTCTGCCTCTGGCACCGACGTGCTGGCCGCGCTCAAGCAGGCCGCGAGCGACCTGAACTCGGGCAACGCCACGGCGGTGCAGGGCGCCGACACCACGGCCGTGAACAACGCGCTCAATCTCGTCTCCACCTACGTCGGCAGCACGGCCGCGAGCATGTCCGCCGTCGCACTGGCAACCACGCGCCTGACCGCGCAAACCGCGACGCAATCCAACACGCTGAACAACCTCGTGCAGACCAACCTGCCGGCCGCCTCCGTGCAGCTGCAGCAGCTGGAAAGCCAGTACCAGGCCTCGCTCGAGGCCGGCACGCGCGTGATGAACCTTTCGATCCTGAACTACATCGGGAACGTGACCACTCCTTAAGAGAAACACCCAGAGACAACCATGCATAGTAACATTCCAGACGACGTCATCACCGCCGAGTCCATCCGCGACAAGATCATCGAGTTCCGCGATGGCCTGCCCGGGTTCCCGCGGAACCACGCGTTCGTCATGGCCCAGCGCCCGGACGAAAAGCCGTTTGTCTGGATGCACTCGGTCACCGAGCCGCTGCTGGCCTTCGCGCTGGTCGACGCCTACGCGTGGGAAAAGGACTTCACGCTCGAGGTCGACGATGCGGAGCTGGAGGAAATGGGCTCACTCGACCCCATGGATTACGCCGTCTACTTCATCCTGCGCATCAACCAGGAAAACGACCGCACGACGCTGGAAGCCAAGCCCAACGCGCCCGTGCTGGTGAACATCCGCAACCGCCAGGCCAAGCAGGTCATCTCCGTCAGCCATTCCCAGCGCATCCCGGAAGCGCTTTGCGTGCGGCATTGAGCATGCTATTGCTGGAGAATGCTCGTTCTCAGCCGCAAGGTCGGCGAAGCCATCAAGCTTTCCGACGACATTGAGATCACGGTGCTGGCCGTGGATCATCTGCGGGTGCGGCTGGGCATCCGCGCCCCGCGCCACATCAACGTGCGGCGCACCGAGCTGGACGACAGCGTCGGCGAAGCCAATCGCGAAGCCGCCGTGGTGGCCGATCCCGCCGTGACCAACGGCATTCTCTCCAAGGCCGCCTCGGAAAAGCTGAAGCAGGAGTAGGTTGCTGTGGCGGCGGTCGATGACCGTCGAAATTGGCGCCAAGAGGGCCCTGTGTCCACGAAGTGCGGCGCAAAAGCCCTGCGGCAGCCATCGACCTCCCGGACGACGGACTCGACGAGGACCACTGCGCCGCTTAGCTCCCGAGCGAGAGCGGCTTGACGCAGAGATGCACGCGCAGGCCCAGCGTTCCCTGGCGAAAATAGAATTCCTCGGTCGTGCCGCCGGGCACCCGTTCCTCGGGGAAGACGTCCATCACGCTCACCTCGGGCGGGGCAACCTGGCCGGGCAGGCGGCCGGCATTCAGCCCCGTCTCCAGCTTCGTCGCGATCACGCTGGTGAGGTGCTCGACCGCCGCGTGCATGTTCTCGATCGTCATCTCCTCGCCCGGTTCGAGCAACCGATCGGCCACGTGCATGACCAGCGGGTTGGAGAAAACGAAGAAGAGCGTGCCGCTGGCCTTGCCCTGGAACCGCACCGTGGCCACGACATGGCTGCGGCCCTCGTGCAGCATGAGCGAGGGATCGTCCTTCATCAGGTACATGCCGACCAGTTCCTGGAACGTTTCGAGCACGTACTGGTTCACCAGATCGGTGAGCAGCAGTACGATGATGTAATTGATGCCGACACGCGAGGTGGCCATCTGAATCGTGGCGGCCTGCCGCACGGGCGCCTTGGGATAGGCGCGCTCCATTAGCGGGCCCGTCACGGCATGGTCGTCGTGGATGACGCCGGCAATCTCGTCGAGCGAGGCGCGCTGGCGGATGTCGACCAGCTTAGCGAGTTTGGTGATGTCCTCCGTCGAGCGGTGCCGGTTCGGCAGGGAAGTCGTCGGGGTCTGGCTCATGCGCGCGCCCCTTTCGCCGCCACGGTCGCGAACGGACCAGGCACACGCGCCGCCAGGAGGCCAAGAGACAGAATCATAGGTTTTCTATCGGCCCTGACTGTCCGCTTTCTTAGCAGGCGCCTGCCGTTTGATTTAAGGGACGGCGAATCCCGCCGATGCCACAGAGGTACGTCTTCTCACGCCAAAGGGAATAACGTTGCGAATAATTAAGCTTCTTCTCTAAACTACCCTCCGAATTTGTTGAGAGCGCTAACCCACCCCCTACGGAGGTCATGAAGGAACTGGAGGATGCCCGAACGGCTGCCCTGCGGACGCCGCGTTCTACCCCAGCGGGAACTCACGCCCGGTTGACGGACACCGGTTCGCTGTCGCTGGAGGAGCATACCACGCTTCTCGATACCACTGCCGATGCGGTGGTGGTTTACGATCTCGAGGGCCGGGTCGTCTTCTGGAATCGCGCGGCCGAAAAGATCTACGGCTGGACGCGCGACGAGGCGCTGGGCCGCCATCTCGCGGAGGATCTCTACGCCGACCCGAAGAAGTTCCAGGAGACGAGCAAGATCACGCTGGAGAAAGGCGAGTGGTCCGGCGACCTGCGCAGCCTTTCCAAGGACCGGCGCGAGCTGATCATGGAAACACGCTGGAGCGTGCTGCGCGAGAAGGACGGCCGTCCGAAATCGGTCCTCGGCGTGAAGACCGACGTGACGGAGAAGCGGAAGATCGAGGTCCAGTTCATCCGCGCGCAGCGCATGGCCAGCCTCGGCCTGCTGGCCGGCGGCATCGCGCACGACCTGAACAACGTGCTCACGCCGATCATGCTTTCCATCGACGCGCTCAAGCGCATCGCGCAGGCCCACCCCGAGGCGGCCGACGTGATCGAGACGATCGAGTTAAGCACGCGGCGCGGCTCGGACATCGTGCAGCAGGTGCTCTCCTTCGCCCGCGGGATGGAAGGCCAGCGGATCGTCATCCAGCCGAAATACCTGCTCCAGGAAATCGAGCACATCGTGCGCGACACCTTCGGCAAGGACATCCGCCTCCACTTCTCCCTGCCCCACGATACGTGGACCATCCTCGGCGACCCGACGCAGATCCAGCAGGTGCTGCTCAACCTGTGCGTCAACGCGCGCGACGCCATGCCTACCGGCGGCGACCTCACCCTGACCGCGCGCAACTGCGTGGTGGACGAGCATTACGTGGCCATGAACCCGCAGGCCAAGCCCGGGCTCTACGTCGTGCTGCAGGTGACCGACGGCGGCACGGGGATTCCCAGCGAGATCCTCGACAAGATTTTCGAGCCGTTCTTCACGACCAAGCCGGTCGGCAAGGGCACCGGGCTGGGCCTCTCCTCCGTCCAGGCGATCGTGAAGACGCACGACGGCTTCATCGACGTCTACACCGAGCCGGGCCGGGGCACGACTTTCAAGGTTCACCTGCCGGCGCAACCCTCCGCCGGCGAGATCGCCGAGTTCGCGCGCGAGGAAACGAGCCTGCCGCGCGGCAACGGCGAGACAGTCCTGGTGGTGGACGACGAGCCAAGCATCGTGCTGATCACGCGCCAGACGCTCGAATCGTTCGGCTACCGGATGATCACGGCGCAAAATGGCGCGGAAGCGGTGGCCTGCTACGCGCAGGAGCGCGACAACATCGCGGTGATCCTGACCGATCTTTCCATGCCGGTGATGGACGGCCGCGCCACCATCTACGCCATGCTGAAGATCAACCCGAAGGTGAAGATCATTGCCATGAGCGGCATGGACGAATCGCAAAGCGCGATCATGGCGACCAACGCCGGCATCAAGCACTTCATCCCCAAGCCCTATACCGCCGCGACGCTGCTCAAGACCGTGCGCAGCGTGATCGACAGCTGAGCCGCCCCGGCGAAAACGCAGTGGCCGATCTGTGCGAAAATTTCGTGGCAGCCGGCGATCTCCGAGCGCCGGAGGGAGCGAAGCGACCGGAATGCCTTCCCGTTCCCCGCACACTCGAAAAATTATCCCGCTCTCGACCTGCTGCTGGCGAAGCGCGCGCAGCCGCTTATGTTTTTCCATGGCTACATCGAAGAAGAAAACGTCCGCGAAACGAAAGGACCCGAAAGGCGGCCTCACCGCCGCGGGCCGGAAATGGTTTGCGGAAAAGGACGGCTCCCATCTCAAGCCCGGCGTGACCGGGCCCGCCGACACGCCCGAGAAGATGAAGCGCAAGGGCTCTTTTCTGCGCCGCCACTACGCGCACCCGCGCGGGCCGGTCGAGAAGGACGGCAAGCCGACGCGCCTCGCCCTGGCCGCCCACGCCTGGGGCGAACCAGTCCCGAAAACCGCCGCGGCCGTGCGCAAGCTCGCCGCCAAGGGCGCGACGCTGCTGAAAAAATATCAGGCCAGCAAAGCCAAGCCGAAGGCAGCGGAAAAGAAACGGAAGAAGCAGGGTCGGCGGCGGTCACTCGCAGAAGTTCTCGCCAAAACGAGCCACCGGTAGCCGGCGACCTCCAGGCGCCGGACGTTAAAAGAGCGCGTTTCCTCGCATCGTCTGCCGACCGAGCGCACTTCCCTGCTTAGCCATTCCTTCGTTAAAGAATAATGCGCCGCCTTCCAGCAGAGCTCAGCCGGTAGCCGGGATCGGCCCGATCCCGGAGCGAGCAACGCGAGCGGAATGCCTT
>CAZZYY010000074.1:2225-12809 GCA_964658475.1 uncultured Candidatus Methylacidiphilales bacterium | reverse complement strand
GCGCCCTCGAGCTCGAAGGCGCGCTCATCCTGCTCCACGATCAGCCCGCGATCCGCGCCGCACGCCTCGTTGAGCTCGTCGCCGCGCGGCAGGCCGACGATCGCATCGTCGCCTCCTGCTACGACAACGCGACCGGCGTCCCCGCCTGGTTTCACCGCGACCTTTTCGCGGAACTCCGGCAACTCCGCGGCCCGCAAGGCGCGCGCCGTCTCATCGACGCGCACGCTGCGCAGGTGCTCCGGTTTGCGATGCCCGAGGCCGCCTTCGACATCGACACGCCCGCCGATTACCAGCGCATCGACGGACCGCAGCGCCCGCTCACCACGTGATAATGTAGTATTGCCCGAGCGTGCAGTGCTGCGCTTCCTCCTGCGTCATCCACCGCTCGGACGTCGTGCGGCCCCAGGGATCGGTCCACGCCAGTTCCTTCGTCTCTGGGTTGTAGCCGATGATGAGCACCTGGTGCCCGCCTTCCCACGGCAGAGGCGACCAGTCCTGTGTGGACCGCGCCTGCTCCAGTAGTTTCTTCCACGTGTCGAAATCCTTCACGCGATCGCAGAGGGAATAGCGCTGCTCCGCCGGGTCATAGCCCTTGGGGTTCACCGCCCAGAAAATCGGCACACCATCGTCGATGTAATGCCGCACCGCCACGTAATCGAGCTGAGTGGGATTGATGATCTCCACGTGCCGCCCGTAATCGTACAACGTCTTGTCGAGTTCCTTCGCCACTTGCAGTCCGTCCTCGCCGCCGCCGAAGCCCGCGTCCCCGATGCGGCTCAGCGTGTACATGTCGCCCGGCACGCCGGTGTAGCGCAGCACCCGTTCCCAGGTAGCCGGCACGCAGTAACCCTTGTAGCCCTGGTCCGCCATCGGCAGCTGCGTGATGACCACGTCGCCGTTGGGCCGATGTTCCACCGCGCCGGAAAGCTGGTGCCCGATATCGTCACGCGGAATGCGTGCGCCCCGCCCGTTCTTGTCCGCCAGCTCGGTCGGCACGATCCGCAGCAGGTCGTACTTGTTCGGCTGGCAGGTGAGGAGGAACGAGGCGCCGTTCCAGTCCCAGCGCAGCGCGTCCTCGCGGGTGGTCGGGTCGCTGCCGAAGGAGGTTTGCTGCGGCGCGCCGAAGAGGGCGGTCAACTTTTCCGTCAGGCTTTGCTGTTCCTTGATCCGTACCGGCTCAAAGGTCGCCTCCATCTCGTAGAGCTTGTTCTGGTACTCGTTCTTCAGGTCGGTCACATCGCCGCTCGGATGCGCGTAGAGGCTTTGCGTCAGCCCCTCGAGGTTCGCCGCGATCGGGCCGATCCCGTGAAAATCGCCGTCGTTCGCAAAAGCGATCAACACCGAGGTCGGGTGGTCCTGCGCATCGACATAGATCGCGATGCAATAGGCGCCGTTGGAGAGAACGGTCGCCTTCGGATCGTCCGGCTGCCCGCTCAGGTAACGGCGATACGACGCCTCCCACTTCGTGCGACCCTCCAGGCCGAGCCCGACCCGCTGCGCGACCATGAGCGCCGTTTCCTGCCATAGCGGCGTGTCGCTGAAGAAGGGTTTTCCCATCGCCGCATTCACCGCGGCGGGCGTCGGCGAGGAGGCGCTCGCGGGAGTGGCCGCAGCGCCCGGCGCCGAATTTGCAGCGGGAGAAGCTGAGGCTGCGCGAGGAGACGCAGCCGCGGGGGCAGCCGACAAAACCGGCGCCGCCGTGGCAGCGGATGCGACGGGATGGCCCGCCGCCGGCGGGACCGGAGTCGCGGCCGCAGGAGGCGGCGCGTAGTCCGTCGCCGACATCGCGATCTGGCCGCGATTTCCCTGCGCGTCCGTCACGATCAGCTCGCCGTCCTTTGCGCTAACCAGCGTATACCGCGCGCCAACCGGCGCCTCGACCACGCCGGTGATCTCGCCCGCCGGCGAGAGATTCTCCAGCGGAGCCGGCCGCGCGACCGTTACCGTCACCGCCGCCCGCAACGCGCCTGCCGTCAGGATCAACGCGGCCCCCACGCTCAAAAGCGCCCGGCAGGGAAATTTCCGGAAAGAAGCGCGCACAGCGTTCATCTTACCGCAATCTGCCCCGGATTGAAATGCGCCGCCCGGCAAACCAGCACTCTTCCGCCGAGTCCTGCTCAACCTACGGCGTCAGCAGGAGATCGGAATCAAAGCGAATGAGGAGGTGCGCCAGAATGTTCATTGAAAGCTGGTCGGAAATCATGGCTGAGGAAGCCGTGTAGTTGCGGTAAAACGTCGCCTCGTGCCGAGTGAAGCCCGTGGGTGAATAGCGTGGCTTGTCCTTATACGGGCGGTCTTGTCCGTTCATCTCCGCGGTTGTGGGATCCTTGCCCGGCGCGAGGGCCACCGTCATCAAGTCGCTGTAATCGTTGGGCGTGTAGATGATGGCCAGCTTGCCGTCGAGGTTCACGATCTGGATCGGGTCTTTCCGGTAATTCATCCCGAGCGGCACGCTGTCCATCGGAAACCAGCTTTTGGTGAAAATGGGATGATCCATCGGCAGGTCCTGGAAAACAATGTCCGGGTCCGGCAGCACACGCTTCATCTCGCGATGAAAGGCCACGTCGAACCGCGAGCCATCCCCGGCAAAGGCGCTGTCCCCCCAGATCGCCCCGCCCACCTGCAGGTACTTCCGGAGGTTGGTGACCTCCGCATCGGTCAGTTGAAAATCCGCGTGGCCGGTGAAGAAAATATAGGGCGGCGGATGGCTGAGCAGGTCCGGACTGTCCGCTTGAATGACCTTGATCGTGTCGGCCGTCAGGTTCTTTTCGCTCCACTCCTCCACCTTGTCGCACAGGTTGGGCAGGCTGCCGGCCGAGGGACTTCCCGGGCCCTCGTTGAAGTAATTGTTGCAGTTCCAATCTCCGCCCGCGTACTGGGCGAGGTAAACCGGAAACTTGGCCACCAGGTTGTGGACGTCCCCGCCCGCGTCGCGGATGTTGTCGGCCGAGCGCCACGAGCCGACCGTGCCGCGGATCGCCCCCAGCCGGCCGGCCAGCGCATTGGCCGGGTTCGGCAGCGCCTTCGCCGTCTGCGGCTGCATGGACGGGCTGACTGTCGCGTCAATCTGCGGCATCGGCACGGTGAACGATGCGGCCGCGCTGGTCGTGGTGATCGCCGAGTCGGTTGTCGGCACCGCCGTGGGCGAGACCGCCACCGTCTGCGGCGAGGTCTGCGGGGGTGGCGGCGGCGGCGCGGCCGGCGGCACGAAGACCTCCTTGAAGTCCTCCTTCGGCGGCACGGGCGCCTGGAAGATCACCCACGTGGCGACCATGAGGAAGAGAATGAGATGAAAGAGCAGGGCGAGAATGAAGAAGAGCGACCGGTTGGCCTTCTCCATCCAGCGTTTCATGAAAGCCGTGTTCATCGCGTGCTCTTGGTCAGCGAGAAGCCTGCCAGCCACAGCGTGCCCCCGTTGCCGCCATAGACAATATGGAAACCGAACCCAAAGTTTTCCGCCTTCGTCGGGTCGATCCGGTCGACGTACACATCGGCCTTCACCTGGTTCCAGCTGGTGCCCGCATCGAAAGCTCCCCGGACATAAGGCCGCCGTTGCGTGGAGCCGTTGGCCATCTTCACCCCGATTTTCGACAGGTCTTCCGCGCCATAGAAAAAATAATGCAGGTTTTCGAGGTTGCCACTGCCTTTGCACCAAAAGCTCAGGTCGTAATGCACCCCCGCTTCGAACGGCACAGAGCCGCCGTTGATAAACCGGGTGTCCTCGGCCCGATACGTCTCCTGCGGGAAATAGGCATGCTGGTGCGGCACGGTATACGCCTTGAGCGCCGACTTGATCGTGGGATCGTCATCCGGCCCCTTGAAGGAGGGGTCGTCCTTGACGCTCGTGCAGCAGAGGACGTAATAGGGCAGGTCGAAATCGCGCGAGATCCCCCAGTTCTTCGGGTGGTCATAGAGCTTGGGCAGCGGATTCACGCCGGGAATCGGCACAAGCGAGTCGAACTTGGGCGCTCCGGGCCTGCCCGTGTTGACCGCGTAGGAAAGCTTCCGGTCGGAATTGGAAACGATCAGGTTGGGCAGCTTGTTGTTGGTCAGGTCGCACACCGCCACCGTGCTCAGCGTCCCGAAGCGATCCGTGCGGCCGATCTTGATGTGCTGGGGATTAAGCGAATCGAATTGCAGGTGGTTGGGATCGCTGTCCGGGCTCGTGTTCAGCCAGAGATCGAGGTAGCCCTGCCGCTCGCCCGAGACGATGTCGGGCTTGCCGTCGCCATTCCAATCGACCACCTGCGGCGTCAGGTGCTCCCGCCCATAGCCCGGGATGATCTTGGTCGTGAAGCGCTCGCTGTAGATCGGAGACCCGTTGTTCCCCTTGTTCACCAGGCGGTAGATGCTGTTGGAGGCGTAGGTGCCTTCGCCCATGATCAGGTCGAGCTGGCCGTGGCCGCCGAAGTCGTAAAGAAAAGGCGCCAGAAAATTGCACCAGAGCAGCCCCTGCGAATAGGTCGCCACCGTCACCGCCTTCAGGTCCGTCGGCATCAGGAAACTGGGCATCTGCGCCGACCCGTTGTTGTGGAGATAGAAGAGCTTCCCTTCGTAGTTGCCGGCCACGATGCTCAGCTTCTTGTCGCCCGCGAAATCGACCAGCTGGATGCGCGGCACCGTGTTGTCGTTCGCGTCGTAGTTGGCCTCCATCATCCCGACATCGCCCCCGCCACCCACCGGCGCGCCGATCCAGATCGGCATGATCTCGCCGCCCGTGAACTTCGGCTTGGTCGCGGTGCCGCTGTTGGCGAAGAACCAGAAGTAGCCTCGCGGATCGGCCACCACCAGGTCCGGCAGGCCATCGCCATTCAAATCGCCCACCGAACAACTGGGCCCAAAGGTGGTCCACTTGATCGCGCCGCTGTCGGAAACCGCCAACTGCGATCCGGAAGGCAGCGAAATCACGCTATCAATCACGCCCCCCCACGCATCCTCAATCAACGGCGTGTCGTCAAAATCGTTGAACGACGCCATCAAATTCGGACCCGCCGGCGCATCGTCCGCGCGCAAACTC
This sequence comes from uncultured Candidatus Methylacidiphilales bacterium, assembly GCA_964658475.1. Classification (GTDB taxonomy): domain Bacteria; phylum Verrucomicrobiota; class Verrucomicrobiia; order Methylacidiphilales; family UBA1321; genus JABDGH01. Next base: position 7,792 of record CAZZYY010000074.1, on the reverse strand, counting down.
GGGCCGCAGCCGAACGCCACCACCGAAGCGAACAGGACGACGAAACGCGCAATTCGCTTGGAAAGCATGGGGTGCGATGACGGTACCACTCGGCGCTTTTCTTCTCAAGTGACTGTCATTGCCCAGTTTGCGCGGGAGCAATGGCAGGAAGGGAAGACCCTGAATCTAGAGGATGACCCGCGGCATCGTCAATGGTTTGTGCGTGCGCCGCCCGGGTAAGAAGGCCTAAAGATCGAGTCCCTGCAGCTCGTAGCTGGCGAGCGATTCGCGCAGGTTCACCTCCGGGCGCAGGTGAATCGTCTGCCAGCCCAGCGCTACCGCGCCCAGGATGTTGGGCTCCAGGTCGTCGATGAAAAGCATCTCCGCCGGGTCGGGATTTCCCACCGCCTCGTGCGCCGCCTGATAGATTTCCGGCTGCGGCTTCATCGCGCCGACGCGATGCGAATAAATCCGCGCCGGAAAGAGCGAGAAGAACGAGTAGGCCTCCTCCGCATGCGTGATGTGCGCGTCGTTCGTGTTCGAGATGATCGCCAGCGGATAGTGCGGGGCCAGCAGCGCGGCCAGCGCGATGTGGTCGGCGATGGGCGTGAAGATCTCCGTGAACGCGGTGCGCAGCTCCCTGGCCGTGCCCTTGTACTCCAGCCGTTTTTTCATGTGGGCGAAAAACTTCGGCGTGGTGATCGCGCCCCGCTCGTAGCCCAGGATCTCGTTGTCCGCGGAGAGGCGCTGGCCGATCTCCGTCGGCGTCAGCGACGATTTTTCCGCCACATGCGCCGTCATCACGTGCCAGTCAAAATCGATCAGCACCTTGCCCAGGTCGAAGCAGACCGCGCTGATTTTCATATAACCATTCTGGACAGCACGGACAGGATCGCAAAGAAACAGGCCCGTTTTCCCTAACCCTTTTAATCCCGTCCAATTCCTCTAAAGCTCGCGCCGCCCGGAAAGCGCGTAGCCCAGCGTCACGCTGTCGGCGTACTCCAGCCCGCCGCCCGCCGGCAAGCCCATCGCCAGCCGCGACACCTTCACGCCCGCGCTTTTCAGGATCGGCGCGAGATAAAGCGCCGTCGTCTCGCCCTCCGCGTCCGCCCCCAGCGCCAGGATCGCCTCGGCCGGCGGCGCTTCCTTCAAACGCACTTCCATCTTCCCGATCGCCAGGTCAGCGGGCCCCACCTTGTCCAGCGGCGAAAGCCGGCCGCCCAGCACGTGGTAGAGCCCGCGAAAGAAATTCGATTTCTCCAGCTTGATCACGTCGCTCGCCTGCTCCACCACGCACCAGAGCTTTGCGTCCCGTTGCGGATTGGCGCAGATGGAGCAAAGCGAATCCGCCCCCTGCGCATAGAAACCGCACTGCCGGCACGGATGGATCTCCGCCCGCGCCGCCGTCAGCGCCGCGGCCAGCCGCTCACTCACCGCCGCCGGTGCGTTCAGCAAAAACAGCGCATGCCTCTCCGCACTGCGTGGCCCCACGCTCGGCAACTGGCGCAAGGCGCCCACCAGTTCGGTGAAGGCGGTGGGAAATTCGGTCATGGTCCTGTCGGGGGAAGGATCGGAGGCAGGAAACCAACGCCGAGCTACACCTTCATCAGCTCCGCCTCTTTGGCGGCCAGCGCCTTCTCGATCTGCTCGACGTACTGGTCGGTCAGCTTCTGCACATCCTTTTCCGCGCCTTCCAGCTGGTCCTCCGTGATCTCGCCCGTCTTCTGGATCTTCTTCACCTCGTCCAGCGCGTGGCGCCGGCAGGCGCGGATGCTCACCCGGCCCTCCTCCGCCAGCTTGCGCGTCGCCTTCACCAAATCCTGGCGGCGCTCCTCGCTCAGCGGCGGAATGGGCAGCCGGATCAGCTTGCCATCCACCTGCGGCGAGATGCCCAGCTTCGATTCCTCCAGCGCCTTGCGCACCGCGTCCACCGTCCCCGCGTCCCACGGCTGGATCAGGATCAGGCGCGGGTCCGGCGTCGTCACCGCCGCCAGTTCCTTCAGCCGCATGTGCGAGCCGTACGCCTCCACCATCAGGTTCGTGACCAGATCGGGCGACGCCTTGCCCGTGCGGATGCCGGCGAACTCCGTCGAGATCACCTCCGTGCTCTTCATCATTTTTTCCTCAGCGTCGAGGAGGATATCGTCCAGGGCCATGTGGGAAGCTACGGTGCGGAAGGCAAAAGGCAAAAGGGAAAACGGGATGGGAGAGGGGTGGGACGAAAGAGCGGGATGGCTCCAGGCAAGAACGCGCCGTCAGCTTGGGTATCCGGAATGCAGGCCCGAGGACCGTTGTTAGGGCGCGATTCGATGGGGCACCTTCATTTGATCTCCCCGCGCTTCGAAGTCATGCCCATTTGATCTTCCAGTTCTCACCTTCGCCTAAATGACCTTTCTGAATTCATCGACCATGGCACCCATGCCCGGCGTGCCGGCACTGTGGGGGTTTTGCGTAAAACCTTTATCGACATAGAGAGTCGCGCAGGAGGGATGCTCCTCCTTCAATTTATTATAGTCGGCCCAGGTTTGATCATAATCATCGATCAGGGTTTTTATCTGCGTCTTATCTCCAGTCAGGCCCAGGGCGGCCAGACGAAAGCCATCGCGATAAATCTGATAAACATCGTAACCATACCGGCAGGAGGTCTTCACATATTCCTGCACCGCGGGATCCGGAAAATGGATGCTGTCGCCATAGGCGATTATTTGCTTCCACATGACGGCTGCTTCATCTTTTTCCTGAAGGAACTCGGCCCGGTTTGCGACATTTGCGGGAAGGGGTGGGCGCCCCATGTATTGATCGCGCGTCCACCAGGGCGTGATCTCATTCTGGGTGCCCCGAATGCCGCGATAAACCGCGTCGGCCGAGAGCAGGCACAGCTTGCGGAACGTGGCGGCGTTTTCCGCGGTAAGCTTTAGCACGGTGGAGCAGAATTCATTGAAAATCGACTCTTCGGAACGGTTGGGATTTTGCGCCCAGGGGGAAAGCACGTAGACATTGAGATCACACCAAAGTTCGTTTGTAATATAGGGTCCCTTCCACCCTCCACCCCGGCTCCAGGTGAACATGCCCGCGATCAAGGGATTCGACCAAATCTTGCGAATGCTCTGGCCCTTGTGTTCTTCAAATCCCTCGATGACTCCGTGGGCGATATAGTTGGGATAGGCACCCTTGCCCTCGTATTCGCGCTGGCATTGGACTTCCACGACTTGGGAGTGCCTCTCAAGACCCAAAACCCGGCTGAAGGCATTGCCCCGATGGAAGTCGCCCTCGCAATGTTTGACGGAAATAAGGAGATGAGGATGGGGTTCCACCCCGTTGCTTACGGCCTGATAGGCGGGTATCGACGTGTCGAAACTGTCCCAGGAACGGAAAAGCACTTTCTTGCCGAGATTCGCGCAGATTTCGTCCCGAAGTAAGTTGATGAGCGGGATGATGGTCTTTTCCGGACTCGATTTATCGGCGATGCCCCCCGTGTGATAAGGAGCGCCCTGCAAATAGGTCTCGCCGATGCGCACGACCAGGCCGTCCAGTTGGGGGAAACGGTTGAACATTTGTTGAACCGCAAGGCGAAGATACTTTTGCGTTTCCGAATCGGAAACCTGCTTAAAGTCGGTGAGTTTATATTTTTCCACCAATTTTTTGGGGAAAACGATCATGTCGGTGTGGCAGTAGACCAACAGGCCGGCTTGCTTGGTCGCCGTATAGAGCATGTCCAACTCCGCCGCTTTTTGATCCACCCACGTTCGCTCCGGCGAGCCGGCTGGAAAGATCTCCAGGTCAACGGATGACCAGTCGATTCCAAACTGGGCGCCCTCAAAAAGCTCATAAACCTTTGTCTGGTAGCCAAGCTGCTTAAGGAAGGCGGGATCGTTGTAATGGGTGACAAAAGGCGGCTCACCCGGATTATTGTGCACCATGTCGAGAAGGACCTGGGCCGGCCGCAAGTCGTTCCCCGCGGACGCCTGCTGGCCAAACAACGTTTTACCCGGGAACAACCCCATTCCGGCAGCCAGCGCCGAACGCTCAATAAAAGTACGACGAGATATTTTAATCATACCTGACGTCGAAAATTAAAAATGGAAAAGCTCGAATCACACAAAACAAGACTGGCTTGGGACGAGTTTGAATAGGGTATCATACTCCTATTTCGTTTGAAGATGAAGAGCGGAAAGGGCGAAAAGGACCGGTAAATTCATCAATATAAAAAGAGACGAGCACCGAACCACGGGTGGGCGATTTCGAGATTGCCGCGTGCCCGTCCCCGCTTCCTTCTCCGAGGCAACCTCCGCTGGCTCCCGCGGTGCTTCCCTTGCTCCTCTCTTCCGTCACGCTGATCCGGTCAAATCCGTTAATTCCGTCTAAATCCCCTCACTCACCCCACCAACTGCGGATAAGCCACCCGCCAAGCCTCCGGGATCCGCTGCGGCCGCCCGCCCGGAAGCTGCACCGTCACCATCGTTTGCGTGCAGCGGGCAAAGAGCGTCTCCGGCGCCGTCGCCGAGCGAATCTCAAACCGCATGGACATGCGCACCTTTTCCAGCCCGATCAATTCCGCCTCGATCGTTAGCGCATCGCCCAGCCGCGCCGGCTTGAGGTAATCGATCTCCGTGCGCGCCACCACCGGCACCAGCCCCGTGCGGCCCATCTCGCCCAGCGTCCAGCCCAGCGAGGCCGCCAGCTGCGACCGCGCGATCTCCACCATGCGCAGGTACGCAATGTTGTGCACCACGCCCCCCGCGTCGGTGTCGAAGTAGTAGACCTCCAGCGGAACGGAAAGATGCGGACGTGCGGGCAGGGGCATGGGAGAAGACAAAAGGCGAAAGGAAAAAGTGAAAAGGAAAAAGGCGTCTTCGCATTTGGGAACGCTTAGTGCTTCGCCGTGACCCATGGCTGACAAGACCCAGAAGGTTCCCGAGAACGTGCCCGGCAAATGGTATGTGGACGACACCTGCACCCCCTGCCACGTCTGCCTCGACGAAGCTCCCCAGCTGCTCAAGTACAACGAGGACGAGACCAAGGTCTACTTCTTCAAGCAGCCCGCAGGCGCCGAGGAAGACGACGCCGCCGAACGCGCCCTGGCCATCTGCCCCACCGGCGCCATCGGCAAGGACGGCGACGAGTAATGTAGCGCAACGCAAAAGCGTGGCCGCCCCTTTCCCCAGGGCGGTCAGGTACGGACGCGCTTCCTAGGCGGACCCCGGCTGGGATGGCGGCGGCTACCCAAAGGCAAAACTCTGCCCGCGCTCCTGCCCAGCCGGCCCGCGCCCACCAAAAAGGCACATCTCCGCCATCCGGGGCAAAGCGCAGCAAAGTCGATGGGATCAGCCCTCTCCCGCCGCCGGAGGACGTACGGCCCATCCGGCGGACTGCCGCGCCACCCCGCACGCCCCCGCGCGAAAGAGTGCCTGATCCGTCGACCAGCTCGGGATGACAAAGCGCGTCTCTCCCAGAGAGCAACCACCGCGACAGTGCCAACGCTCCGCCGGTAGCCGGCGTTTGGCCCGACCCCGGTGTGCGCCGAACGATCTCGATCGTGCGCCCAAGCTGCCCGCGCGCATCGCCCTACTAATCCTGTTTCCCCGCCC
>CAZZYY010000074.1:0-2125 GCA_964658475.1 uncultured Candidatus Methylacidiphilales bacterium | reverse complement strand
CGTCCGGCAGACTCGACAAACAACCCGCTCCGGCGCATGACAATCGCCATGGATTCGCAGCTTCCGCCTGTGCCGCCGAACGCCACCCTTTCGAGCGACGACAAGATCTGGGCGATCTTCTGCCACCTTTCCCTGCTGCTTGGGATCGGGTTCATCCTGCCGCTGGTCGTCTGGCTGGCGAAGCGCGACGACTCGCCCGCGGTGGCGGCCCACGCGCGGGAGGCGCTCAATTTCCATCTCTCGCTTTATCTCTACGGGATAATTTCGGTCGTGCTCGTCTTTGTCTGCATCGGCTACTTCCTGCTCCTGGGCCTGGCGCTTTTCGGCCTGGTCTGCGCGATCCTTGCCGCGGTTGAAGCCTCCAAGGGTGCCTTCTTTCGTTATCCGCTCACGATCCCGATCTTTCGCTGACGGGTCCTCTGCCGGAGGGCGCCGCCGCGGGAGTGGCCGGGTCATTCACGACGCTCTGCCGCCTTTCTTCATGTTAATCCGGCCGGTTTCTCTCTACTAACCCGGGATGAATTGGCTGGCCTATATCACCGTCGAGCCGCACCGCTTTCTCTGGCGGTGGGGCTCCGCAGGCGGGAACGAGTGGGGCATCCGCTACTACAGCCTGATTTACCTGGTCGGGTTTTGCCTGCTCTTCGTCGCGTTGCGCTGGCAGGCGCAGAAGGGCTGGAGCAAGCTGCGCGGCGAGGCCATCACCGATTTCACCACCTGGGCCTCGCTGGGCGGGATTGTGCTTGGCGGCCGGCTCGGGTATTGCCTGCTCTACGCGCCGCGCGAGACGTTCACCGATCCCACGTTTTTCTTCACGGTATGGAAGGGCGGGATGGCGAGCCACGGCGGAATCATCGGCGTGATCGTGGTGATGATCCTCTTCGCCCGGTCGCGCAAGATTCCGTTCTACAACCTGGCGGATGCGACGGCTTTTCCCGCGCCGCTCGCGCTCGGGCTGGGGCGGTGCGCCAATTTCCTCAACGGCGAGCTGTGGGGCCGGCCGAGCACCGTGCCCTGGGCGATGATCTTCCCGGAAGCGCCGCTGGTGAACGGCGTGCCGGTGCCGCGCCATCCCTCGCAATTGTACGAGGCGCTGCTGGAGGGCGTGGTGCTCCAGCTCATCCTGCTGGCGGTGCGGGTCTGCGCGCGGCGCGAGGGCGCGGTGGCGCTCTCCTTCATGGCGGGCTACGCGGTGCTGCGGATCATCGGCGAGCAATTCCGCGAGCCGGACGTGCAGATCGGCTGGTGGTTCGGCGGGGTGACGCAGGGGCAGCTGCTTTCCGCCATCATGCTGCTGGTCACGGCGGGCCTGGCCTGGCGCCAGTTTGTCTGGCGTCCGAAGAGCGAAACGGAGATAAGGAAGCCGGGCACCGAGCTGCTCAAGTAGGCGGAGATCTTGCGCGCGACTGTCCGTCGCCCGGAGGTCGACGGCTACCACGAAGGCAGGCTGCCCTTTCTATTCCATCTCGCATGAGCCTCTCTTTCCCGCCTTCCGACTATGTCGACCTCGCGCAAACGGAGCATGCCGCGCTCTTCGGGGGCGTGACGCAGGCGTGGGAGGTCCTGCCGCTGTTAAAGGACTATCTCGCCACGGCCATCCGGGCGGAAAACCGGGGGCGCGTTGTCGGGTCGCCCACCATCGGCGAGCACGTGTTCATCGGCGAAGGCACGGTGATCGAGCCGGGCGCCTATATCAAGGGGCCGGCCTGGATCGGCGCCGGGTGCGAGATCAGGCACGGGGCCTACATCCGCGAGAACGTGATCGTGGGCGCCGGGTCGGTCATCGGGAATTCGAGCGAGATCAAGAACAGCGTCCTCTTCGCCAAATGCCAGGTGCCGCACTTCAACTATGTCGGTGATTCCATCCTGGGCGCGCGCGTGCACCTGGCCGCGGGTGTGATCGTCTCCAACCTGAAATTGAACGGTACGACGATCGAGGTCCGCGCGGGCGGCGATGTGGTGAACACGGGGCTGCGGAAGTTCGGAGCGCTGATCGGCGATGAGGCGGAAGTCGGCTGCCAGACCGTGCTGAATCCGGGTTCGGTGCTGGGCCGGCGGTCGCTCATCTATCCCGGAGTCTGCTGGCGCGGTGTGCTGAAGGCGGGGTCGATTGCCAAGTCGGCGG
>CAZZYY010000073.1:0-12903 GCA_964658475.1 uncultured Candidatus Methylacidiphilales bacterium | reverse complement strand
AGAACACGCGTCCGCAACTGACCGCCGCTGGGACAGCGGCGGCTACCAAATTAGCGGCGGTTCTCCGCGTGAGAGGTCACGTCCATGACCCTCTCCGACCTCTCCATCCGCCGGCCCGTCTTCGCGTGGATGCTCATGGGCGCGCTCATGCTCTTTGGCGCGATCTGCTTTTTTCACCTCGGCGTCAGCCAGCTGCCGGAAGCAACGCAGCCCGTGCTGACCATCTCGGTCGCTTGGACCGGAGCGTCGCCGGAAGTGATGGAGACGCAGATCGTCAATCCCATCGAGCAGGCGGTCATCGCGGTCGAGGGCATCCAGGACATCGAGTCGAACATGCGGCAAGGCATCGCCACGATCAAACTCACCTTCCAGACGAGCAAGAACATCGATGCCGCGCTGCAGGAAACCAACTCGAAGTTGCGCTCCGTCGGGCTGCCTTCCGACGTGCAGGCGCCGACGATCAGCAAGATCAACACCGACGACAACCCGATCATGTGGCTCGCCATCACCTCCACGAAGCGGTCATTCGCGGAGATGCTGAACTTCGTCGACCTGAACCTGCGCGACCGGCTGCGCGTCATCCCCGGCGTGGGCGACATCGTCCTGGGCGGCTGGGCCGACCGCAACCTGCGCGTGTGGGTCGACAACGACAAGCTTCTCGCGCAGCAGCTCACCATCCTCGACGTGCGCAACACGTTGAAGATGGAAAACGCCGAGACCTCCTCCGGCTATCTCGAGAACCCGCAGGAGCAGCTCAACGTCCGCACCATGGGCGAGGCCTACTCGCCCGAGCAGGTCGGCAACCTGCTCATCACCACCCGCGGCGGGCAGCGGATTTATCACTCCGACATCCATCTGCGCGACGTGGCCACGATCGAGGACAGCCTGGCCGATGTGCGCAGCAACGCGCGGAGCAACGGCCAGATCACGCTCGGCGTCGGCATCCAAAAGCAGCATGGGCAGAACGACGTCGCGGTGGGCAAGGCGGTCACCGCCTGGGTCGCGCAGATCAACCAGGAACTGGCCGTGACCGCGCCGGACCTGCACGTCGCGGTCAATTTCGACGGCACCGTCTTCACCGATCAGGCCATTCGCGAAACCGAGTGGACGGTGGTCATGTCCATCCTCATCACCGCGCTGGTCTGCTGGATGTTCCTCGGCTCGTGGCGCTCGACCTTCAACGTCCTGCTTTCCATTCCGACCTCGGCGCTGGGCACCTTCATCGTGCTCAACTACCTCGGATTCACGCTCAACTTTTTCACGCTGCTGGGAATGTCGCTGGCCATCGGCATCGTGGTCGACGACGCGATCATGGTGCTGGAAAATATCTCGCGCCATTTCCATATGGGCAAATCGGCGCGGCAGGCGGCGCTCGATGGCACGCGCGAGATCACCTTCGCCGCCACGGCCGCGACCATCGCGGTCGTCGCCGTCTTCATTCCGGTCGTGCTGGTCAGCGGCTTCGTCGGCGTTTTCCTCTTCCAGTTTGGCATGACCATCTCCACCGCCGTGCTGCTCTCGCTGCTCGAGGCCATCACCCTCACGCCCATGCGCTGCTCGCAGTTCATGACCGCGAAGGAGGACGAGTCGCGCCTGGCGAAATTCGTCAACCGCCAATTCCAACGCAGCGCGCAGCTTTACCGTCGCGTCCTCGAGCGCGCGCTGCCGCATCGCGTGAAGATCCTCCTCATCGCGCTCGCGCTTTTTGTTGCCTCGTGCTTTTCCGTGCCGCTGCTGAACAAGGAATTCCTGCCCGCGCAGGACATCGGCGTCTTCCTCATCAACTTCCAGACGCCCGTCGGCTCCTCGCTCGGCTTCACCGGCGAGAAGGCGCGCGAGCTGGAGAAGATTCTCGCCTCCTATCCCGACATCGGCCACTACTTCGTCAACGTCGGCGGGTTCGAGGGCGGCGAGACGAACAAGGGCATCTCCTTCATTTCCCTCAAGCCGCGCGGCCAGCGCAGCCACAGCCAGACGCAGCTCATGGACACGATCCGCGACCGGATCGCCAAGGACATCCCGAAGGATTTCAAGGCCTTCCTCCTCGATCCTTCCGGCAACTTCGGCGGCGCCAAGCGCGGGACAAAAATCGAGATGAGCGTGCGCGGCCCCGAGTACGCCGTGCTCAAGGAAAAGGTCGCGGCCATGACGGGGCAGTTCGCCGCCAGCGGCCTGATGACCGACATCGATACCGATTTCCGCGACGGCTCCGTCGAGGTGCACGTCGAGCCCGACCGCGACAAGGCCGCGGCCAGCGGCGTGACCACGCAGGACATTGCCGACACGATCAACACCGCGATCGGCGGCACGCGCCAGGGCAAGTTCACCAACGGCTTCCGGCGCTACGACGTGCGCATCCGCCTCCTGCCGTCGCAATGGCAGAATGTGGACGACACCGACAAGCTGCTCGTCCGCACCGGCTACGGCGAGCTCATCCCGCTCTCCGCCGTCACCCACATTACCGAGCAAAAGCAGCTGCTCACCATCACGCGCGAGATGCGCGAGCGGGCGATCAACATCTACGCCAACGTGCCCACCGGCCAGCCGCTGGACAAGGCCATGGACTTCGCGCACAACACCGCGCAAAAGCTTCTGCCGCCCGGTTATCGTCTCACCGACATCGGCGCCTCCAAGGACGTGAAGGACGCCTTCACCAACTTCATCATCACCTTCGTGCTCGGGCTGATGATTTCCTACATGGTGCTGGCCGTGCAATTCAACAGCTTCATCCATCCCATCGCCGTCATGGTCGCGCTGCCCTTTACCGTCACGGGCGCGTTCCTCTCCCTCTTTCTCACGCACCAGTCGATCAACCTCTACAGCATGATCGGCCTGCTCGTGCTCATGGGCATCACGCTGAAGAACTCGATCCTGCTGGTGGAATTTTTCAACAAGCAGCGCCGCGAGCACGGGCTCGCCCTGCGCGAGTCCATCCTGGCCGGCGCGCCGATTCGCCTGCGGCCCATCGTCATGACCTCCGCCGCCACGGTGGCCGCGGCGATCATTCCCGCGCTCGGCATCGGACCCGGGGCGGAGGTCCGCGTGGCCATGTCGGTGGTCATCATTGGCGGCGTGCTGGTCTCCACCGCCTTCTCGCTGCTCGTCGTTCCGTGTCTTTACGACCTCATGGCGCCGCACGAGGATCGCTCGCGGCCCGTGCGCGAGGAACTCGATGCCGCGGAAGATGCGGAGTGGGCGGAACTGGAAGAAGCAGTCCGTTAGCCGGCGCTCTGCGAGCGCCGGTTGGTTGCGGACGCGTTTCCTGCTCGGACCGGCGCTCGGAGAGCGCCGGCTACCTGTTGTCTTTCCGGCCTTTCGCCCCAGATGCCTGCCTACTGCCGATCCGTTTAATTCCGTCAAAATCAGGTCCCCCAAGCCCCGTCCATCTGCTAATCCTCTCTCTCGCGTGACCGACGACCATCCCCTCGCCTGCTCGGCGCTCGACAAGACCTACCGCCTTGGCAAGAGCACGCTGCCCATCCTGCGCGGCATCGAGATCGCCTTTCCCGCGCGCGGCCTCAACACCATTCAGGGCGCCTCCGGCTCCGGCAAGAGCACGCTCCTGCAAATCCTCGGCGGGCTCGAGGCTCCCGATCGCGGCGCGGTGCACTGGCGCGGCGAATCGATCTACGCCTTTTCCCGTGCGCGCCTGGCCGCGTGGCGCAATCTCACCGTGGGCTTTGTCTTTCAGGCCTATCATCTCTTTCCCGAGCTCACCGCGCTGGAGAACGTCGACTTTCCCGCGCGCCTAGCCCGTCGCGGCGATCACGAGGTGAGCAAGGCGCTGCTCGATCAGGTCGGCCTCGGCTCGCGCCTGCATCACCTGCCCGCCGAGCTAAGCGGCGGCGAGCAGCAGCGCATCGCCATCGCGCGCGCTCTGCGCAACAATCCGGCGCTCCTCCTCGCCGACGAGCCCACCGGCAACCTCGACCAGGCGACAGGCCACGGCATCGTCGACCTGCTGCTGCGCCTGCAGGACGAGCGCCAGAACTGCCTCATCATCGTGACGCACGACAACGCCATCGCCGCGCTCGGCCAGCAGCGCTACCATCTCACCGACGGACGGCTCGATCCGCGCGCCTAGCCTCGCCCTTCGCTGTTCATGACCAAAGACGACATCGTCGACCTGCTTGAAGAAATCGCCCTCCTGCTCGAACTGAAGGGCGAGAACCCGTTCAAGGCGCTGGCCTACACCAAGGCCGCCCGCGCGCTCGATTCCTTTCCGGGCGATCTCGCCCCGCTGGTCGCGAAAAACCAACTCGCAACGCTCGGCCTGGGCGAAGCGCTCCAGCAAAAGGTCGCGGAGTTGGTCACGACCGGCCGGCTCGAGTACCACGAAAAACTGCGCGCCTCGATCCCGGAAGGGCTCCTCGCGCTCGCCGCCATCCCTGCGCTCGGGCCGAAGAAGATCCGCGTGCTGCACGAGAAGCTTGGCGTCGCGTCGGTGGAGGAACTCGAGGCCGCCTGCCGCGCCGGCAAAGTGCGGGCGCTGGCGGGCTTTGGCGCGAAGACGGAAGCGAAGATTCTCGAAGGCATCACCCGCTCGCGCGCCTATGAGGGACAGTTCCTTTATGGCGAGGCACTCGCCGCCGCGGAGGAATTGCGGGATGCCTTGCGGAACCATCCCGCCGTCGGACAACTCGCGCTGGCCGGCGAGTTGCGCCGGGGCCTGGAGGTGGTAGCCGGCATCGAGCTCGTCGCTTCCTCGCGCAAGCCGGCGGACCTGCTCGAGGATTTTGTGACGTGGGAGGATGCGAAGGAGGTCACCGCGCGCGAGAAGGATTCCGCCACCATCCTGCTGGAGTCCGGAATTCCCGCGACCCTGCGCGTGGTGACGGACGACGCGTACGCCTGCGCGCTGCATCACTTCACGGGCAGTCCTGAACACAACGGCGCGCTGCTCGAATACGCCGCGGCACAGCAGAAGGAACTGACCGAGCAGGGCCTTTTCTCGATCAAACGCACGGCGAAGAAGCCGGCCAAACGCGAACCGATCCCCTGCCGCGATGAACACGCTCTCTTTGCCGCGCTGGGCCTTCAGGACATTCCGCCCGAACTGCGCGAGGGCCGCGGGGAGATCGAGGCGGCCGCCGCGCGCGCGATCCCGCGCCTGATTGAATGGACGCAGCTTCGCGGCACCTTTCACTGTCATACCACGGCCAGTGACGGCAAGAACACACTGGAGGAAATGGCGGCCGCGGCACGCGACCTCGGCCTGGCCTATCTCGGCATCGCGGACCACTCGCGCAGTTCCGCCCACGCCAACGGTCTGACCGAGGAACGCCTCGGCGAGCAGATCGCCGCCATCGCGAAACTCAATCGCACCTTCGACGGCGACTTCCGCGTCTTCGCGGGAAGCGAGGTCGACATCCTCAAGGACGGCGCGCTCGATTTTCCCGACGACGTCTTGCGCCGGCTCGATTACGTCGTCGCCTCCGTGCACAACGCGCTCGGTCAGGACGAGGCCACCATGACCGCGCGGATCATCCGTGCCATGGAAAACGAGCACGTGACCATGCTCGGCCACGTCACCGGCCGCCGCTTGCTGCAACGCGAGCCTAGCCGGGTGAACTTCGAGAAAGTCATCGACTGCGCCGCCCGCACCGGCACGTGGATCGAGCTCAATTGCAGCAGCTCGCGCATGGACATGGACTGGCGCTGGTGGCGGCACGCGCGTGATCGCGGCGTTAAATGCGTGATCAACCCCGACGCGCATCGGGTCGCGGCCTTCGGCGTACTGCGCCAGGGCGTGACCGCCGCGCGCAAGGGATGGCTGCGCCGCGAGGACGTGATGAACACGCGGACCCTGGCCGAGATCACGCGCGAATTGGAGGCCTGACACAGCTAGCCGGTGCTCTCCGAGCGCCGGTCCGAGTAGAACACGCATCCGCAACCGACCGGCGCTCGGAAAGCGCCGGCTACCTGACTGAGCGGGCATCAAACATCCGCAGGTAGCTCGCCTTGGCCCGAGGCCGGAGCCGCCGCAGCGACAAATCCGTTCGGAAAAGGAAAGCATTTCCCCCAACGCGCGCCATCCTGCTCGCCAACGATCCGCGATCTTTTCCACCGAGCAACCTGACATCTACGCCCGTTGCAGCGTGGCGGCGAGGCAACGCGCGCGCGCTTCCCACGTGTGGCTTGCCGCCCAATGCCGCGCCGCTTCGCCATCTTCCGCGTGGAATCGGAAACGACGGAGTGCCTGAGCCCACGCGGCCGCCGTCGGTTCCGTGACAAGCGTACACCAGGGGCCAAGCGCCAGGTCGGCCAGCGCCGGCAGGGCCGTGCTCACTACCGGCAGGCCGCAGCGCGCGTAATCGAAGAGTTTCATCGGACATGAGTACCGGCCCGAGCCCGATTGCGGCTGGGTAGGGATCAGTCCCCCGCAGGCACCGGCCAGCACCTCGGGAATTGCGGCCAGCGAGACGCGTGGCCGCCACTCAACCGCGGACGTGTTGCAGGATTCGCCCAGCGCGCGCCACTCGGCTTCCGTGCCGCCGATAAGGCGCAGGCGACAGCCCGCCAGCCGTGCGCCTTCGATGGCGAGCTCCAGCCCCTTCCAGTCGGCGATGGAACCGCAGTAGACGAATGCGCCGTCAGCTTGCGCGATGCTTTCATCGAGCGGCGGCTGGCCGGCGTTCGGGATGATGGTAAAGTCAGCGGGAAGCGAGTACCGGGCGCACAGGGCAGCGGCGAGTGCGGAACTCGTCGCGACACGCCACGTGGCTGCCGCCAGCGCGCTGCGCTCCATCTCCTGCAGCACGTGCTGGACTTCCTCGTTGCCGCGTGGCGTCTCGGCGAAGATTTCGTGCGCCTCGAAAAGGTACGGGATTCCTGCTCGCGCCAACATCGCCGCCGCCTTCAAGTGGACGGTGAAACCGCGCGCGAATGCCTCGCGAGTGCGCAGCCAGCGATGGAACTTGAAGCTGAAGATCGTCGCGCTGCGGATCGGCCCAAGGGAGCGCGAGAGCGAAACGATTTCCAGCTGCTGGAGCTGCTCCGCGCCCGCGATCTCGCGCAAGTGCGCACGCAAGGCCGGTTCGCCCCCCGCGGTCACGAGCGTCACGGGCTGCCCGATTCGGGCAAGGGCCACGCAGGTTGAAAGCGTGTGCACCTCGCGCGCCCGGCGGCCGGTCCACTCCTCGGGATAGAGGTAGAGAATCACGGCACCAACTCCAGGATGGCCCGGGCGACGCGCTCGCTGGAAAAGGTGGCGCGGATGCGGGCATGCCGCGCCGCGCGATCGGTCCACGCGGTTTCCGTGCGACGCGCGTGCAGTCCGCGCAAAGCCTCGACCAGCGCGTCCACGCTGCGGGCGGGGTAGGTCGCCACATCGCGCTCGTCGAGAAACTCCTTGAGGCCGACTTGATCGGAAAGCAGCAGCGGCAGCCCCACGCACGCGCCTTCCAGCGCGCCGATGGAAAACGCTTCGAGGCCAACCGACGGCAGAACGTAAAGCGCGCTGCGGCGCAGTAAATCGCGCAATGCCGCGGGCTCGAGCAGGCCGCACAGCTTCACGCCCCCGCTGAGATGAAGACCGGCCACTTGCGCCTCAAGTGCGCTGCGTTCCGGTCCCTCACCGGCGAGTTCCAGCGTGCATGCGATGCCATGCCCATCGCGCAGGCGCGCCATGGCCTCGACCAGGTTGCCGAATCCCTTCCAGCCGATGAGCCGGCCGCTGGCGACGACCCGCCACGGTTCGACGGTCGCGCTCGTCGCCGCTTCGCCCGGCGTGAAGAAATCCACATCCACGGGGTTGGGGATGAGAACCGGTCGTTGGCCAACGCGCTCTTCCGCCAGCTCCGCCACGCGGGGACTGACGGCGAAAGCGGCATCCACCGCGTTATAGAAAGCGCGATCGCCGGCGAAGAAGTCGGTGCCGTGAAAACCCATGATGACGCGCAAGTCCGGGCGCGACCGTTTCCACCACCACGCGACCGGCCAGTCGAACGGCTTGGCCAGCAGCACGAGATCGACGCGATGCCGCTGCCACGCGTGCCGGATGCTCCAGCCAAAATGCAGTCGCTGCACCAGCCGCTGAAAGCGGGTGCCCAGATCGGGAATGGAGCGAGTTTCCAGATAGGGCTCAAGTTCGAGCGTGAGCGTCGTGGCGCGGAATCGCCGGCCCGCCTTCGGCCGCCCGCCAAACAGGATCACCTGATGACCCAGCTTTTGCAGCGCCTCGCCGACGGTGAAGGCGAACGTCTCAATCCCGCCCACCTCTGCCGCGCCGGGCAGGTCGAAGGTCGCGTTGGGTAAAAAGATGCCGATCCTCACGCCGCCTCCTTGCGGGCTAGGGACCGCCCGACCACGTCGCTGGCTTCGGCCAGCACCTGCTCGTAGGAAAGCGTGGCGATGAAATCGCCCAGCCGCGCCGTTTGGATCGCGCGGTGCAAACGAGGATCGGCCTGGTGGGGTCCGCACGCCTCGATGGACGAGCCGCGATCGGTGGGCGCAAAGAGGGTGACGGTGGGACACCCCACCGCGACCGCGAGATGATAAGGACCCGTGTCGCCGGAAAGAAACGCGAGCGAGTTGGCCTGCAGCCGCGCGAGCAGCGGAAGCGGCGTGATGCCCGCTCCGTTGGCCGGCTTGCCCGATTTCATGAGCCGCGCCGCTTCGTCGGCCAGCGGCTGCTCGCTGCGGTCGCCCGAGAGCGAAATGCCGACGCGGAATTTTTCGGCCAGAGCGTCGGCGAGCGCCGCCCAGCGCTCCACCGGCCAGCGCTTGTTCGCGCGCGACGCGCCGGGATGAATCACGACCATGCGATACGGCGCCTCCCTGTCCGCCGTGATGTGCGGCAGCGCAAGCCGATGGGTGGAGGGCGGCAATCCCAGCGCCTCGGCCATGGCAAGATTGTTCTCGATCGCGTGGCCGGTGGCGTAATCGGCTTCGCCGGGGCGGCGAAGCATCGCGCGATTGGCCATCCAGCCGGCATAGCGGGTCCAGCGGGTCCGGTAACGCAGAAAGCCGCGCACGCCCCCGCGCCACAGGAGCGGGACAAGATCGGGCTCCGTGATGTTCGCGAGCAGCGCGACCCGATGCGGATCGGCGCGCAATTCGGCCGTCAGGTGGTCCCAGCGATATTTCCCGCGCACGGTGAAGACCCGGTGCAGCCGCGGGTCGCCGCCATACAGATCGGCGTAAGGCGCCTTGACCAGGAGGGAAACCCGCCCCGGGCCGAGATGCTGTGCCAGCGTCTCCACCAGCGGCGTGGTGAGCAGCGAGTCGCCCAGCGCCGTCGAAGCAACGACAAGCACCTTATCACCCTGGGCGAGCGCCATTCGCGCCCGGTCGAGATCCCACGGACGAATCAGGCCCACGGCGCGGGCCGCGCCATGCGATCCGCTCCAGAAGAAATCGAGGCCGGGGAAGTTCACGCGCTCCAAATCTCCAGCAAGCGCTCAAACACGGTGGCGGCGGAAATATCCGCCATCTTCGCATCCGCCGGCGTGCTATAGCCGGCCGGCCGCGGCAGTTGCACGACGCGATGGCGGTCGCCGTAGCCGTAAGGTCCCACCCGGCTCGCCGGATTGTTACAATGGATCAGCGCGATCACGCGGGTGCCCACCGCAAAACCAAGATGCATGATGCCGGTATCGGTCGAGACCAACACGCGCGCGCTGGCGAGAAGCGCCGCCGACTCGGCGAGGGACAAGGTGCCGACCACATCGTGATATCGCGCGCCGCTGCCGGCGAGAAGCCGGCCCAGCTCGACGCGGCGCTCCTGCTGATCAGCGCCGCCCAGGACAAAAATCTCAGCATCCAGCTTGGCGGAAGCGAGACGAATGAGCTCCGCGTAACGGACCACCGGCCAGTCACGCCACGCGGCCCGCCGGCCGCCGCCCAGCTGAAGGACAAGGCGGGCCCGCGCCCCGACCCCGCGCTTCTTCAGTGTCGCCTCCAGCGCAGTCCGCTCGGCGTCCGTCACGGCGTAGACCAGGTGGGGCGAAGCGGCGTCCGCGCCCACGTACCGCGCCAGCGCGAGCGTTTGCTCGACCCCATGCGTGGTGTCCCACGCAGGCTGGACGACCTGGTGACCGCACAGCCAGCTCAGCCGCGTCATGTCGGGCGTGCTCACGGTCACGTCGGGATCAAGCGAGTAGCTGAGGCAGCGCGGCTCGGGATCGTTCCCGCGCAGGTGCATGATCGCGTCCCACGGCCCGGCCGCGCGCAGTTCGGCCAGAAGCCGTCGAAACGCGAAGGGTCCTTTCTGGAACAGAAAAACCTCGTCCACGAAAGGATTATGGTCGAGCAGGACGCGCCGGCGGCGGTGCACCACGGCAGCAAGCCGGCTCCGCGGGTAAGTCTCGCGCAGGGCGCGGAAGACCACCGAATCGGTCAGCGTATCCCCAATGCCCGCGCAGGTGAAGCAGAGGATGCGCGAGCCGTCGCCCGGCCCGATGGGGCGGGGCACAGGCGGCCGGCGCTGCGCCTTCCGACGGTAAATCGCACGGTAGGCCGAGGCGGAAAGCCGGCTCAAAAGCGACGCCATGTCAGCCTTGTGCCCGGGTGAGCAGCGAATCGAGCGCGGCGCACACCCGCCCCGCCGAAAACGCGCCGGTGGCCAGTTCACCCTCGATCACGACATGGCGCGGCCCGCGGGGATGCCACTTGCCGTAGGGCGCGTCGAACATTACGACCGTGGGCGTCTGCGTGGATGAGGAGAGATGCGCCGCGCCGCCTTCCGGCGTAAGAAAAACGGCGGCGCGTTCCAGCAAGGCCGCAAGATCGAGTGGGCCCGGCGTCGCCACGGCCCCGACACGATCCGCCGGGAAGCGGCGGACGAGCCCCCGGACCACCGCCTCGTCACGCGGCACGCCCACCACGCCGATGGCCAACTCGGTCGTCTTCAGCAGATGACGGATGACGGCGACAAAATCCTCCGTGCGAAAACGCACCGGCCGGTTGGAGCTGAGGTTGATCAGGCCAAAGCCGCGCGCGGCGGCGAACGGCGGCCGCGCCAGCGTCTCGTGCGCGACTTGCAGGGCCGCGCCTGGCAGGCGCAGGCGCAGCATCTCCGGGTCAAAGCGTGGCGGGGAAATGTCGAGCGGCCCGACCAGCCGCAATTGCGTCTCGATCTGATGCTCGAGGTTGCCGTCCTTCGGCAGCGCCACCGGATGCGTGTAATAATCCGAGCGTTCCGGCGCGACCGGGTCGAAGCCAATGGTGACCGCGGCATGGGTCAGCCGGGCCAGCCGCGCCAGGCGGCGATCAAAGCCACCCTTGGCCACGATGACCCAGTCGTGATTTTGCAGGCGCACGGCGTTGAAGACCGGCGGCAACCGGCGCGTCCAGGTCGCGTCGAGCACGATGACGCGGTCGACGGCCGGGCAGGCACCTGCGATCGGCCCGCCCGGCGTGTCGCACGCCACCGTGATGTGCGCGGCAGGAAAATGGGTGCGCAGGACCTGCAAGAGCGGCAGCGTGCAAAGCATGTCGCCCATGCGATTGCGCCGGATGACCAAAATGCGCGGATCGTCGCACGCCACGCGCGGGCGGTGATCCCGGGCCAGCAAAAGCGGCGCGCCCGTGACGCGATCCAGCAACAGGCTCATGCCGGGGTGGGGAGAAGTTCGTCCAGCGCCGCCTGCACCTGCTCGACGCTGATGGAAGCCAGGCACGCCCGCACCGCCTCGGCGCCCCAGTCGCACACCGGATGGCGCTGGATGTTGCAGGCGCACGGCGCGCTCAGCACGCGGCCCCGCGTGGCCCAAGGTCCCCAGCTTTCCGGACCGGTCGGTCCGAACAGCGCGAGCACGGGCACGCCCACCGCCGCAGCCATGTGCATCGGCGCGGTGTCGATGCCAAAGTAGCCGTCGCAGCACGACGAAAGGGCCGCGAGTTGCGTCAGCTCGAGGTTGCCGTCGAAAAAGTGCGGCGTCGTGCGGCAGCGCGAGACGATCTCCCGCGCCCGGCGCCGCTCGCGCTCGACCGGGCCGGTGGTGACGACAACGCGCGTGCCGCGTTCCTCTTGCAGCCAGTCGATCACCGCTGCCATCGCGTCGGTGTCCCAGCACTTCCACAACCAGCGCGACACGGGATGAACGTGAATGATGCGCGCGGGCCGCAAGGGCGCGAGTTGTTCCTCCGCCCAGCGCCGCATCTCAGGCGAGACCTCGAGCACGAGCGGCCCCGGTTCGCTCGCCTTGAGGCGCAGCCCGGCCGCCTCCGTCAGGTAGAAGTGACGCTTCACCTGGTGCATCGGCTCCGGCACCCCCGGGCTGGCCGCCAGGTTGAAGATGCGGCGGCGAAGATCGAAACGGCCCCACTTGTAGCTTTGGACGCCCAGCCGGTAACGCGCGCCGCTCAGCAGCGAGCACCACGCCGCGCGGTCGCCTTCCGTCCCCGCCAGGGTGAGATCGAAACGGGCCCGGCGCAGCTCGCGCAGGAAGCCAAGCTCGCGCCGCAGCGCGTTTTTCTCGTCCCGCCGGTAGAGGATGACGTCGTCCACGTCCGGGTTGTTCGCCAGCATGGCCTCGGTGCCCACGTTCACGATGCCGGTGATCCGCGCGGAAGGAAACGTCTGGCGCAACGCGCGCAGCAGGGGCGTGATCATGAGCACGTCGCCGATGTTGCGCAGCTTGAAGACGCCGATGCGCTGGACGTTTTTCAATTCCATTGGCCGGGGCAAACCGGCATTGTACCGGCTCTGTTTCATGAGGCAATGGCGTATTCTCCACACCGAGTCGTCTCGGGGCTGGGGCGGCCAGGAGATGCGCGTCTTTGCCGAGCTTTCCTGGATGCGCGCGCAGGGTCATTGGGTCGCGCTCGCCGCCCCCGCCCAAAGCCAGATTGCCCGGCGCGCGCTGGAGGCCGGCTTCAAGGTCCGCCGGCTGCGCACCCACAAGGCGCTTCTGCCGGCGGAGATTGCGCGCCTTGCCGCCTGGATGCGCCGCAAGCGGG
>CAZZYY010000072.1:10876-12949 GCA_964658475.1 uncultured Candidatus Methylacidiphilales bacterium | reverse complement strand
ACTCGTAGAGCGCCGGCTACCTGTCCTATCTTGGTTCCCACTCGCCAGGGCTTTAACCTTCGCGCCTGCGCGAGAAACTTTCGCCACATCGAAGTCGATTGGGCGGCTCAAGGCATCGTCCGTTACAAAATGCTTGAATGAGGGAAATAGAAAAGATCGCGGTCGGCCGTGCGAGCCGTGCTGGACCGGTATCACCGGTAGCCGGGACCGGCCCGGTCCCGGAGCGAGCAACGCGAGCGGAACGGAAACGCGCAAAAATTTGTCTTAGCCCCAAGATTTTAGGCCAAATAAGTCCTCCAGCCCGCGCAGGGATAACGCCTCTCGCCCCATCTACGGTAGAATGGCGGTCCTGATGCTCACCGTTCCGCTCGCAATCGCCTCAAATGATCTCGCCCTTTCATCCGGGCGAACGATCCCTCATGCCCCGTTGGAAAGCACGATGCTCGGCAAGGGAACAACCTTCGAATACCGCTCCCACATTCCCGCCCCGGCAGACGAGCGATATCACTCCATACCACTTCATACCACATCATAACGGAATATCCCGCACCCCCCCCCCGACCCTGTTTCAAGATCAAACCCGCCGTGTACAGCAGCCCGCTTTCCCGCTTAAACTAAGGCGATGATCCCCCGCTATTCGCGTAAGGAAATGGCCGCCATCTGGAGCGAGGAAGCCAAGCTCAACCACTGGCTCGAGATCGAGGTGCTGGCCTGCGAGGGCATGGCGCAAATCGGCGTCATCCCGGCCGAGGATGCGCAGATCATTCGCGCCAAGGCGCGCTTCGACCTCGCGCAGGTGCAGGAGAACGAGAAGCGCACCAACCATGACGTCATCGCCTTCCTCGAGGACGTCGCCCAGCACGTTGGCCCGGCCGGCCGCTTCATCCATCGCGGGCTCACCTCCTCCGACCTGCTCGATACCACCCTGGCCCTGCAATGCGCCGCCAGCGCCGACCTGCTTCTGGCCGACCTCAAGGGCCTGCGCGAGGCCATCGCCATCCGCGCGCGCGAGCACAAGATGACTCCCATGATGGGCCGGTCGCACGGCATCCACGCCGAGCCGGTCACCTACGGCCTCAAGCTTGCCCTCATGTACGACGAGTTCGGCCGCGCGGAAAAGCGGCTGCGCGAGGCGCGCGAGCAGATCGCCGTCGGCAAGTTGAGCGGCGCCGTCGGCACCCACGCGCACCTCGACCCGCGCGTGGAGGAATACGTCTGCGCCAAGCTTGGGCTCAAGGCCGCCGTCCTCTCCACCCAGGTCATTCAGCGCGACCGGCACGCCCATTTCATGAGCACGCTCGCGCTCATCGCCAGCAGCATCGACCGCTGGGCCACCGAGTTCCGCCACCTGCAGCGCACCGAGGTGCTCGAGGTGGAGGAATTTTTCGCCGCGGGCCAGAAGGGTTCCAGCGCCATGCCGCACAAGCGCAACCCGATCACGGGCGAGAAGCTCAGCGGCCTCGCGCGCGTCATCCGCGGCAACGCCGTCGCCGCGCTGGAAAACGTGGCCCTCTGGCACGAGCGCGACATCTCGCATTCTTCCGTCGAGCGCATCATCTTCCCCGACTCCTGCGAGCTGCTCAGCTACATGCTCAAGCTCACCACCGATCTCGTGGCCACGCAGATCGTCTATCCCGAGAACATGGCCGCCAACCTCGAGAAATCGAAGGGCCTCATCTTTTCGCAATCCGTGCTGCTCGCGCTCGCCGACAAGGGCCTGCCGCGGCAGGTCGCCTACGAAGCCGTCCAGGCCGCCTCCATGGCCTGCTGGCGCGGCACCGAGCCGCTCGCCGTGCACCTGAAACGCTCCAAGGAAATCATGTCCGTCCTCAGCGAGCAGGAAATCGACGAACTCTGCTCCCCCGCGCGCCACTTCCGCCATGTTGACGCCACCTTCAAGCGGCTGGGCCTGGAGTAGGCGAAAGCCAAAATGCCGCCCTTTCAGTGGCGGTTGCGCTGTCGGAATCTCAAGTATCGGACTTTCATTCTCGCCGGGATCAGACCGATGCCGGAAGGACGGCTTGAGCCGGCGGGCCGGGCAAGGGCCGAGACAACAGGTAGCCGGCGCTCTCC
>CAZZYY010000072.1:1270-10866 GCA_964658475.1 uncultured Candidatus Methylacidiphilales bacterium | reverse complement strand
GTTGCCGACGCGTATTCGACTCCGACCGGCGCTCGGAGAGCGCCGGCTACCTGACTGAGCGCGGACAAAACATCCGAAGGTAGTTCACGTTGCGCCCCAGAGCCGAAGCCACAGCGGCAAAATCCGTTCGAAACAGGAAAGCATCTCTGCAACGCGCGCCATCCCGTACCACCAATGGCCTCTGCTCTGTCGGGACCTCGCCTCCGGAATTTAAGTTGAGGCAGGAGCCAAACGAGCGTAACCTAAAGAGTGATGCATCCCGTCTTCGCCTTCGGCCTTCCTCACGGCATGGAGTGGGTGTGGATTTTCCTCATCTTCGTGCTCGTCTTCGGCGCGGACAAGATCCCAAAGCTGGCGCGCGGTCTGGGCAAGAGCCTGGGCGAGTTCAAGAAGGCCAAGGAAGATTTCGAGAAGGAGCTGCACAGCGCCAGCTCGCCCGAGACCCCGACCCCCACGCAGCCTGCGCTGGGCGAGCGCACGCCGCCCGCCGGCACCGAGCCGATCAAGGGTGCGGGCTCGATGGACGAGTTGACCAAAAAGCTTTAAGCGTTGCCGCGTTGAGCAACGCCAGGCCGACGGCAATCACGATCGCCCCGACTCCGGTCCATGCGATAAACCGAGCCGGACCAAGCCTGGACAGCAGCGTGCCGTCCAGGTTCACGGCCAGCCCGGCCAGAAAGCTCGTCGTCGTGCAGAGATTGCGCAGGGCGAAGACCCGGCCCCGCCGCGCGTCGTCCACGTCGTTCTGCAGCCGCGCCTCGATCGGAATGAGGATGAACGACGACAGGACGCCGAGGAACGCCGTGCCGATCAGCGCGGGCGCATAGTCGCGCAGCTGGGCAAAGCCGATCAAGGCGAGGCCCAGCAGCGCCAGTCCCAGGTAGGGCAGCGCCTTGCTGCGGCTGAGCCGGCGCGCCTGGCCGCAGATGCCGATGCCCACGCCCAGCCCCAGCCCGATCGTCGCCATGAGCAACCCGAACGCGAGCGTCTTGATTTCCACCACCGGCGGCTTGGGCGTGAAGTGAGCGACGAAACCCGCCGCGATCTCGACCACGCGGCGAAAACCGGTCAGGTCGACCGACGTGACCACTTCCTGCAGCAGCGTGACAATGACCAGCGCGCCCACAAACGAGAAGGCCGAGTTGACCAGCACCAGCGCGCCCAGCTCGCGCTTTTCGCGCAGCACCCGCCAGCCGGCCAGCGCACCGCCCCACGTGCTCACCTCCGCGTTGAGCCCTGCGTGGCGCGGCGCGGGATCGAGATTGGCGCGGATGTGGAAAACGCACCACGCCGACACAATGAAGCCCATCGCGTTCAGGACAAAGCTGCTCGGCGCGCCGAAGATCGAGACGACGATCGTCGCCAGCGGCGTGCCGATGAAATTGGCGATTACCCCGATGAGCGAGATGAGCGCATTGGCTGTGACCAGCTGCGCGGGCGCGACAATCTGCGGCAGCGCCGCCTGACGCGCGGGAATGAAAAGGCCGTTGCACGCGCCCATGAGAAAAATCACGGAATAGACGGCGACGAAACTATGCAGCGAAAACCAAAGATAGATCAGCGAAAGCGTCAACCCGACCCGCGCCACGTCGGCGTAGACCATCACCCAGCGACGCGAAAAACGATCAATGATCCAGCCGTACAGCGGCGCGAGCAGCAGCCCCGGCAGCATGGCGCAGAAGGTCATGCGCGCGCTTTCGCGGCCGGCGTTGAGCCCCTGGTGAATGCCCAGAATGACCAGGAGCGCGAGCAGGTAGAACCGGTCGCCCAGGCTGCTGATGATCTGCCCGTACCAAAGCCGCGCGAAATTCGGCTGCGCCAGGATGCCGCGAAACGACGCCGGATCGGCCTTCATAGCGGTCCGGCGCGGGGGGCGGTGCGATTATTTGCGCCGGACGCTCTCGATCGTCACCGTCGTGGTCGGCACGTCGCCCATGCCGTTCACGGTCGTGGTGGGGATTTGCGCGATCTTGTCGATCACGCCGAGCCCGTCGACGATCTTCCCGAACACGGCGTAGCCCGCCGGGTTCTGGTCGTTTGGGTCGAGCATGGAATTGTCCACCAGATTGAGAAAGAACTGGGCCGTCGCGCTGTCCGGGTCGTTTGTCCGCGCCATCGAGATGGTGCCGCGCAGGTTTTTCAGGCCGCTGGTCGACGCCTCGTTCACCACCGGTGCGTCGTAGGAAATCTCGCTCATGTCCGGCTTGAATCCGCCGCCCTGCACCATGAAGCCGGGAATGACGCGGTGAAAGATCGTGCCGTCGTACGCCTTCTTGTCCACGTAGCGCAGGAAGTTCGCCACCGTCTTCGGCGCATGTTCCGGATCGAGCTGCACCGTGATCGAGCCCAGCGATGTCTTGATGACTACCTCGGGATCGGCCGCCTGCGCCGCGCCGGTAAAGAAGAGGCCCAGAAAAGCGAGGAGAATAACCTGGAGAAAAGGAGAGCGGTTCACAGTATCAGCTTCGGCGCGGCCACGGGAAAGGTCACGCGGAAAGTGGATCGCCAAGGGCCGCCACCTTCACCTTTCGGTCCAGAGACAATCTTCTGCCTCAAGGATTCGGGGAAGGAGCCGAAGAACTGATTGAACGCCATGAAAGACACTTTCTCCCCCGTCAGCCGTCGGACCATTCAGGCCGTCGGGCTTATTTTCCTGGGCCTGGGCCTGGGGGTGGGCGGAACTTTCCCTATCGATCAGCTGCGGATCGCCCTTCTCATTGCGCTCTTCGGCTGCACCATCGGCGGCTACTTGATCTTCGTCTCGATTGAGACGCCCGCCCGCAATCTCAAGACCCAAGGCTGCGCCCTTCTCGCCTTCGGGCTGGGGCTGGGCATGGGCGCCACGTTCCCGGATGGCACGGAATGGGTCACCTGGGTCCTTTGCATCTTCTGGGCCGCCGTCGGCACCGTCATGCTTGTTCGCCAAGCTCCGCAAGACTAGCGGCCCACGTGCGGGCGGGCCGCATCGCATCCGCCTTTTGCCCAGGCGAGCGGCGTTCCTGACTCGCGGCGGTCTCATGCGCCGCCTTTGCCTTTTACCTTTTGCCCGTTTCGCTCTAACCTATCCGCATGTTAGACGTCAAAGTCCCTTCCGTCGGCGAATCCATCACCTCCGGCCTGCTCGGCGTCTGGAGCAAACCGGACGGCGCCTATGTCAACGCGGGCGATCCGATCTTTGAAATCGAGACCGACAAGGTGACCAGCGAAGTGGTGGCCGAATCCGCCGGCCAGCTCAAGCATCTGGTCAAGCAGGGCGACACGGTCAACGTCGGCCAGGTTGTGGCGAATATCGATGAAAGCGTGCCCGCGCCCGCCGGCGGTGCAAAGGAGCCGGCGCTGGCGGGCGCCAAGGCTACCAATGGCGCGGCGGAAATTTCGCCCGCGCGCGTGCAGGCTAGCGCCACGCCGCCGAGCCCGGCCCAGACCCGGGGCAAGAACGCTGACGACCTTTCCCCCGCCGTTCGCTACCAGGCGGCGGAAAAAGGCGTCGATCTCGCCGGCCTGCAAGGCACGGGCAAGGATGGACGGGTGCTCAAGGGCGATGTCCTCGCCGCCGCCGCCGCCGCTCCGCCCGCCAAGGCGGAAAAGCCCGCTGCCGCGACGCCCCGTCCGTCCGGCGAAAAGACCACGCGCAAGAAGATGTCGCCCCTGCGCCAGAAGATCGCCGCGCGCCTGCTGGCCGCGCAGCAGGAAACGGCGCACCTCACCACCTTCAACGAAGTCGATCTCTCCGCCATTATGGCGCTGCGCACCAAGTTCCAGGACCGCTTTGTGAAGAAGCACGAGATCAAGCTCGGGTTCATGTCCTTCTTCGTGAAGGCGGTCGTGCACGCGCTGCACGTCGTCCCCGCCATCAACGCGCGCATCGATGGCGACGAGCTGGTGCAGAATAATTTTTACGACATCGGGGTCGCCATCAGCACCGACAAGGGCCTGCTCGTGCCGGTGCTGCGCGATGCCGACCAGCTCGGCTTCGCCGGCGTGGAAAAAGCCATCGGCGCCTACGCGAAGAAAGCGCGCGACGGCAAGATTCAGCTCGCGGACCTGGAAGGCGGCGTGTTCACCATCACCAACGGCGGCGTCTTCGGCTCGCTCATGAGCACCCCGATTCTCAACCCGCCGCAGGCCGCCATCCTCGGCATGCACACCATTCAGGAGCGCCCCGTCGCCATCAGCGGCCGCGTGGAAATCCGCCCGATGATGTACCTCGCGCTTACCTACGATCACCGCATCGTCGACGGCAAGGAAGCCGTCACTTTCCTGGCGACGGTCAAGGAAGTGATCGAGAATCCCGGCGCGGTGCTGCTGGAACTGTAGGCCAGCTACGCGGCTGAGTGCCCTGGTCGCGTTTCGCCGCGGTCATGACCGCCGACGCGGGCGAAAATTCTTGCTGGTACGGGCGGGCATAACCGCAAGTCGCCTTGTAGAAAGATCGTAGATCTTTCTGAGAGCGACCGCCGCTACCATCGACCTAAGCGCGTCGTCTTTCAGGCCTCAACGCAAGTGGTGATCACCCTTTCGCCGGATCCCGGGTCAGGATCGAGACAAGGCGCGTGTTGATGTAGTAATTGGAGCGACCGACCTTTTGCTTCTTGAGCAGGCGATCCTCCGTCAGCTTCTCAAGATACTTTGTCGCGGTCAGGCGGGTGACCCTGAGATCGCGCATCACGAAATCAATCTTGGTGTACGGATGCATGAACAGATTGTTGATCAGATCCTGGCTGTAGAAGGCGTGCGTGGCCCGGATGCGATGCTTGGTCTCAAAGAGCGCCTCGCGAATTTGCCGAATCATCGACACACCCTCGGCCGCGGTTTCTCGCACTCCCTCGAGCAAATAGAGCACCCACTCCTCCCAGGCACCGTCGGTGCGGACCGCTTGCAGCAGTCGATAGTATTCGGCTTTTGTTCGCACAATGTACCGGCTGAGATAAAGTACCGGCAGATCGAGCAAGCCCTCCTTGACGAGATAAAGAATGTTGATGATCCTGCCCGTTCGGCCGTTGCCATCGTAGAAGGGATGGATGGTTTCGAACTGATGGTGAATGAGGGCCATTTTGATGAGTGGATCGGCCTCGAAAAGATCTGGCGTGTTGATGAACATCTCCAGGTCGGACATCAGGGAAGAGATTTCCCTCAAGTCCTGCGGGGGCGTATACACGATTTCCCGGGCGTTGTTCCGGAGATGCGTGCCGGGGAGCTTGCGGAATCCGCCGCTGCTTTGTTCAAGGGCATCTTGGACCTTCAGGATGTGATTGACGGTTAGCAGGCCGGTTTCGCGCACCGCCTCGAGTCCGACCCGCATGGCTTCACGATAACGAAGCACCTCCTTCGTCGCGGCGCTGCCTTCGCCGGAAGGTGCAACCGCCTGCTGAAAGAGTTCGTCGTGGGTGGTGACGATGTTCTCAATCTCAGAACTATCTTTGGCCTCCTGCAGGCTGAGCGTGTTGAGAAGAATTCCGTGGTTGGGGATCGTTCCCACCAATCCTTTGAGTTCGGCTAATTGACGGCTGGCTGCCCCCATTTTCTTAAGAAGGGTAGGTGTCTCGAACCGGGCCGCGCTTAGGTGATGAAGCGGGGCTAGTGGCATCTATGCATGTTGCTGGAACATGCATAGAAATCGAGATTTTTTATACATGTCATAGCGAAGGGCTCAAAAAGTGGCTGTTCCTATGCAAGTGCCTGTCACGAATTCCCATTTTCAACTTGTTATCCCAAGCCTTGCGGGCATATTTCCTCCCGTGCGTTGCCCGGTCGGGCGGCGCGGGTTCTTCCTGTCTCTTTTCCATGTCAGATTCCTCGCCCGTCGCGGGCATTCTCGAAATTCACGATAAAGGTTACGGCTTTCTGCGCCGGCCCGAGCGGGGCAGCGCACCAACGCCGCAGGACGTCTTTGTCCCCCCGGACATGATCAAGCGCAATGGGTTGCGCGATGGCGTGCAGCTCTCCGGGGTCAGCATCTCCAACGGCCGCGGGCCCCAGCTCGTCGAGCTCCAGCAGATCAACGAGCGCCACATCGATATCTACCGCGACCAGCTGCCCTTCGAGGAGCTGACCACGATCAATCCCAACCGCTGGATCAAGCTGGAAACCGGAGCCGACAAGCTCAGCGCCCGCGTGCTCGACCTCATGACGCCGATCGGTCACGGCCAGCGCGGGCTCATTGTCGCCTCACCGCGTTCCGGCAAGACGATGCTCATGCAGGCCATCGCGGATGCCGTGCTGATCAATTCGCCGGACACCTTTGTCATGATCGTGCTGATCGACGAGCGACCGGAAGAGGTCACCGATTTCCGCCAGTTCCTGGCCGGACGCGGGGAGCTTTGGTCCTCGTCGAATGACCAGGAAAACGCCAGCCACGTGCGCCTGTCGAAGCTGGTGATCGAGCGCGCCAAGCGGCTGGTCGAGGCCGGCCGCGACGTCTTCATCCTCATGGATTCGATCACCCGCCTGGGGCGCGCGTTCAACCAAGGGTCGAAGGGCAACACCATGTCAGGCGGCATCAGCTCGCGCGCGCTGGAGATTCCGCGCAAGATTTTCGCCGCCGCGCGGCAGACCGAGGAAGCCGGCGCGCTCACCATTGTCGCCACCGCGCTGATCGACACCGGCTCGCGCATGGACGAGGTCATTTTCCAGGAGTTCAAGGGCACCGGCAACATGGAGATTGTCTTGGACCGCCGCCTGTCCGAGGCGCGCGTCTATCCGGCCATCGACATCGAGAAATCCGGCACGCGCCGCGAGGAGTTGCTGTTGCCCAAGGCCATCCTCGAGAAGGTCACCACCATCCGCCGCGGCCTGCACGGCCTGCCCGTCCAGGCGCAGATGGAGCGGCTGCTCATGATCCTCAAGAAATTTCCGGACAACAAATCGGCGCTCGAGCAGCTGCCCTCGCGCCCTCCGGCCTGACCTTTCCATGTCCTTCCAAAATCTTGGCCTTTCCGACGACGTCGTCCACGGCGTGCAGTCGATGGGTTTTCTCGAGCCGACGCAGATTCAGCTGCAGGCCTTTCCTATCATCCTCGGCGGGCGCGACGTCATCGGCGCCTCGCAGACCGGCACGGGCAAGACGGCGGCGTTCATGCTGCCGTTGCTCACGCTGCTGAAGGAGCACGCCCCGGGCGGCCCGCGCGTGCTCATCCTCGAGCCGACGCGCGAACTCGCCGTGCAGGTCGACGCCGCGTCGCGCAATTACTCCCGCTTCGGCACGCTCCGCACCACCGTGGTCTATGGCGGCGTCGGTTACGGCGAGCAGGAAGCGCAGCTCAAGCGCGGCACCGACATCCTGGTCGCCACGCCCGGCCGCCTGCTCGACTTCATGGAAAAGGGCACCATCCGGCTCGACAGCATCCGGCATCTCGTGCTCGACGAGGCTGACCGCATGCTCGACATGGGCTTCATGCCCGACGTCCGACGCATTGTGGAAAAAGTTCCCAAGGAACGGCAGACCCTCCTCTTTTCCGCGACCATGCCGCCGGAAATCGCGAAGCTGACCGAGTGGGCGCTGCGCAATCCGGAAAAGGTCGAGATCGGCGGCCGCCGCTCGCCCGCCGAGACGGTCACGCACGCGCTTTATCCGGTCGCCGTTTCGCAGAAGTTCGACCTGCTGCTCGAGATCCTCGAGCGCACGCACTACAAGTCGGTCCTCATTTTCTGCCGCACCAAGATGAACGCCGACCGCATCGCCGCGCGGCTGGAGGCGGCCGGGCACACCGTCGCCGCCATGCATTCCGACCGCACGCAGGGCGAACGGACCGAGGCGCTAGAGGGTTTCCGCTCCGGCAAGTACGAGGTCATGGTCGCGACCGACATCGCCTCGCGCGGCATCGACATTTCCACCATCACGCACGTCATCAACTACGACGTGCCGCAGCATCCCGACGACTACGTGCACCGCATCGGCCGCACCGGCCGCGCGCGCACCGAGGGTGACGCCTTCACGCTCATGACCGCGGAGGAGGCGCCGGACGTAACCGCGATCGAGCGCTTCATCGGCCAGGAAATCGAGCGCAAGAAGCTCGATAATTTCAAGTACGTCTACAGCCTCGCGCTCGACGACAAGGCCAAACATCTCGTCGGCAAAGCCGGCAACGTCCGCGGCGGCCGCGCGGGCAAGGGGCATAGCTACGGGCTGCGGCGGCGATAACGGTACCATGCACCGGCCGTTTTTAGCCGCGGTGCTGGTTTACGTTGGCTTTCTCGCCGTCCGCGCTGATCAAACGGGCGACTACAGCCCGAGCGTTAATGGTTTGCGCGGTCGACTGATCATCCTAGAGCCAGCTTCGCCTGATCCGTTTCTCACGGTGAAGCTCGAGCTCCAAAACGTCCTCAACCTTATGGGAGACCGCCATCTTGCGTTTGGAAGGAGCACGATCATCGGGCAGGTCAGCGACGAAACCGGCAAGGTGCTGGCCCTACCTCCGTCCAGCTACGATGACCTGTCCGCGATTCATGACTTTCTTGTTCTTCCGTTCGACTCGTCTCTTACCTTCCCGATTAACGGACACGGCTTGGGTATCTTTCCTTCGACCAAAAAGGTGATCGATCTTGGGCCGATGAGTTCTTGGGTAATTCCCGTGAACGATGGACATACCTACTTTCTCAGCGGCAAATTCACCATCGATAAGAAACCGCGCGATCATCCCACTCTAGATTGGAGCGGAACACTCGAACTGCCCAAGGTTCGCATTCCGTAAGGCTCTACAGTCGGTAGTCGTGACATTGAGGATGACGCATTGCCCTCAATGATGGGCGCTTGCGGCCTCTATCCCATCTTCAACACCACGCGGAAACGTGCCTTGTTGCTCAGCATCCGCTCGTAGGCCTCGTTCACGTTCTCCAGCGGGTAGACTTCCACGCGGGGGCGGACGCCGGTCAGCGCGCTGAAGGCCAGCGCGTCCTCGGAATCCTTGGCGTAGCCGCTGTACCAGCCGGCGACCGATCGGCTTCCCATGAGCAATAGCAGCGGCGAGACGGTCAGGTTATCCGGCGGCGCGGCGACGACGAGCAGCTTGCCCTTGTACTTGAGGCCGGGCGCGAGGGCGCTGATGGCCTTCGCGTTCGGCGCGGTGCAAAGGATCACCTTCGCGCCGCCCATCTTCGTGAGTTGTTTGGCCGCGGTGCCGTCCGTATCGTCGATGTAGTGCTGAGCCCCCAGCTCGCGCGCCAGCGCTTCCTTGTCCGCGCCGCGCGAGATGGCGACGGTGTTAAAGCCGCTCTTGCTCGCGAACTGAACCGCGAGATGACCCAACCCGCCGATGCCCTGAATTGCGACCAAGTCGCCCGGCCGCGAGCCGGCGTTGCGCAACGCGTTGAAGGTCGTGACACCCGCGCACATCAGCGGGCCGGCCTCGATCGGATCGAGCTCCTCCGGCATGGCGGCCACGGCTGTTTCCGGTGCGACCATGTACTCCGCATAACCGCCGTCGAAGGCCGCCGCGGTCGTCGCGCCGGTGGTGCAATACGGGAACTCGCCCTCGCGGCACGGCTCGCACTTCGAGCAATAACCGCCGTTCCAGCCCACGCCCACGCGCTGGCCGACCTTGAACCAGGTCACGCCCGCGCCCAGCTGGGTCACGCGCCCGGCCACCTCGTGCCCGGGC
>CAZZYY010000072.1:0-1260 GCA_964658475.1 uncultured Candidatus Methylacidiphilales bacterium | reverse complement strand
GCCACGACGGGCCACTTGAGCCCGGGCCATTTGCCCTCCTTGAAAATCTGGTCGCTGTGGCAGATGCCGCACGCATCCACCTTGATCTGCACCTGCCCGGCGCCCGGCTCGGGGATGGGACGATCCACAATTTCAAACGGGGCTCCCGCCTTCGCAATCTGGGCTACACGCATCGTCATTCTCCTGGGTTAGTCGAGGGCTTCGCGCCCTGCGGGGATTACCGTCTGTCAGGCGGGCACGACTCCACGCACCCGAAAACTACCGCGCCAGCTCGGCGTGGGTCAGTGCCGCGATGAACTCGTCGGTGTCGGTCGCGGCCATCAGCTTGTCGCGCGTGCCGGCGTCCTTCAGCAACCGGGCGAGGCCGCCGACGACGCTGAGATAATCGGTCACCATCCGCTTGGGTGTGCCGATGACGAAAATCAGCTTCACCGTCTCGCCGCAATTCTCGAACCAGACGCCCTGCGGGCTGCGGCCCACGGCGAGGACCATGCCCTTGAGATAATCGGTGCGGGCGTGGGGGAAGGCGATCTCGTTGCCGAGGCAGGTCGACTCGATGCGCTCGCGGGCCAGCAGCTCCTCGTAGAAGCCGGGGAAATTCAGCACCGAGGGATTGCCCTGCAGCAGTTGCGCCACCTCATTAATGGCGTTACATCGCTTCTGCTGCGACAACTCCAACTTGATCTGTTCGGGTTTGAGCAGGCTGCTGATTTGCATGTCAGTCGGGTCTTTCAGGGTCGTCCCGGCCTCCAGCCTTGGCAAGTGAAAAGCAGGCGAGGGGAGAACGGGAGGACAAGCTACGCCGGTTTGGCAGACGCGCAATCGGGTGAGGTGAGACGTTTCGATCTCCTCCGCTGTAAGGGCGGTCTATGGTCATGGCTTTCATGAGGCGCAGCGCTCCGGAACGGACGGCCACGCCGAGGCGCCCGCGCAGAATTTTCTCGTTGACGCGCGCGGCCGAGATGCAAGGACCTGCCACATCTCTCGGCGCGCGCCGGCGTCGGGCCGACGCCAGCTACCTTCGGAGGTTTCGTCCTCGCCGACTCCGCGGTAGAAGGCGGGACGTTTTGGAGGTTTCTGCGGAGAGGGGGCCGGTCGATAATCGCTGAGGCTTGGGAGGGAGACCGTCATTTTGGCCTCGTCGGTCATAGACCGCCCGTTTGATGTGTAGAAATCTCCAGGAACGGATTTTCAGTTTCGCCGGGACCCGTCCGATGCTGGAACGACGCTTGGGACCAGGTGGCCGGCGCTCTCCGAGCG
>CAZZYY010000071.1:10610-12978 GCA_964658475.1 uncultured Candidatus Methylacidiphilales bacterium | reverse complement strand
CGGCTACCTGGCTGAGCGCCGGTTCGCTTACGGGTTGGCGGCGGGGGTGTTGGTGCTGGTGGCGGGCGGATTCTGGCGCTCGCGGACGATGCCGGCCTGCGTCACTTCGCGCATGATCTGGGCGGCGTTGGGATCCTTCTGCGCCGTGGCGACGAGGTCCTTGAGCAGCGCGACGAGGCGGTCCTGCGCGGCCTGGGCCTTGGCCACGATGGGCTTGTTGGTCGCGATCTGGTGATTGACGGCGCTCCAGTGGGCGGTCCGTTCATAGAGCTGGTAAAAGTTCGAGATGGTGAAGGCCGCGACCAGAATGAGCACGGGCCAGAAGGCGGAGTAGGACGGTTCGGAAAGTTCGTCGGACATAAAATTAATGCGTGGAAGAGGGGGACGTGGAAGGAGCGGCCGTGGTGGTGGTGGAAGGCTGGGTGGTCGTTGACGACGGCGGCGCCTTGACCTGGATGTTCTGGCGGGTGAGCAACTCGCGCAGCTGGTCGTCGTTCTGCTGCTGGGCGACCTGCGCGGTGCGGGTCGCGACCTGCTGAAGATGGTCCAGGTCGGCCTGGCCTTCCTGCAGCGCGACGTTGATGGAGCGCAGCTGCAGCTCGTCCGCGGCGGAGATGCGGACGAAGATAATCTGCAGGAGAATGCAGAAGGCGACCAGCCCGCTGAGAGCGGTCACGATGATGAATTGGACACGGTTCATGGATTAACTCTTGTCGTTAGACGAACGCCACCGGGTAACAAGTCTAAAGTATCAAGCGAAGCGTCGGGACCGAAGCGACACGGCCTCACTCGGGAAACGCGGCCAGCGCCAGCTCGGCCAGCTGCCGCAACTCGTTTCGGTCGGCGCCATTAACCGCTTCCACCGCCATCCCGGCCGCGATGGCGGAGAGGTAGTGGGCCAGGGCCGCGGGGTCGGCCTCGGGCGGAAGATCGCCGTCGGCCTTCGCCTTTTGAAAGCGCTTGCGCCAGGCGGCGCGGGCGGCGGCGCGCCGGCCGATGAGTTCCTGCTTCACGGCCTCGCCGGCCGAGCCGCAAACCAGGGCGCTTTGCACCAGGAGGCAGCCGCGGGGATTCTTGCCGCCGCCAATGCTGTCCGCGGCGGTGCGCAGGAACTTGGCGACGGCCTGGCGGGCGGTGGGCTGGCGCAGGGCGGCCTCGTGCAGGCTGGCGGTGCCGGCGGTGTAGTGATCGAGCGCGCGGCGGAAGAGTTCCTCCTTGTTGCCGAAGGTGGCGTAGAGGCTGGGGCGGTTGATGCCCATGGCGCGGGTGAGGTGCACGAGCGACGCGCCCTCGTAGCCGTGCCTCCAGAAAACGCAGAGCGCGGCCTCCAGCGCCTCGCGCTCGTCAAAGGAGCGGGGCCGGCCGCGGTGGGAATTCTCCAGGCTTTTCATACCGTGCGATACAATAACGCCTTGACGGGGCGTTGTCGAATGTCCATATTTGTACCGATAGATACAGAACTGCCGCGGCCTCACTCTCGTGGACGAGGTGACGCCCGCGGCCGCCAACCAAAAAACTTATGAGCAAACTCACTGGAAAAGTCGCCGTCGTCACCGGAGCGTCCAAGGGCATCGGGGCCGGCATTGCCAAGGAACTCGCCGCCCAGGGGGCCGGGGTGGTGGTTAATTACGCCTCCAGCCGCGAAGGCGCGGAGAGGACAGTGGCCGAGATCGCGAAGGCCGGCGGCAAGGCCCTCGCGGTGCAGGGCGACGTCAGCAAGCCGGCGGACATCGCCAAGCTCTTTGCCGAGACGCAAAAGACCTTTGGCCGGCTCGACGTGCTGGTCAACAACGCGGGAGTGTACGCCTTCGCCCCGCTTGAGGAAGTGACGGTCGAAAGCTTCAACCAGCATTTCAACCTGAACGTGCTGGGGCTGCTGCTGACCACGCAGGAAGCTGTGAAACACTTCGGCGAGAAGGGCGGAGTGGTGATCAACATCAGCTCGGTCGTCGCCACCCTGGGCATCCCCGGATCGGTCGTTTACAACGCGACCAAGGGCGCGGTGAACACGATCACCAAGACGCTGGCCCGCGAGTTGGGGCCGAAGAAGATCCGCGTCGTGGGCGTCGGGCCGGGTTTGGTCGAGACGGAAGGGGCGGCCGGATTCATCGGCAGCGATTTCCACAAAGAGATCATTGCGCAGACGCCGGTGGGCCGGACTGGGCAGCCGCAGGACATCGCGGGGCTGGTGGCTTTCCTGGCCTCGGACGACGCCTCTTGGATCAGCGCGGAGACCTACTACGTCTCCGGCGTGCCCGCGTCGCTCATTCCCCCCGACCGGCGCTCGACGGTGCTCAACCACGAGCTGCACGCTGAGACCCCGGCCTTCAAGCTGATCAACGACCTAGAGCTCGACACGATCTCCGAA
>CAZZYY010000071.1:0-10600 GCA_964658475.1 uncultured Candidatus Methylacidiphilales bacterium | reverse complement strand
CCCCGGCTACCTGAGGATCGGCTCGCGTTCACCACGCGAGCCCTCGTTTTCCCTTGTCGGGTTTCGGCTGCTTTTCTAGGCTGGTGGTTTCCCGCTGGCGGCCGATTTCCGGCCCGGCCCTCCGAATCTTTTATCATGCCTGACAATCTTTTTGCCCCCGGTGAACGCATCGAACGCATCAACGTGGCGGAGGAAATCCGCAACTCGTTTCTCGATTACTCGATGTCGGTCATCATCTCGCGCGCATTGCCGGACGTGCGGGACGGGCTGAAGCCGTCGCAACGCCGGATTCTCTTTGCCATGCAGCGGCTGGGGCTTTATCCCGGGCGGCAGCATCGCAAGTGCGCCAAGATTTGCGGCGATACCTCGGGCGATTTCCATCCGCACGGCGAGGCGGTGATCTACCCCACGCTGGTGCACATGGCGCAGCCGTGGGCAATGCGCGAGCGGCTGATCGACGGCAAGGGCAACTTTGGCTCGATCGAGAACGATCCGCCGGCCGCCATGCGTTACACCGAGGCGCGGCTGACGCACCTCGGCGCGATGCTGATGGACGACCTGGAAAAGGAGACGGTCGATTTCGTTCCCAACTACGACAACACGAAGGAGGAGCCGGTCGTCCTCCCCGCCGCGTTCCCCAACCTGCTGGTCAACGGCGGCACGGGCATCGCGGTCGGCATGGCCACGAATCTCATCCCGCACAATCTCAACGAGGTGATCGACGCGATCTGCGCGCAGATCGACAAGCCGGAGATCACGGTGGCGGAGTTGATGAAGAAGCACATCAAGGGGCCGGATTTTCCGACCGGTGCAAACATCATCGGCATGGAGGGCATCCGCTCCTATTTCGAGACGGGCCGCGGCAGCATCCGCATCCGCGCGACGCTCAACACAGAGACGCTCAAGGGCGGCAAGGAGATCATCGTCGTCACGGAAATTCCGTACAACGTGAATCGCGCGGACCTGGTCTCGCGCATTGCCGAGCTGGTCAACAACCGCGAGCTGACCGAGGTCAGCGACGTGCGCGACGAGTCCGACCACAACACGCGCGTGGTGATCGAGCTGAAGCGCGACGCCATCTCCAAGGTCGCGGTCAACAAGCTCTACAAGATGACCGCGCTGGAGACCTCCTTCGCGGTGAGCCAGCTGGCGATCGATGCCGGGCGGCCGAAGACGCTGAACCTGAAGGAGCTGATCAATTGCTACATCGAGCATCGCCGCGAGGTGGTGTTGCGCCGCACGCGCTTTGAGCTGCGCGAGGCCCAGCGCCGCGCCGAGGTGCTGGAAGGTTACCTTATCGCGCTGGCGAACCTGGACGAGGTGATCAAGATCATCCGCCGGTCGGCCGACCGCGAGGAGGCGCGGGAAAAGATCGCCGCCTATAATTTCACCCGCCGCGAGGCGGAGGGCTTCGGCATCGCCATCCATAGCGAGGCGCGGCTGAGCAACGGGCGCTACCTCATCAGCGCGGAGCAGGTGAATGCCATCCTCGAGCTGCGCCTGTACCAGCTGACCGGGCTGGAGCGCGACAAGATCATCGACGAATACAAGGACCTGCTAAAGAAGATCACCGACCTGATCGACATTCTGGCCAAGGAGCAGCGCGTGCTCACCATCATCAAGAAGGAGCTGCAGGTCGTGCGCGAGAAGCACGGCAACCCGCGCCGCACGCAGATCGTGGCCGACGAGGGCGAGATGGCGATCGAGGACCTCATCGCGAATGAAGGCGTGATCATCACGCTGACGCACGCGGCCTTGATCAAGCGCACGAACATCAGCAGTTACCGCGCGCAACGGCGCGGTGGCCGGGGCGTCATCGGCATGACCACGCGCGAGGGCGACACGCCCGAGGACAAGGATTTCGTCGAGCATCTCTTCACCGCCTCGACGCACGATTACCTGATGTTCTTTACCAACACCGGCCGCGTTTACGTGGAGCGCGTGCACGAGATTCCCGACGGCAGCCGCGCCTCCAAGGGCCGCTCCATCGCGAACCTGCTGGAGATGCGCCCGGGCGAGAAAGTCGCCGCGCTCATCCGCATCGAGTCGCGCAAGAACGACAAGGGCGAGGACATTACCTGGAAGGAAAACAACTTCCTCCTCTTCGCCACGCAGCAGGGCACGGTGAAGAAGACCGCGCTGGAGGATTTCGCCAACGTGCGCAAGGGCGGCATCATCGCGATCGGCATCGAGCAGGGCGACAACCTGATCGAGGTGCGCCTGACCAGTGGCACGAGCGAGGCCGTGCTCATCACCCGCGAGGGCATGAGCATCCGCTTCGAGGAATCCGACGTGCGCAGCATGGGCCGGCCCGCCACCGGCGTGCGCGGCATCTCGCTCGACAAGGAGGACCGTGTCGTCGCGCTGGCAGTCGTCGATCAGGGTTCCACGCTGCTCGTCGCGGGCGAGAACGGCATCGGCAAGCGCACCAGCTTCGACGAGTACCGCACGCAATCGCGCGGCGGCAAGGGCATCATCACGATGAAGACCAACGACAAGACGGGCTGTGTCGTGGGCGCCCTCACCGTCACCGACGCGGACGAGATCATGCTCCTCACCCAGCAGGGCCAGATGGTGCGCACGCCGGTGAAGGACATCCGCGAAGCCGGGCGGAACACGCAGGGTGTGAAGCTGGTGAACCTTTCCCCGGGCGACAAGCTCACCGCCATCGCGCGCGTCATCTCCGAGAAATCGGAAGAAGAAGCCAGCGGCGGCGCAGCGGAAGACGGCGGACTGAATGTCTAGGAAGAAGCGACGACAGCTGCCGGGAAGGACTGCGGCGACGTGTCGCCGCAGTTATAGTTTTCCGAAGGCGATCGTCGGATCACCGTGTTTGATCAGGTCGTGCCCTTCGCGCTATGGCCGGGAAACGCCAGTCGGATGACGCTTTTCGTAGGCCTCTCTCGCGACCTGTAAGAGCAGCACGTACGAGATGGGAATCCAACCGAAAGAAAGCATCATGGGGACGAGGTGATTGCTGCCTTGAAAATGCCCGGACATAAGCAATGGCCAGGTTAACGACGCCAGAAGCGAAGCCCACGTGGTCCAGAGCCAGGTTTGGGTCGAGCCGCTCCAGGCTGTCCGGGAGCGCGTCACCCAAACCATGAGGGCGAGCATCGCCGGTGCAACGAGGCCGAGAGGAATGGAGTGACCGGTAAACGGGATGGCGACAGCGGCGAACACAAGAATTCGGCAGACGTTGCGAATCGAATAGGCGAGTCGATCCCAAAAGGTACCCCTCCATTTCTCAATCCCGTAGGGGAGCAATTTCTCGTATAACTTCGGGCGGTGCTGCTGCCAGTCGTTGATTTCGCTGGTGCCGCTTGCCGTGAAGGAGCTCATCTGCCCCGCGCGGTTTTTGAAAGCCTTATTCAACTCGGGATAGGTCCGCGAGAGCTGGGCGACCGCCGAGGCATTGATGCCGTATGAAACAAAGAATGCCACGGCACCTAGCGCGCCGTAAACGAAAACGGGAAGCAGCGCTCGCCACCAATTCGAAGATGCCTTTAATCCATAGTAAAAAACGGCGGTGACGACCATTCCTGCAATGACCGTACAGTACTCCCAGCTGCACAAAAAGCGCACGAGAAGCAGGCCCAAGATGACAACACCCAGCGCGACCTGCTGGTAACGCCTGCGGGCGAGTGGATAGAAAAACCAGATGATTGAAATGGGAGCCTGGAAGGTGAAAGCAGCCCAGAACAGGCTTCCGGCAACCACCACCAGGCCCGTGGTGATCGCGAGAAGAAAAGCGAGCGCGAGCCCGACCGCCAGCGAGGTTTCCCGGGTGATGGCGGCAACAAAGAGCGCCAGCATGGCAGCCAAAAGGGCTCGCAGAATGAGCCGCACCTGATCGACGTAGTGAGGAACTTGTTCCGCATTTCGGGGGGAGAAAGCGGAATAGACCCGTGTTTCCAAAGCATAGTGCGAGACATGGGGTTTACCGGTTGGAAAATATTTATAATGAAGGAGCTGGTAATTGTCGTCGCTCCATAGATTAAACCCGCCGGGCGAGCCGTGGCCCTCGATGGCTTGATAATAGAGCACATTTAATGGCAGAGAGTCGGAGTCGGATTGGAACTCCGACAAGCCCGTGGGATTGGCCATTCCCGAAAGGAAGCCACTTGGCATTTCGCCTTGGCCGTTGCGGACTCTGAATAGATTTGTCTGAAAGGAGGCAAAAAGTAACGCGAACGCTACGAGGCTCGCTAGCCAACAGTCTCGAAGATAATGCGGGCGAACAGCGGCTGACATAATCAGATCCGAGCCGGGCTATTATTCTCTTCCATACGGGAGTTCATTGGCGGTGCGTGGATGGGCATGTAAGTGAAGGATCACCTCAAGGTGAGTTGCTTCCATATAGAGTGTCTTTAGAAAGCACACCTCGAACACGTGGTGAACGTCTCACCGGGAAGCTTGGTTGACCGGATGATCCGCAGGGTAGTGGCTGCGAGGGATGACGGGGGCGTCGCGGCCGGTCCCGCGGGTGCCGCGGCCCGGATCGTTCTTCCCCGCCTCGTCTTCTTCATGATAGGTGTCCTCGACGTTGACACTCCACACATCGTGATGGGTCCCGCGGGCGATGTTTTCGGCGGTCAACATGGCCGTGACCATGGAATGATCCTGGTTGTTGTAACGGTGCATGCCATTGCGGCCCACGGGATGGATATTCGGCGTATGGCTATTGAGCCAATCCACGATCCGCGCCACGTTGGCCTTATAGTGCTCATCATAGAACGGATAAGCCTTAGGCATGCGCACGACGTATCCAGCTTCAACCTTGGCCGGGTCAACCAAGCCTAGAATCGCGAGCTCACGCTTGCCCTGTTCGATGAGTTCCTCGTCGGGTTTATTCCAAGTCGCGTCTCCCTCAAAGACGAAGAATTCCAGCCCGAGGCAGGTGCGCCCTTCCTTGACGAGATAGGGCGACCATGAACCAAAGTTTTGAATGCGACCGACCTGCACATCCTTCGAATGCACGTAGATCCAGTTGTCAGGAAAACTATAGGCCTCGGGGACGACCAAGGCGACGGTGAGAAAGTCGCGGTAACGCAGATCTTGAGCGGACTGAGTCACTGCCGGCGGCGCAGCGGGCGTTATAGACTTTAACAATTGCGAGATGGGCATCGACGAAATGACGTGGTCGCAGGCGTATTCGGTACGAGCTCCGGTCCGGTCCTGGGTTTCCACCGACACGGCGCGGCCATTCTCGCGGCGCACGGCGGTGACTCGCTGGTTCATGACGATCTTGCATCCGCGAGCCAAGACCAGATCGCGGCATTTTTCCCACATCATTCCGGGACCGTATTTGGGATATTGGAATTCCTCGATCAGCGAGGTGATGTTCCGCTGCTTTCGCTTGGGAAGCAGCGAGTTCATGATCGCGTTGAAAAGCGAAAGATTCTTGATCCGCTGGGCGGCGAAATCAGCGGGGAGTTTGTTTACCGGCACGCCCCACAGCTTCTCATTATAGGTCTTAAAGAAATGCTTATAGAGCCGCCAACCGAAGCGGGCGACAATCCAGCCCTCGAGCGTGGTGGTGTCCTTTGGCGGATTGATTCGAGCCCACGCGTAGGACAGCACGCACAGCAGGGATTCCACGAGTCCCAGATTGCCCAGGGCG
Organism: uncultured Candidatus Methylacidiphilales bacterium; assembly: GCA_964658475.1. Lineage (GTDB taxonomy): Bacteria > Verrucomicrobiota > Verrucomicrobiia > Methylacidiphilales > UBA1321 > JABDGH01. The sequence continues at coordinate 4,977 of CAZZYY010000071.1, read as the reverse complement.
TTGAGCGCCTTGAGGGGATAATCATAGTATTTACCGTTGTAGTAAATCCGGCTCATGCGGGGGCGAAGCATGAAATCTTCGTCGGGCAGAATCTCGTGCCACAGGGCTTCGACAGATTTCACCTTGGTGAAAAAGCGATGTCCGCCGATGTCAAAACGCCATCCATCGCGCTCGACCGTTCGGCTGATGCCGCCGACCACGCTATCCGCTTCCAGGATGGTGGAAGGTATTCCATAACGGACCACCAGCTCATAGGCGGCCGTCAATCCTGCGGGGCCCGCGCCAATAATGACGACCTTGGGATCTTCTTTTTGGCTGGTTTCGGTCAAATCGTTCATGAGCCGTCGGCACGTCGGCGCGTGATCGAGGACTGTAGCTTGACTGCTTCCGGGGAAAAGAAAGCAATTTACGAAGACACTTGGCTTTTCGGCGCCGCGCACAGGTTCTTCTAGGAACATCGGCACGGGCGCTCCTTTTTACGAGCCTCAACCACGGGAAGTGCCTCTACTCGGGGCACGGGAGTTAGCGGACTCTTGAAATCTGGAGTTCAGGCTCGTTTGGCAAAGAGGTCCTCACTGTCAATTCAGGCATGAGGATAGGATGCGCGTCCGCAGCTGACCGGCGCTCGGAATCGCCGGCTAGCTGTTAGGGCGTGATTTCGAATGACGCGGTCTGGGTGGCGAGGGAGCTGCCGCCGACCCAGACGTCGATGTGGGCGGGCTCGATGGTGCGCTGCATGTTGACGTCGTAGTGCTGCAATTCGTCGCGGCCGAGGGTGAAGTCGAGGTGCTTCGTTGCGCCGGGTTCCAGGGTGACGCGCTGGAAGCCCTTGAGTTCGCGCACGGGTTCCTCGACCGTGCCGCCGGTGGTGCGGATATAGAGCTGGGCCACTTCCGTGCCGGCCACCTTGCCGGTGTTCTTCAGGTCCACGCCGACGTGGACGTCCTTCGGCGGCGGGAACAGGCGACCGAGGGGCGGATGGAGCAGCTTCTGCGCGGAAATTTTCGGCTGGCTGACGGAGAGCGGCCCGTAGCTGAAGGTGGTGTAGGAGAGGCCGAAGCCGAAGGGATAAAGCGGCGCGTTGGTCTCGTCGATATAGCGGGAGAAATATTTCTCCGCGCCGCTTTCCGGCGGGCGCGTGAGATCGACGTCGACCGGCGGCCGGCCGGTGGGGAGTTGATTATAGAAGATGGGCTCCTGTCCCACCGCGCGCGGGAAAGTCGCGGTGATCTTCCCGGCGGGATTCGTGTCGCCGAAGAGCACGTCGGCGACGGCGTTGCCCGCCTCGATGCCGGGATACCAAGCCTCGACGATGGCGGGGACGTTCGCGGCGGCCCACTTGATGGCGAGCGGCCGGCCGGTGAAGAGCACGAGCACGGTGGGCTTGCCCAGGGCGGTGACCTGCTCGAGCAGTTGCTCCTGGTTGCCGGGGAGGTCGAGGCGCGTGACGGAGGAGGACTCGCCGGTCATGAGCGCGCCCGATTCACCGAGCGCAAGGACGACCACGTCGGCCTGCCTCGCCACGGTGAGCGCGGCATCGAAGCCGTCCTGCGAATCGGTGAGAATGTCGGTGCCGTGGGCGAACAGGAGCTGCGTCTTCGCGGCCAGGCAGTGGGCGCGCAAGGCGTCGCGCAGGGTGACGGCGTCCCCGGCCTTGCCCGCGGCGGACCAGGAGCCGAGCATGTCCACGGCCGAGTCGGCCAGCGGGCCGATCAGCGCGATGTGCGGGGCGTTCTTCGGGAGCGGCAGCGTGGGCGCGGCGTAGGGAAGCACCGTGCTGTTTTTCAGCAACACGATGCTCTCCGCCGCGGCCTGGCGGGCAAGCGCGCGCTTCTCGGGCGTGATGGCGGGCGCGGCTTTTTCGTCCGCATACGGATGGTCGAAGAGACCGAGCGCGAACTTCACGCGCAGCACGCGGCGCGCGGCCTCCGTGATCACCGCGGGACTGAGCGGCGGATCGTCGCCCGTGCCCAGCCCGGTCAGCCGCGTGCGGTAGAGGTCGCTCATCATGTCCATGTCCACACCGGAGCTCAGCGCCTTTTCCGCCGCGACGGAGCCGTTTTCCGCGATGCCGTGGTTCATCAATTCGCGCACGGCGCCGTAGTCGCTCACGACAAACCCGGCGAAGTTCCACTCGTGGCGCAGGATGGTGGTGAGCGTGAAGGGATCGGCGCTGGCGGGCACGCCGTTGAGGGGATTGAACGCGCTCATCACCGTGGCGGCGCCCGCGTCGACCGCGGCGTGGTAGGGCGGCAGGTAGACCTGGCGCAAGCTGAGCTCGGACATGTCGACGGTGTTGTACTCGCGGCCGGCATTGGGCGCGCCGTAGGCGGCAAAGTGCTTCACGGACGCGGCCACGGCATCGGACTTCGACAGATCGTCACCCTGATACCCGCGAATGTAGGCGCGCGCGAGTGAGCAGCCGAGGTAGGTGTCCTCGCCGGCGCCTTCCGTGATCCGGCCCCAGCGCGCATCCCGCGCGATGTCGACCATGGGCGAGAAAACCCAGCGCACCCCGTCCAGGCACGATTCCTGGGCGGCGACACGGGAGACCTGCTCCACCAGGCCGGGATCGAAACTGGAGGAAAGCGCCAGCGGCACGGGAAAGATCGTGCGCTCGCCGTGGATCACGTCGTAGCCGAAGATCAGCGGAATGTGGTGCGGGCTCTTTTCCACCGCGATGTGCTGGTAGCCGTTTGTCTTCGCCGCCCCGACGACGTTGAAGAGCGAGCCGATCTGCCCCTGCGCGATGAGCGCGTCGTAGTCGAGCTTCGGCGCGTCCGGGCCGGTGAGCACGCCGGGGGTGTACTGGGTCAGCTGGCCGATCTTTTCCTGGAGCGACATGGAGGCGAGCAGGTTCTCGACGCGGGCATTGAGGGCGCGATCCACCAGCTGCCGGTTGGGAATTTGCGCCTGGGCCTGCTGCTGCTGCTGGCGCGCGTGCCGCCACTGCTTGACCCCGATCACGGCGACCATGGCGCAAAGCAGGGCGATCGCCGCCGTCGCAAAAACCGTCTCCCGATGCGGGAGCGGAATGGACAGCACCCGGCGCGGGCGGAGGAATCCGTGCATCCGCCCAAATTGGCCGATGCGGGGGTGGGCGCAAGCCCGGTCGAGGCCTCGGGCAATCCCCCATGCCCCGGCCAGCCGCGCCCCCGCTTGGCCCGGCCGGGGCGATCGGGCAAGCTTGCGGCGTGGATTTCCGTCTCCACTCCCGCGAAAGTTACTGGCTGACGCGTTTCGTCGTCCTGCGCCTGCTTGGGTTTGTTTATCTCGTGGCGTTTCTCGCCGCGGTGAACCAACTCGTGCCGCTGATCGGTTCGCAGGGACTCACGCCGGTGCGGTTGTACCTGCCGCTGGTCGCGAACCATTTCGGGTCCAGCCTGGAGGGCTTCTGGCAATTACCGTCGCTTTTCTGGCTGGATTGCTCCGACACGATGTTGCGCCTGGTGCCGTGGATCGGGCTTCTCCTTGCCTGCGCGGTCACGGCGGGCTTCGCCAATTCGATCATCATGGCGATCCTCTGGGCGCTCTATCTCTCCATCGTGCATGTGGGGCAGGACTGGTACAGCTTCGGGTGGGAAATCCAGCTGCCGGAGACCGGCTTTCTGGCGATCTTCCTCGTCCCGCTGCTCGATGCGCGCCCATTCCCCGCGCGGCCTCCGCCGTATGCGGTCATCGTGCTCTTTCGTGTGCTGATCGTGAAGATCATGCTGGGCGCGGGGCTGATCAAGCTGCGAGGCGACCCGTGGTGGCACGATCTCACGGCGCTGAATTACTTCTTCGAGACGCAGCCGATTCCTAATCCGTTGAGCGTCTATTTCCATCGCGCGCCGCATTGGTTTCTGGAGCTTGGCGTGCTGTTTACGTTCTTTGTCGAGCTGGTGGTGCCGTTCTTCGCCTTCTGGCCGCGACCGGCGCGGATCGCCGCGGGCCTCTTTATGGGCGGGCTGCAGGTGATTCTTATTTTGGGCGGCAACTTTTCTTTCCTGAATTGGCTGACGATTGTTCCGGCGCTGGCCTGCTTCGACGACCGGTTTCTGGGCGCGATCTTTCGGGGCCGGCTGGCGGCGCAGGCGGCGACGGCGCAACAGGTGCAAAAGCGCAGCTGGGCCATGCAAGGCGCGAGCTATGCGCTGGCCGCGCTCGTCGGCTGCCTGACGATCCCCGTGGTGCTCAATCTTTGCTCGCCACGGCAGCGCATGATCGAGTCGTACGAGCCTTTTGGGCTGGTGAGCAGCTACGGGGTTTTTGGCGCGGTGACGCAGAACATCGGGTGGAAGGACCGGCGCGGCGTGGTCTTCGAAGGGACGATGAGCGCCGATCCCGCCACGGCCACGGACTGGAAGGAGTATCGCTGGCTGGCGCAGCCGAGCGATCCGGCCACGGCGCCGATCCAGATCGCGCCTTATCAACCGCACCTCGACTGGCAGCTCTGGTTTGCGCCGATGGAAACGCCGGATGATTGCCCGTGGGCGGTGAGCCTCGCGGCGCATCTGCTGCGCAACGATCCGCAAACGCTGGGCCTGATCGGCGCGAATCCATTTCCGAACGCGCCGCCGCGGTTCATCCGCGCGGTGGAATACAGCTATCATTTTGCGCCGCCCGGCAACCCGCGGCACGTCTACTGGACGCGCGAGCGATTGGGCGAATGGATGCCGCCGTTTTCCGCCGACGATCCGCGGATGCACGAGTTCCTGCAGGAGCATGGGCTGGAAGCGGCGGCGCCGTAGGTTGCAGCTGGAGCCGCGGACTATGACCGCCGACGGAAATCCTGCGAATCTTCGCCGGCAGTCACACACCGCCGCTTGCTCTGTAGAAATCTCCAGTACCAGACTTTCGTTCGAGCCGGGATCGGTCCGCTGCTGGACGGCAGCTCGAGTCCTCTCGCCGGCGAACATAACAGGTAGCCGGCGCTTTCCGAGCGCCGGTCGGTTGCGGACGCGTTTCCTACTCGGACCGGCGCTCGGAGAGCGC
>CAZZYY010000070.1:598-13066 GCA_964658475.1 uncultured Candidatus Methylacidiphilales bacterium | reverse complement strand
CGGTCCGAGTACACCACGCGTCCGCAACCGACCGGCGCTCGGAGAGCGCCGGCGACCTGACTAAGGGCGGAACGCGCGAGTGCGCCGGTCATCAACGCCGCTCCGGCGATCCTCAAAACGAAAACGCCCGGCCCATGCTCAGCCGATGGCTGATCGGCTTTTCCTGCTCCGCCGTCAGCACCGGAAGCCCGGGCAGCCCCGACTTCTCGTATTGCGCCAGCTCCGCCTGGCACAAGCGCCGGAACTCGTTCCAACGCGGCCAGGTCGCGTCCTCCGCGCCTCCGGCCACCTGGCGCAGCAGGCTCTTCCACTCGATGATGAGCCGGTCCACGTCGCCGCGGCGCACCTCCTCCTCCAACCCCTGCATCGGCACGTACTTCTTGATCCGCAACGCGCGGACAATCTCCGCGCCGCCCGATCCGTAGTTCACCGGCACGCCATCGGAAAGAAAGCCGTCGCTCTGAAAACGCTTGAACGCCTTGTGACAGGCGAAGGCCAGCCGTCCCGCCCAGCGCGGCTCGTTCCCGCAGAAGCGATCGCCCGCCGCCAGGTTCGCGATGTCCTCGAGCAAATCCGTCAGCGGATATTTCTCGTCCTCCAAACCCGCGATCACCCCCAGGCCTTCCGGGCCGGAAAAGCGGGCCATGACGCGCCCGCGCCGCGTGAGCTGCAGGTGCTTGTCGAGCAGGCCGAGCCGGTTCCACAGCCAGATCAGCGTCGGCTTCGGATCGAGCGCCAGACATTCCGGCCGGTGCGCGCAGGTGAAGCAAAACGGCGCGGGATCATTCGTGCGCCGCACCAGCCGCGCCCGACCCGCATCGGTGCGCAGTCCGCACGGCAGCGGGCCCTCGATCTTTTGCGTGGACTCAATGCCCAGTGGAATAAACTCGCTCGTGAAAAGTCGGCGCTGGAAATCCGCGCACGCCTCATGGATCGAGCGGCCTTCCTCCAGTTCCTGCAGCAGCGGACGCCATGGCAGCGGCGCCGCGCGGCGCAACCGGCCGGTGCGACCCTGGCCCAGCCGCGGCGAGCGCTCCGTCACCAGCACGTACCCCTGTTCGTCGAGTCCCCGCCGCCCGCCGCGGCCGAACATCTGCAAGAGTTCCGACGGCGAAACCTCGCGCGGAATCCCGCCCGCGTTGAAACTCGTGCCCGTGACGAGCACCGAGCGCAGCGAAAAATTGATGCCCGCGCTCAGCCCCAGCGTGGCCACGACCACGCGCAACTGGCCGCCCTTGGCCAGCGGCTCGACCAGCCCTGCGCGCTGCTGGTAGCTGAGCCCGCTGTGGTGAAACGCCACGCGCTGGCCGAGCAGCTTGGCCAGCTCCGGCCCGGCGGCCGTTTCCTGCTCCTTGGTCAGGCGCATCGGCTGCGGGCATGGAATGCGCGCGGCCACGTCGCGCGCGATCTTTTCCGCCTCGCGGCGGTGCGGCGCGAAGATCAGGATCGGGCCGAGGTCCTCGCGCAGCGCGCCCGCGATGCGCCGCGTCCAGTAGCCGGTGATCTCCGCGGGCACGTTGCGCGCCATCGACTCGATCTCCACTTCCTCCAGCGGCACAGGCCGCTCCTTCTGCACCACCAGCGTGACGCCGCGGCCGCGCTCCAGGCGCAACAGCCAGTCGCGCGCCGCCTCGGGATTGGCCACGCTGCCGCTCAGCAGGAGCAACTGCGCCCGCCGTGGAAGCGACAGGATCGTCCCCTCGTAGTGGTTCCCGCGCAGCGGATCGGCCAGCCAGTGATACTCGTCCACGCAGTAAAGCACCGCGTCCGCCGGTTGCTGCTGCGCCTCCAGTGTTGCGACCACCAGCGGCGCGGCCGGGTCGTGGATCAGGTCCCCCGTGGTGATGCCCACGCGCCACCCGCGCCGCGTCCATTCCGCAAACTTGTCGTTGGCCAGCGCCCGCGTCGGCACGGTGTAGATCGCCTGCCCCGGCCCGCGCCGCTGCTGGAAGAACTGCTCGAAGATGAACGTCTTGCCCGCGCCCGTCGGCGCCTGGACGATCACGTCGTCCCCCGCGGCCAGGCCGCGAATCGCCTCCGCCTGCCAGGCGTCCGGCAGCCGGAGCTGTTGCAGTGCTTCGAATCCGTTCATGGGCGGGCCTCGCCGCGCGGGCGGCGAAGACGCTTAATATCGCACGAAGCCCCCGCGCCGCCACAGCTACGGCGTGAACCGTTGCGCGCTCACGATGCGAAACTTGTACGGCCCCAGCGGCGCGCCCGGCTTCGGCGCAGGCGCGTTGGGATCGAGGTAACGCTCGATCTCATAGGAGCCGCGCCATTCCCCCACCACCCGGTCAACGCCCTCGCGCCAGACGGCCGGATTGGTATGGTCGTTGATCTTCTGCAGCGCCTGCGCGCGGACGTGGATGGTGAACGAGTTTGAGCGCGTGGTCAGCCGGCTGTAGATCTGCGCGTAGGGCAGCTCGCGCAGGTTGTCGCCGGTGAGAAACCCCGGGCCGCTCCGGCTGGTCCAATAGGTCTCCGGCGTGAACGTGCCGAGATTGTCCGGGATCAGCGGCACGGCACAGATTTCGCCTTCCGTCAGGTAGACGTCGCCGTTGGCAAACCGGCTTTCGAGCTGCGTGATGGTCGCGTTTTCATCCACCGTGCGCCACGGCTGAAAGCCGGAGGTGGCGGGCAGAATCTTGTAATCGCCTCCCGTGGTCGGCGAAAGTCCCGCGTCGGTCGACGCGAGAGCCGGAATGCGCAGGCCGTGCAGCAGCGCGTGCAGCGCCGTGGTGCGATGCAGGTAGGTGAACGGCGCGATCTGGTCGTTGAGGTTGATCTTCCCCGCCGTCTCGAAGCGCGTGCTGATGCCGTACGGCTCGACCACCGGCATCCAGAACCGGTCGAGCAGGTCGTAATCGGGCGGCGAGGTCAGGCCCGGATGCGCCTGGTCGGCGGCGGGGTACGGGCAAAAAACCAGCGTGCGCCACGGCTGCGAACTCGCCGGTTGCGCCGGGTTCACGCCCGCGGGCAACGAGCCGAAGACGACGGGCGATGGAAGAAGCGCGTTGGGCGAGCGTCGCGTCGCCGCACCGAGCAGGCCGGGCCCCAGCGACTGGTACGCCACGCTAGGATCGAGCGTCGTGCCCTCGTCCGGGAAATTCGCCAGCGCGCCATCCGGGCCCAGGCCCGGGCCGGTGTCCCAATCGCCGACCGGACCGCTCACCGTCCCGTCCAGTGACTTCATCGTCACCGCGCCCGCACCCAGCGGAGCGCTCACCACCGCGCCGGAAGTGGAGGGATACGTCACCGTCCCGCCCGAATCCCAATCGGTCACCGAGATGCCCGCGCTCGGCGCCACGAAAGCGTTGCCGGCCAGCGTCGGCATTTGCGTGCCGACAAACGCGGCGCTCGTTCCATCAGCGAAGCGAAGATTGTGGTAGTGATACCCAAACGTCGCGTTCGGATTCGACATGCTCGCCGTCGTGCGCGTGGTGGTCGCCTGATGGAAGAACGTCGCCGGCACCGACGGCAGCACCGCGATGACCCGCGGATCGATCGCCGGCTCGACGCTCAGGCTCGCATCGCCCGCCTGGATCATGAGCGCGCGGCTGCGCGACGTCGTCAGCAGCCGGTTGCGCAGCGTCATATAATAGGACGGCGCGACGGCGCAATTCGGATTCGTCGCCCAGTCGGCCTGCGAGCTCGAGAGCAAACTGTCGGCATGATCCGCCTCGCCGTTCGCCACGGGGACCGCCGCCAGCGACGGCAGGTTCACCTGCAGCGTCTGCACCGAATTTCCCGCCCGATCCAGGATTTGCACCGTCAGCCCCTTGATCGCCGTCGTCGTCACCACGTTGCTCCACGAGTAGTAGGCGGAGGGCCCCTTGGTCTGGCTGTCCATCAGCGTCCCATCCGGGACGGGCACCGCCTTCGCCCCGGTCAACGGATAGCTGCTGCCCTTGCTCACCGCGTCCGCCGCCGCGGCGCACCAGGCGGTCGGTCCCTCAAAGCCGCCCCACGCGCGGTCCACGCTGGTGCCCGCCGCGACATCGCTCAGCAGCGGCGAGGTGCAAACCTTGCTGAAGCCGAAGCTGGTCGTGACGCCCTTCACCGTCGCCGACAACTGATCCAACCCCGTGATCTGGATCGAGCACGCCTCGCTCACCTCCGGGAAACCGCAGTTGGGCTGGAACGTGGTCGGCACAATGAACGCGCGCACCAGCGCCTTGTTCACGCTGCTCCAGCGGCTGCCCGGCGGTTTCTGGATCGGGAAATTCGTGCGCCAGCTCGAGCCATCCCCATCCGGCGAGGTCTCGTAATCGATCGACGTTCCGTCGTTGAAGCCATAGCCCGACACGTAGAGCACCAGCGTCAGCCCAAAGAGCGTCGGATACCGTCCCAGCCCGCGCAGCGTCGTGCCGCTCGCCGTGGTGGTAAGCGGCACGATAAGGCCGCGACCCACCCCCGTCGCATCGCCCGCTGCAAACGGAACGAAGGAAGTCGGCGCGCTCACCGAACGCGCCGCCGGATCGATGGCGTTGAAGCCTCGAATCGCATCCAGGATTTCCACCATCAACTGCGGCCACTGCATGCCCGGATATTTCTGCGCAAACGTGCTCGCGTTGCCGGGAAGTTGCTCGCTCCCGGCCGCCACCAGGCCCGAATACAACGCGTCATTGCCGGGCGACGCCGTGGCATCGAGATCGGTCGTCGCGCTCGTGGCATCCTGGCGCTGGAAGTAGTAGGGAACGATGCCCGAGGCGGCCGTGCCCACCGCGGCGTCGCTCGCGACCGCCCGGTCCGCCGCCGTGGTGCGCGTGCTGTCGCCGGGGGCGCTGCTCACCGGCCAGATCGCCACGCGCGGCTCGCCCAGCAGCGTCGTCTCCGGCGCGTGGCTGTGAGCAGTCAGAACAAACCGCGCCAGTTCGACCTGCGCGGGAGTGACCGCGCTCGGCGGGCGCTGTCCGGCGGAGTTCAGCTTCGGCCCGAAGCAGAGCTCATCCACCGAGCCGTACAGCCGGTCCATCTTCAGCGGAATCGCGCTCGCCGCCGTGGTCGTCTGGGTGCCGAACTCCGACCCGCCTGCATCGTAGCGCGGCGTCAGGGCCAGCAGTTGATCCCCGCTCAGCGCCCCGAAAAGCCCGCTTAGGTCGACGCCCGCGGGATGCCCCGGATAGCGCTCGAACTCGCCCGTCGCCGGTTGCGTGGTCGCCCACGTCGCGTCCGTCGCCGACGTGGTGCACGGCATGTTCCACGGCGACGACGCGCCCGCCGTATTGACGTCGATCTTCGACGTCTCGTCGTCCGTCCAGAAAGCGACCCGGCCCATGATCGGATTGCCCGCCGTCGCCGCGCTCGCCGGTCCCAGCGAGCCGTCCTGCAACTGGTAGAGCCACGCCACCGGCATCTCCACCGCATGGCCCGCATCGCTGCTCAGGCCGGGAACGCTCGTCACCGCCTGCGCATCCAGGATCGGGTAAAGATTCGTGCCCGACGTCGTCTGCACCGGCGTGTTCAGGTCGGTGTAAACGCTCGCGTTCGCCGGCGAGTTCCAGTCCGTTGGCACGTCGGCGGCGAGGAACGAGACGCTGCCGCTCGTGTCGATCATCTGCGCGGCTGAGTAAAGCTTGTAGCACGCCGACGGTGTGCGCGTGGAACTGCCCGCCGCGAACGTGCGGATCAGCCCGGGCTGCGAGATCCACGCCTGCCCCGCCGGCGTCGTGGCCTGCCGGATTTGCCCGATCACCAGCGCCTCGGCGCTGTCGGCCAGCATGCCCGCGCGCGCCGTCGCCGCCTCGTTTTGCGCAAAGCGCACCCCGTGCGTGTTCCCGGCAAAGATGGCCACGAGCAGCAGGCTCATGATCGCCAGGGCAGCCAGGACGACGATGAGCGAAAACCCGCGCGTACCCATGGTCATCTTCAGGGCGGGCTGGACCACGTGGAACCGGCGAGAACCACGTCGCGCTGGAAGATGCGATGCCCAACCCGCGCGGCGGTCAGCGCGCTGTCGAGCGCCGCCGTGTCGGACGCGACCTGCGTTGCGTCCCGGAACAGCGCCGGCGGCACGAGCGCCGGAGCGGTCGCCCCGTTCTGCGCCGCCAGCCGCGCCGCGGACGGTTCGTCGATCGCCGCCAGGACCACGTGCACCAGCGGCGGAAGCTGCGCGAACGTGGCGGCTGCGGTCGCATCGCGCGAGTCGTAGGCGAACTGCGCGATCGGCTGCGACGCCGCCTTCTCCGGCACGATCACCAGCGCGATCACGTTCTCCGCGAGGATCGCCGGCGCCGCCGTGCTGCCCGCCAGTTGCGCGATCCACGCCGCCGAGGTTGTGCCGGCAAAAACCTGCAGCGCCTCCGACGGCTGCGCCACCGCCTTCAACCGCCAGCGCTGTCGCGAGAGCCCGCTAAAAAAGCTGGGCACTTGGTTGTCGCCGCCGAACTCCACGAAGTAGCCCTTCGCATTCAGCAGGTGATTGAGCCCGGCCTGCGCGTCGACTTGCGTCAGCCCCGCCGCCGCGGTGAAGAAGACGCTCGTGGTCGCCGTCGTGCGGCCCGTCGTCGCGAGCAACCCGCCCGGCCCGGAACTTGCCCCGCACACGAACGCGAGGTCCGAATGCCGCGCCAGTTGATACGGCGTGAAGCCCGCGCCCGCCGTGCCGGCAAAGGCCCCGTTCGCATCGGCGTAGTCCTGATACGGCTCGAGCGTCGCTCCCGCCAGGGATTCCGTCACCGTCTCGAAGGCCGAGGCGGCGTCCGCCCACGGGTCGTCCGCCGCCGATTGCCACGCTTTCTGAATGCCGTCGATGTAGGGCCCCAGGGCCGCAAAGGCCAGCAGGACGACGAGCAGCGTGGCGAGCGCTTCCAGCAGGGTGAAGCCACGCCGCCCAAACCGGCGCGAGTCAGTTCGGCGGCAACACAACCGCATACGACGAGGGGCGGTTCGGGGCACCCAGCGGCGTGACCTGGATGGTCACGCGCGTGCAGTTTCCCGCCAGAGTCGTCGTCGCCGTCTGCGTGGCGAACCGCGCCTGGGCGCTGGGGCACGCGTTGCCTTCCTGGTCGCAGTAGCCGCTGCCTGTCGCGAGCGTGCCCTCGCGCGCCTCCGCCTCCAGATCGCGCGCGATCTGAGCGCAGGTCTCGCCGTCGCGCGATTGCCGGGCCGAGGTGAGACCCAGCCCGAGGAGCGGCGTCAGGCTCAGCAATCCCATGCTCAAAATGCCGAGCGACATGGACGCTTCAACGAGGCTGAAGCCCAAGCGACTTTTTCTCGGTGCTGTGCGAAAGTCCTTCATCTTCGCGAACTCCTGCCGAAATCGACCGCGAAAAAAAGGTTGAGCCTGAATGTTGAGCCGCGCCAGCTTTTTCCCGAGATCGGGCTGCCTTTTGTGCTTAACGCCCTGAAAAATTCCTACGACCTAGGAAGGCTGCCGGCGAGGTGCGCGCGGGCCAGTGCGAGCACCAGCAGAACCACCACCAGCAAGGCGGCCATGGTGATGAAAAAGATGACCTTGTCCCGCTGCCGTTGCGCGGCCAGCCCGCGCCGCGCGGAGGCACTCATCTCACCCCGGGGTAGCGGCCGCGCGTCCTCTTCCAGCCGCCAGACCGGTGGCTCCGGCTTTCTCGGGGGGCCCGTCTCCTCCTCGCCGTTGTTGGCCAGCCGTGCGTTCAGCTTGGCCATGCGCTCGGCCAGGAGACGTTCCTGGTCGGCCAGCAGCTTGCGCTTTCCGGAGAGCGGGTCAGGTTCCTTGCGGTGCCGCGGCATGAAAGGATGAGCCCGCGCGCGGATCAATGGTGCAGCGCGAGATAGGCCGCGAGGCCGAGCACCGCCACGACCAGCGCCGGCAGGGAATAGGCAAACCCGTCGCGCACCATCGTGCCAAACGATTTCTCGTAGACCGGCGCCGCTTCTCCCGCGTACTCGGGCGCGATCTCGACCGGGCCGCCCTCCTCGGATTGGCGCAGCGCGGCCAGGCGGGCGCGCGATTGACTGAAGATGTTCTTGGCCTGCTCGATCCGGGCCAGCGCCTTGGTCAGCTCGCCGGCCAGCTCCTCGTCGGGCGCCTCGGCGGGGTTGAGCGTCTCCGTCTGCTGCAAGTGCTCGGAGAAATTGTCCCGCACGATCTTGATCTGCTCGAGCTCGCGCTTGGCCTCCTGTTCATGACGCTCCAGCAGGATGAGCCCGCGGGTGAGCTTCTCCACGATGTCGCGGCGCCCTTCGTCGAAGTCCCGCTGCTTGCGGCTGAGTTCCTCCAGCTCGCGCTTCTGGCGCTCGATCTCCTCCTGCTGCCGCCGCAGGTCGAGGAGCTGTTCCTGGACGTGCTGGACCTTGAGGTTGATCTCGTTCGCCGACGAACCCTGGTCGATCGGGGCGCTGGTCGGAATGAGCTCCTCCTGCTCCTCGGAATAATCGTCGGGCGGGATGACGGAAGACGTTTTGCGGGCCATGTCGTGTTTTAGGGAATGACCAGGATCTGCCCAATTTTCAGTGGCTTGCCCATCGTTTGTTTGTTGGCTTCCTGGATCTTCGCGACACCGTTCTTCGTGTCGCCCGGGTACATTTTCTTGGCGATCTTCCAGTAGCTGTCGCCCTTCACCACCGTGTAGCTGCGCGCGCCCGCGGCAGGTCCGCCGCTCACCGAGGCAGCCGCTGCATCCGTGTCCGCGTTGCCCTTGGCCGCCTGGGCCTGGTCCACCGGCAGCGCCTTCGGCGGAGCGGAAGGGGTCGCCGTGGCATCGGTCGCCGCCGAGGCCGGCGCCGGCGCGGCCACGTCGGTCGAGGCCGCCGCGACTTCCTCGTGGTGCTTCAGCTTGTCCTGCAACTCGGCGATCGTCGTGTTCGCATCGTCCACCTGCTTCTTCAGCGCGGCGTTGTCCGCCGTCACCTTGTCCAGGTCCGCCTGCGTGATCTGCGGCTTGTTGTTCGGCAGCGAGGCGGCGTAATCCTGCCCCTCCTTGTCGATCAGCGCCTGCACCTGGTCCTTCTTGTCGGTGCTGGGCGACAGCACGAGGAACTGCTTGAAGTGATAGATGGAGCTGATCGGGTCGTTCAGCTGGTCGCCGTAGATCACGCCCAGTTCGTAATGGGCCCCGGCCAGCTTCGGGTTCGCCGCCAGCGCCGCCTCGTAATCGGAAGCCGCCGCCTGCGGGTTATGATTGTCGAGATCCTGCTGGGCCTGTTTGTAGTTCGGGTTGCTTTCCGAATCGGTCTGCGCCGGATCCTTGTCGGCGGAAGCCTGGTTGCATCCGGCGAGGGCCAGCGCCGCCATGAAAGCGAGAGGAAGGCGCGGTGACATGCGTTGACAGTAACAAGGACACAAGCGCGTGCAAGAATCAATGGCCTTTCGCCGGTTTTTCAGCGGCCGGCCGGCCGCTTTCCAGCCTTGTGGCCGGCGCAATTCGGGTTGCGCGGCCGGTCGATTTTTCGCAAGCTGGCGCATGAACTTCCCTCGTTTCCTCCCGTCAGGTTTCGCGGTGATGACCCTCCTCGTTCTTGCGTCCGCCGCGGCCGCGCGGGCCGAAAGTTCCGTCAATCAGGCGTTCCAGGTCGCGCGCGGCGCGGTGAACCCGGCCGTGCAGGACCGCGTCGTCTCGATTTACGGCACCGGCGCGCCCGACTCGATCCAGAAGTGGTACATCATTTTCTACGATCCCAGCATCCCCTCGCACGGACGTGCCGTCCTGGTGGCCAACAACCAGATCGTCAAGACCTATGCGGCCAACGGCGGCGTGGTCTATCGCAACGACCTCGCCTTCGACCCCGCGCGCATGACGCCGGAAGGCCCCGCGCTCGCCGCCGCGCAGCAGTACGCCGCCCGGCACCAGATCGCCTACGACTCCGTGCGCGCGCTGCTGAAGCAAAGCGCGACCAACCGCCCCTTCCGCTGGCGCATCGAGCTGATGAGCGCCAGCCAGAGCCGCGGCTTCGTCTATATCAACGCGCTCGATTCCTCCGTCGCCGCCTACGCCCCGCCCGGCACCGGCAGCGAAGTCACCACCTCGACCACCAGCACCAGCACCACGACGACGGAACACCACGGCAACGTGGAAAGCGATGCCAACGACTTCGGCACCGACGTCAAGCGCACCTTCCTCGGCATCGGCGGCGACCTCCAGGAATTCTTCACCGGCGAACGCACGGTGGACAAGGATCAGTGAGCCAGGACGTCCCGTGCCCAGGTAACCGGCGCTCTAAGAGATACCCTTGAGCTATCGCGCCCGTGGACAGGGCATTGACCGAAACACAGGCAGCCGGCGCTCTCCGAGCGCCGGTCCGAGTAGAACACGCGTCCGCACCTGACCAGCGCTCGGAGAGCGGGCTACCTGACGGAGCGCAGACAGACATCCAACGGTAGCTCGCGTGGTCCAGAGGCCGGAGCCCGCCGCCGCGGCAAAATCCGTCCGGAAAAGGAAAGCATTTCCGCAACGCGCGCCGATCCTTGCTGCCGGCGATCCGCCATCTTTTCTCAGAGCAAGCGGCGGTCTAGGACCACCAAGGCCGCGCGAAGGATCATCGCATGTCCATCGGCGGTCATAGACCGCCGCTACAACAAAGGCATCCCCGGCCGACGCAGGTTGCCGCCCTACTGACCCGCGTCATCGATCGTCACGAGACGAAGCGCACCGTGCGGACCGCTCCGGTACGTCCCGCTCACTGACTCCCCCATCGCAATATCGATCAACTGCGCTCGCCGGCCGTGCACCCGCACCTGCGTCCCCGCATCTGCCCACAACGTCCGCTTCCGGTCCGGCATGATCACATCGATAGTATTATAGATGGTATCCACCTGATAGACCTTCCCCTGAAACGATCGCGGCGCATCGGCAGTTGGCGCACCTTGGGCCACGGCGCCCAGAGCCCAGCCGCACGCCACCCCGCAAGCCAAAGCAAAAAGGACCCGCTTCATCCCGGCACAAGACGGCGCAGCCGGCGCGACGGATACGTCGGAAAACGAAAAAGCCGCCAGGCTGAGCCGGCGGCTTTTGTCATCGATTGAAAACCGATTATTTCGCGCTCGTCGCGTGGATCGACGCGGCGGTCATCGTGCCGTCCGCATTCTTCACGTACGAACCGGTCACCTTCTCGCCTGCGGTCACGGAAGTGACGGCGGCCTTCTTCTTGTCCACCTTGACCTTGGTCATGTCCGAGATCGCGAACGTCAGGTCGCCCTTCGAGGTCGTGACCACGATGGAGGACGCGTCGATCGACTTGACCGTGCCCTTGTACGGGATCTTGCTCGTCTTGGTCGAGGCCGTGGAGGACGTCGCGGTGTCCGGGCTCTTGACCGGCGAGGTCGCGATCGGGTTGGTGGTGTCGGTTTGGGCGTGCAGCGCGACCGGCGCGCAGATCACGAGGGCCGCGAGGGCCAGCTTGAGGAGGGAGGATTTCATAGAGACGCTAGGACGCCCGCCGGTTCCCAAAGTTTCAAAAAATCTTTCGCCGATTTCGGGATACCGCCTGGCCCCCGGCCCGCGCGGCCTTGCCTCCTGCGCCGGAGCGCCTTAACCTTCCCCCATCCGATGCGCCCGCGTCACGGGCGCGCATCCCCAAAAGGAACATCCTTCCCATGAAAATCACGGTGGTGGGCGGCGGTTTTGTCGGCGCAACGACCGCGCAGCGGCTCGCGGAAAAGGAACTCGGCGACGTGCTCCTGCACGACATCATCGAGGGCATGCCGCAGGGCAAGGCCCTCGACATGATGGAATCCGCCTGCCTCGAGGGCTTCGACAGCGAGGTCACCGGTACCAACGACCCGGCCGACTACGCCGGCTCCGACATCGTCGTCATCACCAGCGGCCTGGCCCGCCAGCCCGGCATGAGCCGCGACGACCTCCTGCTCAAGAACGCCGAGATCGTCGGCGGCGTGGCCGAAAACGTGAAGAAGCACGCGCCCAACGCCATCGTCATCGTCGTCAGCAACCCGCTCGACGTCATGACCTATCTGGTAGCCGAGAAGACCGGCTTCCTCAAGGAGCGCATCATGGGCATGGCCGGCGTGCTCGATTCCGCCCGCTTCCGCTGCTTCATCGCCATGGAACTCGGCTGCTCGCACCGCGACGTCGAGGCCATGGTCCTCGGCGGCCACGGCGACGACATGGTCCCGCTCGCCCGCTACTCCACCGTCTCCGGCATCGGCATCGAGGCGCTGCTGCCTCGAGAGAAGATCGAGGCCATGATCGCCCGCACGCGCAACGGCGGCGCGGAAATCGTCAAGCTCCTGCAAAAAGGCAGCGCCTACTATGCCCCCTCCGCCGCCGCCGTGCAGATGGTGCAAAGCATTGTCCGCGACGAAAAGCGCATCCTGCCCGTCGCCGCCTGGTGCACCGGCCAGTACGGCGTGAAGGACCAGTTCGTCGGCGTCCCCGTCCGACTCGGCCGCCAGGGCGTGGAAAAAATCATCGAGCTCGACCTCACCCCCGACGAGCTCCAGCAACTCCAAGCCAGCGCCGGCCATGTGGCTGAGAGCGTGGGGAAGCTCAAGCTCTGATTGGTAGCGGCCGTTATCCTGCTTTTCTGTAGCGG
>CAZZYY010000070.1:0-570 GCA_964658475.1 uncultured Candidatus Methylacidiphilales bacterium | reverse complement strand
ACCGCCGCTACAGAAAGTCGGCCCATTCGTTACCCCTCGTTCCCAAACGGAGTTTGGGAACGAGGAAATCTCTGACAGGTAGCCGGCGACCTCCGGGCGCCGGTCCCCGTAGAACACGTGCGCAACTGACCGGCGCTCGGAGAGCGCCGGCTACCAGATGAGGCGCCGACTATCAGTCCGCCTAAATACTCCGCCGCAGATTCGACGGCAACAACCCCAGCTCCGCGCGATATTTCGCCACCGTCCGCCGCGCCAGCGGAATCCCTCGCTCGCCCAGGATCTTCACAATTTCCTGGTCACTCAGCGGCTTATGCGTGCTCTCGCGCGCAATCAGTTCCGAGATCGCGTCCTTCACGCTCGTGTTCGACATCACCTCGCCGCTCGCCGTCTGGTAACCCGGCGTAAAAAAATACTTCAGGTCGAACAACCCGAACGGCGTCTGCACATACTTGTTCGCGATCGCCCGGCTCACCGTCGTCTCGTGCACGCCCACCACCTCCGCCACTTGGTTCATGGTCAGCGGTTTCAGGTGCGCCACACCCTCGTCGAAGAACGCGCGCTGCCGCTTCA
>CAZZYY010000069.1:0-13434 GCA_964658475.1 uncultured Candidatus Methylacidiphilales bacterium | reverse complement strand
GGTTTTATCGTAGCGGCGGTCTATGACCGCGGCGAACAAGCGAGAATCCTGCGACGGCCCGGCGGTCATCGACCGCCGCGACAATTCTTTCGCATCCTTCATGTTTCTCCCGCCCAATTCTCAAAGCATCCCACGCTCGCGAAAGTCGCCCAGGTTGCCGGGCGCGGAAGCGTTGATCAGGTCGATCATGAACTTGAGCAGGCAGACCTCCCAGCCATCGTCCACGCCGGTCAGCAGCGCCGTCAGCGGCTCGTTCTTCAGCTGCAGCTCGTCCTTCAGCTTCCCGGCCACCTGCTCGAGCGACTCGTGCACGTCGTAGGCGCGGATGTCCGACTTGCTCACGCGGAACCCGTACTTCAGGAAGGCAAAGCGCGACGCCTGCGCGCTGATCTGCTCGGCGTACCGCTCGCCCTCCGCGCCGAAGCCCTCCAGCATCAGCTTGGCCATGTTTTGCGGCGTCATGATCTGCGGGCGCTCGGCGTGGATGTGGCCCTCGCGCACGCGCGACAGGTTCACCGTGTCCATCGCCTCGGTGACGAGAAAGTAGTTGAAGAGCGACGTGCCGAACGTGTCCACGCGACGCGCCGGGGCCAGCACCACACGGGTGTTTTCCAGAGCATAATTGAAATCGTCCGGCGTCAGCACGCCGCAAGCTCTCACAACTTTGCCCCGCGCACAATCTTGCAACCCGGGCGCGCGGCGGTCGGCTGGCCTGATCGATAATCGCAATGCCAATTTTGCGAAGGGCTCTTGTCGCGCGTCCATTTCCGCTGTTAGGTTTTCCGTCATGGCCAAAAATTCTGCGCGCAAGAAAGCCGCGAAAAAGATTTCCGCCTCACCCTCCTCCGCCCCGCGCACCAGCCCCGGCATCACCGCCGCCACCGCTCGCCTCGCCCAGGCCGCGAGCGCCGCCACCTCCTCACAGAAGCCTTCCGCTTCCGCCAAGCCCTTGCCCGTCACGCCTGCCGCGCCGCGCGCCGCCGCCGCCCCGGTCGTGAAGAAGGACGCCGCGCTGAACACGCCCGCGGCCAAGGCCAGCGCCATGCCCTCACCGGCGCCAGCCGCCCCGGCCAAAACGCCCGCTCCCGCATCCGTGGCGCCAAAGGTTTCCCCCTCGCGCGAACCTGCGGAGCCCGTCGTGTTGAAACCATCCGCCAAGCTCTCCGCCGTCGCTCCCGCGGCAAAGCCTGCACCCGCTCCGGCCCAGGCCGCGCCAGCCGCGCCTGTATCTCGGCCTATGCCGACTTCCGCGCCCTCGTCCGCGAAAGCGGCACCGGTTCCCGCGCCCGCGATGAAGAGCCCTCCCGTTGCGGCCAAGGCTCCCGCCGTTGAAACCAAGCCCGCTTTGCCCGCCGCCAAATCCGGCTCGGTCGCGCCGACCAAGCCCGCGACCCTTTCCACCGCGCCGCTTCCGCCGCCACGCCCACAGGAACCGGCCGTCCCCGTGGGCCTATCGCCTGCGCCGGCCAAGCCTGCGGCCAAGCGCGGCAGAGGCCGCCCGCCAAAGATCGACCTTGCCTCGCATGCGTCTCCGCCGGTGCCAAACCCCGCGCCGGAGAAACGCGCCGCCGCGCCGGAGCACCCGGTCACCGCGTCGATGACCGACCGACCGCGCCGCATCTGCTTCATCTCCTCGGAATGCACGCCGCTGGCGCAGACCGGCGGCTTGGGCGACGTCGTGGCCGGCCTGAGCAAGGCGCTGAAAAAGCGCGGCCATGACGTGCGCATCATCATGCCGCTCTACGGCTCCATCGACCGCGCGAAGTACGGCATCACCTTCCTCCGCTCCGCCTGCGTCCATTTCGGCGGCGGCGAGGAAATCTGGGTCGGCGTCTACCAGGCACTGCTCGACAACGAGGTGCCCATCTGGTTCATCGACTACGAGCGCTACTTTGGCCGGCCGTGGCTCTACGACGGCAATGACGAGGACGCCTTCCGCTTCGCCGTGCTGAGCAAGGCCGCCATGCAGGTGTGCAAGGACACCGGCTTCATCCCGCACGTCATGCACCTGCACGACTGGATGTCCGCGCCCGTGGCCGTGCTGCTTAAGACTTGGGACCGCGTGCTCTCGCCGCTCTCGCACACCGGCAGCGTACTCACGATCCACAACATCGGCTACCAGGGGAAGTTCCACCGCTCCGTGCTCGATTTTTACGGCCTCAGCCCTGCCGAGTACATGACCCCCGACCGCTTCGAGGACTTCGGCGCCGTCAACCTGCTCAAGGCCGGCATCCAATACGCCGACTACATCACCACCGTCTCGCCCACCTACGCGCGCGAAATCCGCGAACCGATCGGCGGCATGGGCCTCGGCATGTACCTTAACGACCGGCTCGACCGCGTCACCGGCATCCTCAACGGCGTCGACACCGAGCTGTGGAACCCCGCCACCGACAAGTTCCTGCCCGCCCGCTACAGCTCGGAGGACATGAGCGGCAAGGCCAAGTGCAAGCGCGCCCTGCAGGAGCGGCTCGGCCTTGAGGTGAACCCGAATATCCCGATCATCGGCATGATCTCCCGCTTCGCGCCGCAAAAGGGCTTTGACCTCATCCGCGGCGCACTGCCCCAGGCCATGCGCGACATGGTCGTCCAGGTCGTGGCCCTCGGCTCCGGCGATCCCGTCACGGAGGATTTCTTCCGCTGGCTGCAGAACGCCTACCCCGGCCGCGCCCACGGCTACATCGGTTTCTCGCCCGAGCTCGCGCACATGATCGAGGCCGGCTCGGACTTCTTCCTCATGCCCTCCTACTACGAGCCATGCGGGCTCAACCAGATGTACTCCTCGCTTTACGGCACGCTGCCCATCGTGCGCGCCACCGGCGGGCTCGACGACACGGTGGAGAACTACAACGAATCGACCGGCGACGGCACCGGCTTCAAGTTCTGGGACCCGACCGACAAGGCGTTGTTCTACACCATCGGCTGGGCCATCGCGACCTACTTCGACCGCCCCCACCACTACGCCGCCATGCAGCGCAAGGGCATGGGCCGGGACTTCAGCTGGACCTTCTCCGCCCGCCAGTACGAGGACGTCTACGAACGCGCCATCGCCGTGCACGCCTGATCGGCCTCAGTGGTAGCCGCCGCTGTCCCAAGCGGCGGTCAGTCACGGACGCGCTTCCCAATCAAACCGACACCGGGACAGCGTCGGCTACCCGTTCAGCAGGTAGCCGTCGGCCTACCTACACCCTCTAGAACGCCGCGACTATCCGTCCGAAGCGCCTCGCAATCAAGCTGAACTCGCGAGAATCTGGTCTAACTCCGGATTGCTCGTTTGATCGCATTTTGGGTCGCTCTGGTCGCAAATTTGGTCACAGCGTTTTACGATTTCTTGCCTATCGGCGATTGCTTAGGAGATCGTGTACGGTTTTGACCAAAGATAATATTTCCTATTCGCCCCAAGTTGTACCGGTCCATCTCCGTGATCGAGTCGAGACCATCCACCAATACGATTATCTGGTGAGGTGAATAATAGCACTCTGTCAGAAAACAGCGCTCGCAGAAAACCAACAACATCCTCTGCAATGATCATTTCCCGCTCTTCCTGGGAGCGAGTTTCATTATAACAATTAAAGTGGCCATGCGAAATCTTCTCCACAAACACCGTTGCTTCATCTCCGTCATTGTGGATTAACACGGCACCAACTTCTTTCTGGGCTGCTGGAAAACTGACAATCGGATTTTTCTCAGGATCAACTTGCATCTCCCAACCCGAAAAGCTCTTCCTTATTTCGGAAATCAAGTGATCACTTAGCATAGGCTATAGGCGAAAGCATTTATCACTTTTCATTTCGAGCGGGCGGTCGTCCTACGACTCTTAATGTAATGATGCTGCCCTCCTCATCAGTTGGCAATTATGAATGAACTTCGATCGCATCTCTAGGACCAAGAGGCATGGTGATGATTATCCCTTGTGATCCATGTTAGCAGCTGCATTGTGAATCAGCCAAACCGCCGGAGTAGTAATTGCCGCCTGCGCGGCGAAACATTCTGAATCTTTCCTGCATGATCGTTTCTCCAACGCTCATGAGTTTGCAGGATCACGGTTCGCGACCGTTAGCGGACTGTGGGAGAATTCAGCGCAATTAAGCTGAATCTTCCCAAATCACGCCAAGCAGTCGCAAATCTGGTCGCATTTGCGCCCAGAACGACGTTACCCGGAGCAGTTCCCTTTGATCTTCACCGTCTTACCAAAAGGCTCCGAAGGTAGCCGTCGACCTCCGGGCGACGGACAATGAACGAAAAAGGTCCTCAAAGAGTCCGTTGCCCGGAGGTCAACGGCTACCTTCTCGCCCGCCTTTACCACATCGCCAATCACTAGGTCAGTTTATCGTAGTCGTCGTGCGCGCCGATCCACAGCCAAACAAAATGGGTGGGTGTCTCAAAGTAGCCGCCCGCCCGATGGACTCGGTTGACCGGACTGACCAAAGCTCATCCTTGTCCTAACAAATGAGGCGACCGATTTTCTCAACGCCACATTACAACCTCCCACCCGCCGCCTCCGGGCATTGACCCATCAAGGGCTTCCGGTATCCTGAAACCCAATGTCCCGCCTGCGCCTCCTTCTCCCCGCCCTGCTTGCGCTGGGCTTGGCGCAGTCCGTGTCCCACGCCTCTCTCGTCTGGCGGCCGGGCGAGGGCTGGTCGGATGAGAGCGGCGGCGACGTCTCCGCCTCCAGCTCGCGCGACCAGCTCGAGGCGGCGCACAAGCTCGAGGCCGAGGGCCAGCGCGACGACGCCATGAAGGCCTACAAGGCCCTCCTGCGCCGCTGGCCGCTCTCCTTCTTCGCGCCCGAGGCCCAGTTCCGCCTGGGCAAGATCATGGAGGACGAGGCCGACTACCAGAACGCCTTCAAATCGTTCCAGACCATGGTCAAGAAGTACCCCTCCAGCGACTACTTCGAGCAGGCCATTGGCGAGCAGTACCGCATCGCCAACCTCTATCTCGCGGGCGAGCCGCAGCGGGTCTGGAAGATTCCCGTCGGCGCGTCGATGGACAAGACCGTCGACATGTACAAGCAGATCATCACCAACGCGCCCTACGGCACCTACGCCGCGCAAGCCGAGTTCAAGATCGGCCTGGCGCGCGAGCAGCAGCGCAAATACACCGACGCGGTCGACGCCTACCAGAAGGTCCTCGACGATTATCCCAACAGCGCCGTCGCCTCCAACGCCCAGTACCAGATCGGCTATGCCTGGATGCGCGCCGCCAGCAGCTCCGACTACGACCAAAGCGCTGCCCGCAAGGCGATCGAGGCATTTCAGGATTTCATGGTCCGCTATCCCAACAGCGACAAGGCCGCGCAGGCGCAGGACAACATCGTGGCGCTCAACAAGGAGCAGACCCAGGGCGCGTTCAACATCGCCCAGTTCTACGAGCATTCGCATCCGGAATCGGCCGCGGACAAGGCCGCCTCCACCCGCGCGGCCTTTATTTACTACAACGAAGTCGTGCGCGAGGACCCCAACAGCCCGCAGGCCCAGCTCGCCAAGAAGCGGATCCAGGAACTGCGCCCGCTGGTCGAGGCGCTGCCCGGCGGCGCCGGTCCCGATGGCACGCCCATCGCGGTGGCCGCCGCGCCCGCGCCGGCCGGCACGCCCGATTCCACCCTGCCGGTTTCCGGCGACACCTCCGGTTCCACCAGCACACCCACGCATCACAACTCGGACGCGCCGCCCGTCATCGATCCGCTCAAGAGCCCCGGCCCCACGACCGAGCCGACCGACGGCCTGCCCGATCCCGGCGCCGCGGCCACACCCTCCCCCACGTCGAACCCCGCCTCGTCGGGCGCCATGCCGGCCTCGGGCGACACGTCCTCGACCAACGCCGCTCCCGCCGCGGCGCCGACCGATAACACGCCGCTGCCGCAATGACGTCCCTGCTTTCCCGCGGCGTGCTTCTCTTCGCGGCGCTCGAACTCTTGTCCGGCTGCGCCGGCTACCGGCTGGGCGACATCTCGGGCCGCGATCTCCAGGGCGTGAAGAGCGTTTACGTGCCGGTGGTACAAAACCTCAGCCTCGAGCCGGACATCCAGATGGTCGCCACCAACGCGATCATCCGCCGCTTCGAGAGTGACGGCACCCTTTCCGTCGACGCGAGCCCCAATTCCGATTCCGAGCTCGACGTCACCATCACCGACGTGACGAAATCGCCCGTCCGCAGCAGCACGAACGACCTGCTCATCGCCGCCGAGTACGAGCTCACCGTCCACGCCAAGGCTACCTACGTCAACCGCCGGCTCGGCCGCAAGATCTTTGAAAACGTGACTGTCGCCGGCGAAACGCAGTTCTACGCCCAGGCCGACATCAACGAAGGCGAGCGCCAGGCCCTTCCCCTCGCCTGCATCGATCTCGCCTCCAATACCGTCAAGCTCGTCACCGAGGGTTGGTAGGCTCCTTCCTCTGTAGCGGCGATCTACGACCGTCGGGCTCCCCGGCTCAACGCGCCCGCTCGGAAAGCCGGAACCCTCCGCGCGACCTGGAGCCGTCGACCTCCTTCGCCCGGAGGCCGACGGCTACCTGACTTTCGGCGCTTTTGCCAAGCGTGCACCGGTCCAAAAGAACCGAGAACTGCTATTTCCCGCCTGTGGCCGTTCCCGCCGGCGCCCCCGGCAGTGAGACCTGCGGCGCATCTCCCTGAAAGAACTCGCCCGGTGTCCCTCCCGGCACCCGGTTTGCGCCGCGGATCACCTGCGGATCGACCTTCGGAATCCGGTCGTAAGTCATCAGCCCGTTCAGTTCCTGCTCCACGTCGGTGAGCTGCGTGTAGATCGACGCGGAGAGTCCCGGCTTGGTAACAAGCGGCCAGACCGAGCGCATCAGGCTCGGGAAATTAGCCGTCAGCAGCGAGGGATCGCCCGTTTTCCCATACCCGAAAGGCGTGGTCGAACTCATCCAGACATGCGCGGGATAGGCCGTCGTGATCCCGCCGAACTCGCCCAGGACGGCAATGCGGTGGTCCTCCGGCGTGGGCGAAGCGGGTCCCGGATAGGCATGCTCGTCCACCACCTGCCCGCAGTGGTAATCGTGGTAACCGCTGGCCGAGTCGACCAGCCGCGTCGGATCGTAGCTCATCAGCCAGTCGGTCAGCGGCCGGGTGTCGTGCTGGCCCCATTGCTCGTTGAAGAGGTCCCATTGGATGATGCAGGGATGGTTGGACAGGCCGTCCACCATCGCCGTCAGCTCCGTCTTGAATTGCGCCGCCTGCGCGTCGCTCAGCCGTGTATCGTCGCCCAGCTCCACCGACGGCATGTCCTGCCATACCATCAGCCCGAGCTTGTCGCACCAATAGTACCACCGGTCCGGCTCCACCTTGACGTGCTTGCGCGAGACGTTGAACCCAAATTTCTTCGTCATCAGGATGTCGTACTTCAGCGCCTCATCCGTCGGCGCGGTGTAGAGCCCCTCCGGCCAAAAACCCTGGTCGAGCACGCCCACCTGGTAGACAAACTTGTTGTTGATCATCGGCCGCAGGATGCCCGCCGTGTCCTTGACCAGGCTCACCTTCCGCAGGCCGAAGTAGCTCGTCACCTCGTCGCTCTTACCCACGCCGTGATAAAGCGTGACATCCAGGTCGTAGAGAAACGGGTCGTTGAACTGCCACAGGTGCGGGCTGGAAATCGGCAGGGTCACCTCCTGGCCCACCTGCCCCTCCACCCGGCCCACTTCCTTGCCCTGGCTGGACGCGATCACCTCCACGCGATCGAACGGATCGGCGTTGGCCGCGGCCACGGTCAGCAGCAAGGCGCTGTTGTCCACGTCCGGCTTCATCACGAGATGATCGACGTACGCCTGCCCCACCGGCTCGATCCAAACCGTGCGCCAGATTCCCGTGCTCGCCGTATAGTAGATCGTGTGGGCCGTGGTCACCTGCTTGCCGCGCGGCTGGCCGCCCGCAGGCGTGTCGATCGGATCGGCCACCTGCACGGCCAGGTCGAACGAGCCCGCCTTGGCCGCATCCGTCACATCCACCGTGAACGCATCGTAGTCGCCCCGGTGCACCGCCGCCTGCTGCCCATTGATCATTACGACCGCCTGCCAGCTCACCGCGCCGAAGTGCAGCAGGATCCGCCGGCCGTTCCACGCCGGCGGCACCGCCACCATCCGGTGGTACCAGAGCCGCTGCTTCGGATCGAAGGGCTTGCCCACGCCCGAGAGCTGCGACTGATACGGATAAGGCACCACGATCTGCCCGCTGTACACCGGTTTGGTCGCGGTTGCATCCGTGACGGCGTACTGCCACGAGCCGTTCAGGCTCTGCCAATCCTTTCGCGCCAACTGCGGCCGCGGGTATTCGGGTAGCGGCTTGGCAAGATCAACGCCCGCTGCGAAAGGCGTCGCCAACGGGGACACCGTGGCCGGAGCATCGTCTGCCCATCCCCGCGTAAAGGCCAGCAACCCAACCATCCCGACACCAAACGACAAGGCAACCCGGTGCATGAAATATATAGGAGATATGAAATAATTAGCCGTCAATGCTAAAGACGGTAGCCAAGCGTACCGGCTTGAACCCTCAAGCCGGCTTTTCGATGCACGCGTAAGCCGAATGATTATGGATGCTCTCCATATTCTCGGCTTCCACCCGGTACCAGGTGATGTCGGAATGCGCATTGCAGCGCAGCGCCACGTTGCGCACCAGGTCCTCCACAAACACCGGACGGTCAAACGCTTGCTCCGTCACGAACTTCTCGTCCGGCCGCTTGAGCAGGGAGTAGACCTCGCTGCTCGCCGACTCCTCCATCATTGTGATCATGTCCTCGATCCAGATCGGCCGGACCGAGCGCAGCGCCAGCGTCACGTACCCACGCTGGTTGTGGGCTCCGTACGCGCTGATCGCCTTCGAGCACGGGCAAAGCGTCGTCACCGGCACGGTCACCGTCACGGTAAAGGTCACGTCCTTCCCATGCGCCGCCGCGTCGAAGGTCACCTGGTAATCCACCAGCCCCTTCGCCCCCGTCACCGGCGCCGCCTTCTCGATGAAGTAGGGAAACTCCATCACGATATGGGCCACCTGCGCGTGCAGCTTCTTCTGCAACTCGTGCAACATCCCGGGCAGATTTTCCACGTTCACCATCCGGCCGTGCGCGTTGAGTACTTCCACGAACCGGCTCATGTGCGTGCCCTTGAAATCCTTGGGCAGATCGACCAGCAGGCTGCACTTGGCCACCGTGGATTGCCTCTCCATCGCGCGGTCGAGCACCTCGATCGGGTGAAGCAGGCCCTTGACCCCCACCTTGTCGATGCGCAACTGCCGCGAATCCGGCTGATTCTGACAATCCGCCAAAGCCGGCACGGGCCGCCGGGAAAACTCCGCCTTATCCATGTCGCACTATAAGGGGCCGCCTTAAGCCTGACAACCATCGCCGGGATGTGCCCTTAAACGGCTCAAAAGCCCGTCGATCACCCAAAATCGATCTTAAGTCGAAGATTTTAGGACCTCCAAGTCGAGCAGGTCGTTTAGCGATAACGCCTTCCCGTCCAATTGCCGTAAAATGGCGCTCATGACCTCAGTTTGGCCTTCATGAACAAGCCCGCTCCGAAAACAGGGCTCAAACCCGCCCCATTCCACTTCATACCACATAGTAACACTCCATAACGGAACATCCCTCCCCTCCCCCCCACCCTACGTAAAGACGAGCCCAAGCAAAACCTCCGAAGGTACCCGGCATCGGCCCGATGCCGGAGCCGAAGCAGCGGCGGAATCAGCTTCGGCAACGGCGGCATTTCGCCCGGAATGCACGTCTCAAACCAAGCCCCTACAGAGCATGATTACCACTATGTTCCCTTCCGTAATCC
This sequence comes from uncultured Candidatus Methylacidiphilales bacterium, assembly GCA_964658475.1. Classification (GTDB taxonomy): domain Bacteria; phylum Verrucomicrobiota; class Verrucomicrobiia; order Methylacidiphilales; family UBA1321; genus JABDGH01. The sequence goes on along the minus strand of CAZZYY010000069.1, from coordinate 3,640 downwards.
CGTTAATTCCGTTAATCCCGTCCAAATCAGCCTGCCTCTTCAGATTTCCCCCCTTGCCTTTCCCAACCGATCAGTACATTATTGAACCTGAACGCGTCCGTCCCCCCGGCTTCCACGTATCATCCCGGCTGCGACGTTCCGCGCCAGCCTACTACTTGCCTCCCCTCCAGTTGCTTTCCCCCAAACCGCCGCCACCCTAGGCGTTTAACCCACACTCCCCTCCGCCATGCACGCACCTGCTCCCAAGCCTACTCGCACCTTTCCCGCTTTCAGCCTCGAGCGTCTGTTGAAAACGGTCTTTGCTCCCAAGGGCGGCGAACGGGTGGCCCTGCTGATCGACCTGAAGGACCCGCGCGAGGTGGTCCATTTCGCCTTCCTCAAGGACCCCACCTACAGCATTCAGAAGCACGCCTACGAGGTGTTTTACCAGGGCTTTCAGCGCGGCGAGCTCAAGCCGCTAGGCCTCACCGGCGGCGATCTTTACGCCTATCAGGTCACCGGCGGCAGTAATCTCGATCTGCCCGACCGCGCCGTCGCGTCCGACGGCCGTGAAGTCAGCTTGGAACAGGACGTCTATCCGAAGTACGACCTCATCCTCTGCATCTCCACCTACAGCGCCACGGCGCCCCTCACCGCTTTTGCCAAGCAGTACGGCTTTCGCGGCGCCACGCTCCACGGCCTTAACGAAATTATTCTCAGCAGCGGTCTGGCCGTTGACTACAACGAGGTCAGCCGCCATGCCGAGAAGATGCGCCTGGCCCTGACCAAGGCCGACTGGTTTGAGGTCGACTTCAAGGTCAACGGCCAGCTGGAGACCCACACCCTCAAGCTCCTCGTCAACGCCCAGGAGGCGCAGAAAAGCCACGGCCTCTGTCGCGGCCCGGAGGCCGACGTAGCCAACCTGCCGGCCGGCGAAGTCTACTACGTGCCCGAGGGCGCCGAGGGCCGCTTTCCGATGCGCTACGAGACCGGCACGCTTGCGCTCATGGACGTGGCGGGCGGCCGCATCACCCGCGCCACGCTTATCCGCGGCGAGCAGGCCGAGGTCGACGCCCACAACGCCAAGCTCCAGAGCGACCCCGTCACCGGCGAGATCGGCGAGCTCGGCTTCGGCACGCAGGATCTGCCTGTGAGCGGCCGCGACATCCAGGATGAAAAGGTGCTCGGCACCATGCACGTCGCCACCGGCCGCAGCGATCATCTCGGCGGCCATCTCGTGCCCGCACTCTTCAAGAACAAGAGCAACGCCACCCACGACGACATCCTCTTCAGTCCTGCCAAGACGCCAGAGATCGAAGTCACCGAAGTGCGCATGCGACGCAACGGCGCGACGCAGGTCGTCCTTCAACATTTCGCGCCTGCCGCTTACCTTCAGGAAGCACTCAGCCGGTAGCCTTCACGGCGTCCGCCGCCGTCCTGCCCCCACAGTCGCGCTCCTCGGGGCTCATGGCCCGACCGATCCGCCGCGCCTACAACCCGCGCCGGCCGGAGATCAGGTTGATCAGCACCATCACCACGGCGATGACCAGCAGCAGGTGGATCAGCCCTCCACCGATATGGCCGATGAAGCCAAGAAGCCAGAGAACGACGAGAATGACCGCAATGGTATAGAGCATAAGAATCTTCTGTTAGAGTGACCGACTGCTCAACGTACCACGCGGAGCCATCCTTGCGCTAGGACCCTTATCAAAAGTAGCCAAGGGTCCTCGTCCGGTACGCGCACTCTTGCATCGCGGACCGGAGGGCGCCATCGAAACCAACCTGCGATGGACAGGGCGGCCTGGCTGGTCGAGCGCCCGAACCAAAGTCACCGAACCGTAACGCTTTGGCCACGGGGCCGCCATCGATCGCGCCGAGCTTTGCGGCCTTTCCGCAACTCTGTTCAAGGACATCATTATGCATCTCTGGGGCGAAACTCTTACTTTTAGTGCCGGCTTCTTCCTGCTCTTCGCGCTTCTGCTCGCGCTCTCGTTTGAATTCGTCAACGGCTTCCACGATACGGCAAACGCCGTGGCGACCGTCATCTACACGAACACGCTCAAGCCCATGGTCGCGGTCGTCTGGTCGGGTATGTGGAACCTGATCGGTGTCATCATCTCGGGCGGGTTGGTGGCCTACGGGATCATCGCGCTGTTGCCGCACGACCTGGTTCTGAACATCGGCTCGGGCGACTCGACTGGCCAGTACGTCGGGTTCGCCATGATCTTCTCGCTCCTCGTCTCCGCCATCGTTTGGAATTTGGGCACGTGGTACCTGGGCCTGCCCGCCTCGAGCACGCATACCATGATCGGCTCCATCCTCGGCGTCGGCGTGGCCAACGCGATCATGAACGGCCATGCCTGGAGCTCGGGCCTGAACTGGGAGCAGATCGACAAGGTCATCGTGGCGCTGGCCGTCTCGCCGATCGTCGGCTTCGTCGCCTCGGCGCTGGTGCTGCTGCTGCTCAAGGTGGTCATCCCGCGCAAGGATCTGTTTACTTCCCCGGAAAAAGACAAGGCCCCGCCGCTGTGGATCCGCGTCATTCTCGTCCTGACCTGCACGCTGGTGAGCTTTGCCCACGGCAACAACGACGGCCAAAAGGGCATGGGCCTGATCATGATCATCCTCATCGGGGTGCTGCCGGGCGCCTTTGCCCTGCAAAACCCAAACAACGGAACCGAATTTGGCAAGACGCTGGACCTGGCCCAGAAAGCCATGGTGATCTTCCAGGGTCAGGCTGCGAGCGCGCCGGTCTCCCAGACGCCGCCGGCGACTCCCGGCACCGAAGCGAAGGCTCCCGCCCAGGCATCCAGCACGCCGACGTCGCCCGAGCCGGCGACCGCCTCCTCGAACGCGCCCGCGCCGGAGGTCGCCTCTGCCATGCAGCCGAAGCTCGGCACGCCGGAGCAGGTGGAGATCAACAAGTTCATCAAGACCGGCACCGCCACGCCCGCGACCTACACGGCCTTCGCCAAGGAATGCGGCGTGGTGCACAACGCGCTGCAAAATCTTCACAGCTTCACCGACGTGCCGCAGGAGCAGCGCCAAAATTTGCGCAAGGATGTCTACCTGCTGGATGACGGCATCGCCAAGCTGAACAAGCTCAAGTTGCTCAAGAACGCCGACCAGGCCAAGACTGTCGTGGGCCTGCAGAAGAGCCTCGAGGTTTACACCAAGCACATCCCGCTGGCGGTGCAGATCGCCGTCGCGCTGGCCCTCGGCCTGGGCACGATGGTGGGCTGGAAGCGCATTGTCGTTACCGTGGGCGAGAAAATCGGCAAGGCGCATCTGACCTACGGCCAGGGCATGTCGGCCGAGCTCGTGGCCGGCGTCACCGTGATGGGCGCGGCCATGCAGGGCTGGCCGGTCAGCACGACGCACGTGCTCTCCTCCGGCATCGCCGGCACGATGGCGGCCAACCGCTCCGGCCTGCAAACGCAGACGCTGATCAACATCGTGCTGGCCTGGGTGCTGACTTTGCCGGTGACGGTGTTCCTCGGCGCCTCGCTCTTCTCCGCCAGCCTGTTCGCGCTCTTTCACATCTTCGGCGTTCACTAAGGCCGGGCGGACGCCGCGCGCGCCCGGCGTCTACGGCCGCAAATTGGCCGCGCCCTTGCGGGCCGGAAGGGGCAGCTCCACTTCCAGCGGCGGGGGCGGGACC
>CAZZYY010000068.1:0-13500 GCA_964658475.1 uncultured Candidatus Methylacidiphilales bacterium | reverse complement strand
ACCACCATAACATCTTTTTCTCCGGCGATTATCCGCGCGAGTTCGCGGAGATTCACGACCAGCGCGTTTCGCCGACTGAGCCGACGATCTACATTTCCATCAGCGCGCGGCGCGACGCCGGGCATGCGCCCGCGGGGCATGACAATTACTTTGTGTTGGTGAACGTGCCGGCGCGCGACCCGCTCGATCCGTGGACGCCGGCGGAGACATGGGCGTATCGCGAGCGGGTGCTGGCGCGGTTGGCGGAATTCGGCGTGGACCTGACGGGGCGGATCAAATCGGAGCAGGCGTTCACCCCGACCGATTTTGCCCAACGCGACCTTGCGCACCACGGGTCGCTTTACGGCTGGGCCTCGCATTCCGTGCGCGCCTCGCTCCTGCGGCCGCCACTGCGCGCCCCGGAACGACGGGACGTCTACTTCGTGGGCGGGACAACGCACCCGGGCGGGGGCATTCCGCTGGTGCTGCTGAGTGGAAAAATGGCGGCCGAAATGATCGAACGGGAGCAGGGCTGATGCGCACGACGCGGGTGGAACAAATCGCGCTCGGCGCGTTCCTCTTCTGGTTCGCATGCGGGCTGGCCTTCACGCTCGGGCGAGTGGGGATGGCCACGATGGAAAACTGGCCATTGCCGGAAGGGCTGCGCTCCTTCGTTTCATTCTGCCTGCGGATCGGCGACCCGGCGCTGATCGTGCTCGCCTTTGCCAACACGCACCTGCTGGCCGCGCGGCACTGGGGCGCAGCGCCAGCGCGGCGCTGGGCGCTACTGGTCATTGTCCTTTCGCTGGCGGTGGAAACATGCGGCTCCCTCACCGGTTTCCCCTTTGGCCGCTACACCTATACCGACCGGTTCGGGCCGGCGCTGGGCGTCGTGCCGCTGACGATCCCCCTCGCCTGGCACGTAGTGCTGACGAACGCGCTCTTTATCGTGCGCGCCGTGGCCCCGCAGCTCGCGCGCCAGGGCGAAGCGGCCGGCGTGGGATTGATCGCGACGCTATATGATGTGGTGCTGGAGCCGTTCGCAGTGCGGGTGAAAGGCTACTGGTTCTGGCAGGGAAGCGGCGCGGTGCCACTGCAAAATTACGCCGCGTGGTTTGTGATCAGCGCGCTGCTGACGCTGGCGTTTGCGCCCCCCACGACCCGGCGCGGGATGCGCGATGTGCGCCCCGTGATTCTGCTCGGCGCAACGGTGCTGCTCTTCGTCGTGGGGATTTGGCGGGGCGGGATTCGTTAGCGGCGGCAGTTCGGTGGAATGCAATCGAGCCGCAAGGCGAGCCGTAGGTGGTAGCGCATGAACTGTGTGCCACCGAAACGGCTCTAGCTTTTCGAGAGCCCGTTATTAGCCGCGCGCTGCGCCTGGCTGCGAGAGCAGCTGGGTCCTGCGACTTCGCGGCGCTTCGCTCTGGATCAAAGGAAGTAGAGATTTTGTGATGGAGAGGGCGGGGCGCGGAGGTCCGTGCCTTGGTAGCCGGCGCTCTCCGAGCACCGGTCCGAGTAGAAAACGGGTCCGCAACCGACCGGCGCTCGCAGAGCAGCCGGCTACCTCGGCTGCCTTTCGCGACTACCGCTTTGACGTCGGCCAACGCTGGCTGCTGCTGAAGCGTCGGCTGATCGGGGCGTTGCTCTGCGCCTCGCCGTCATCCTGAGCTGCCCGAAAAATCAGGTGGGGAACGCCTAGTGACTGATTGGCCCGGAGTTGGTGCTCGACGTGGGCACGGGCGCGGATTCCGTCGGCGGCGCGAGCGTCGGGGTGTTGGTCGCCGGCTCGGCCGGCGTGAGAACCGGGCTGGGGGCGGGAATGGTGACCGGCGCCGGCGTCACCACGGTCCGCGTCGTGGTGGTGATGGTCGCATGCGTGGCCGGGCGCCCGGCGACGATCGGGGCGGTGCGGTGCAACGGAAGGTAATAATGCCACTTCCGCACATCCACCTCGATGTGGCCGAAGCCGAGGTAAGCCTGGTCGATGCGCCCGCCCACGACGATGGTGCGGCCGATGGGAAGGTCAAAGTTCTCGCTGTCCAGGCGAATCTGGCCGGTGCTGTCCGCGAACCAGTATTCCTCGTCGCTGATCCGGCGGGTGACATGGCCCACCAGCGTGACGTAGCGGTCGTCCACGTCGATGTTGTTGCGGGTATCGACGATCCAGCGCACGGACGTAAGATGATAGGGACGCGCGGACGCGGTCAACGACGTGAGCAGAATCACGGAAAGCTGGAGGAGAGCAGGGATCTTCATACGATTTGCATTATGGACGTTATGGTGCGGCGATCCCATCAGTTTTCGAAGATGCTGCAGCTGCTGTAATCATCTTGGAATACAAAGTAAACTGGGAATATGTGAATAAGTCGGTTTTTGGTTGACTTTTGATCATTACTGTTTAGGCTCGCGCCGTTCGGAGACGCCTTCCATGAAGCCAACTCTTACGGATACGGATCAAGACTTTGCCGAGCGCCTGCGCCAGTGGCGGGCGAGCCAGGACCTCACCCAGGCGGATGCGGCGGAGCAACTCGGGATTGATCGCGCCTATCTTTCGCAGATCGAGGGCGGCCGCAAGCCGGGCAACCGGCTGCGCGGCCGGTTTCAGATGGTGGAAAAAAGGGCGGCGTTGCAGGGCGGGCCGAACGTGGGCGCCGCCTACAATCTGCGCAGCCTGCCGGTGCTCTCCTGGGCGCAGGCGGGCCAGGCCACGGAGTACGGCGAGATCCCCGCCGATTGGGACGAGGTGGTGCCGAGCGACGTGTCGGACGAGCGGGCCTTCGGCGTGCGGCTCCGCGGCGACTCGATGGAGCCGAAGTTTTCCGACGGCGACATCGCAATCCTGCTGCCCAGCATCGCGCCCACCAATGGCGACATCGTGGTGGCCAATCTCAAGGACGAGGGGGTGCTGTGCAAGATCATGCACGTACAGCTCGACAAGAATCTGATCACGCTTTCGAGCTACAACCCGGCCTTTCCCTCCATGGAACGGCACCGGGACCAGTTCAACTGGATGTTTCCGGTTTCGTCGATCGTGAGGCCGTTGCGGCGGAAGTAGGCCGGGTCTCAATCCGCGAGCACGTGAGGGGGCCAAGCCGGCCAGTTCACGCGGGCTGCTCCCAGCCGCGCGCGCGCTCCACGGCACGAGTCCAGGTGGAGCGGAGAGCATCGCGGCGGGTGTCGCTCATGGCGGGTTCGAAGCGGCGATCGACTTTCCATTGCGTGGCGATCTCCGCGACATCGCGCCAGTAGCCAACGGCCAGGCCGGCGAGGTAGGCGGCGCCAAGCGCGGTGGTTTCCTGGATGGCGGGCCGGACCACCGGGACATTGAGGATGTCCGCCTGGAACTGCATGAGCAGGTTGTTGGCGCTGGCGCCGCCGTCTACGCGCAGTTCCTTCAGTTTGAGCCCGGCGTCGGCCTCCATGGCAGAGAGCACGTCGGCGACCTGGAAGGCAATGCCCTCGAGCGCGGCGCGGGCGATGTGGGCCTTCGTCGTGCCGCGGGTCAGGCCGAGCATGAGACCGCGCGCGTACGGGTCCCAATGCGGCGCGCCTAGGCCGGCGAAGGCCGGTACGAAGAACACGCCGCCGTTGTCCGGCACGGAGGCCGCCAGGGCTTCGATTACCGCAGCGTGGGGGATCATTTCCAGCCCGTCGCGCAGCCACTGCACCGTGGCGCCGGCCATGAAGATGCTGCCTTCCAGCGCGTAGGCAAGCCGGCCGCCGATGTTCCACGCCGCGGTGCTCAGCAGGTTGTTGTGCGAGGGCGTGAGCCGCTCGCCGGTCTGCATGAGCATGAAGCAACCGGTGCCGTAGGTGTTTTTCACCATCCCGGGCTGCGTGCAGGCCTGGCCGAAAAGCGCCGCTTGCTGGTCGCCGCCGATGCCGGCGATGGGAATGCCAAAGGGCTCCGATTCGCCGTAGACTTCGCTCGAGCGCGCGATGCGCGGGAGCATGGCGCGCGGCACCTGAAGAATTTCGAGCAGCTCGTCATCCCACTCGCCCGTCGCGATGTTGCAGAGCATCGTGCGCGATGCGTTGGAGAAATCGGTTACGTGCGCGCGGCCGCCGGTCAGCTTCCAGACCAGCCAGGAATCGATCGTCCCAAAGGCGAGCCGGCCCTGCTCGGCGTCGCGTCGCGCGCCCGGCACGTGATCGAGAATCCAGCGCAGCTTGCTGCCGGAAAAGTAGGCATCGAGGACAAGGCCGGTCTTGCGCTGAATCAGCGGCTGGAGGCCGTCGCGCTTCAGCTGATCGCAAAAGCCCGCGGTGCGACGGTCCTGCCAGACGATGGCGGGCGCAACGGGCTGGCCGGTCTCCCGGTTCCAGACCACGGTGGTCTCGCGCTGGTTGGTGATACCGATGGCGGCGATGTCGCGGGGCTGAAGTCCCGCCGTCTGCATCGCCTCGGCTGCGACGCCGAACTGCGTGGCCCAGATTTCATTCGCATTGTGCTCGACCCACCCGGGCTGTGGAAAGTGCTGCCGAAATTCCTTCTGCGCCACGCCGCGCACAAGGCCGGCGTGATCGAAGACAATCGCGCGTGAACTGGTGGTGCCCTGGTCGAGCGAGAGGATGAATTTCATCGAAAGGAGAGAGGACTCCACCTTGCTACACCTTTTTCCGCGCGCCGGCGACGCTGCCGCGACTTCGGTAAGCCGATCGCCTAGCCGCTGATCGTGGCTTGGCGGCTAACGAAAAACGCTTCTACCCGATGTTCCAAATCACCCATTCGGTTAAGCTCAATCCTCGCCCGCTGACTCCATGAGACGTTCTTCCTTCCCCCACCCTCGCCCCGCGGCCTGCCCGCCGGTGGCTCAGCCGCGATGGGGGAGTGGCGGTTTGCTTGACCTTATTCGGCTGCGGGTTGCGCAAATTCAGGGCTGCAGCATCGGTGAGACGCATTATCGAGGCAAACTCCGGAAGGCCGGCGAACTGGATTCCCGCCTGGACGAGCTGGAAAGCTGGCCGATGTCGGACGTTTACAGCGGCAAGGAGCGCGTGGCGCTGGCCCTGGCCGAATTGCTGACGCGCCCGCTTCCGGGAGAGAGCACGCTTCTGCCTCACCTGCTGCGGCAGGCGCGCGAGGAGTTCAGCCGCGCCGAGCTGGTCGAAATGGCCGTAGCCGTGGAAGCGATGCAGGACTGGGACCACCGGGAGGAGCTTCATGCGTAAGCGCTCGGAAGATCCCGAGGCGATGCCTCGCCCGCGCGGGGACCATGTGCTCAACCCGCTGGTGGCCCTGCTGGCACATCACGATGATGCGGCGGTGGCGAGTTTTCGCGACGTGTTCGACGACGTGGCCTGCGACTGGCGGCTGGTCCGCGTGGCGGACGGTTCCGCGGCGGCCCGGCACGTGATGAACAAGGGCCTGCCGGAGCTTCTGGTTGTTTCGCCCGACCTGCCGCAGGTGGCCGGCCCGGATTTTGTCGAATGGATGCGTTCGTTCCGCTGCGCGTCGCCCATCCCCGTGCTGGTCTACGGCGAGCCCGGGTCGGACGAGGCGCGGGAGCAATTCCTGCGCAGCGACGTCCGGACGATCCTCCCTGCCCCCTGCCCGCGCTCGACGCTGGCCAGTCATCTGGCCGACCTCGTCGCGCAGGTGGAAAAGCGACGCTTCCCGTCGATGGCGTAGAGCGCGCGGTTTTTCCTATGAGCGCCGTCGCTCTGTTGAAACCTTAAACTCTGGCTCGAGCTAAGACCTCCGAAGGTAGCCGGCATCGGCCCGATGCCGGAGCCGCAGCAGCGGCGGAATCGGAAAGTCCGGATAAAGACAGAAAGGCATTCCGCTCGCGTTGCTCGCTCCGGGATTGGACCGATCCCGGCTACCTGCGGAGCTTGCCCGCAGTTGGGCCAAATTTTCTTACCATTCGTCGCTAGAGCGAAAGATTACTTCGCCGCCTTCTCGATTTCCTTCCACTCGTCCTCACTGAGCTGCAGGGAGGCCGCGCCGGTGTTTTCCTCAAGGTGCTGGACGGTGCCGGTACCCGGGATCGGCAGGATGACCGGTGAGCGATGCAGCAGCCACGCGAGCGCCAACTGGCTGACCGTGGCGCCGTGCTTCCTGGCCGCGCGGTCGAGCACGCCGCCGGGCTTGGCCAGGTCGCCTGCGGCCATGGGATACCACGGGATGAACGCCAGCTGCTCCTTCTCACAATAATCGACCACATCCTCGTGCTGGCGGTTGCTCAGGTTGTAGAGATTCTGCACGCTGACCACGTCGACGATTTTCCGCGCCTTCTTGATCTCGGCCACGCTGACTTCCGAAAGCCCGATGTGCCGGATCTTGCCGTCCTTCTGCAGCTTCTTCAGCGCGCCGAGCGTCTCCTCCAAAGGCGTGCGCGGGTCGATGCGGTGCAATTGCCAGAGGTCGATGCGGTCCACCTTCAGGCGGCGCAGGCTAAGCTCGACGCACTGCTGCAAATAAGACGCACGGCCGACCGGTTCCCAGACGTCCGGGCCCGGTCGCGTGAGACCGCCCTTGGTCGCGATGACGAGGCCCTTCCGATAAGGATTGAGCGCCTCGGCGATAAGAAGCTCGCTGGTCTCCGGGCCATAGGAATCGGCCGTGTCGATGAAGTTGATGCCAAGCTGCACCGCGCGCTTCAGCACCCGCCGGGCTTCCTTCGGATCTTTCGGATCGCCCCAAACGCCTTTTCCCGTGATGCGCATGGCGCCGAAGCCGAGCCGGTTGACCTTCAGGTCGCCGCCGATGGTGAAGCTGCCGCTGGCCGCTGCGTTCGGCTGAGAAGATTTTTTCATTGGCCCCCATTTTAGCGCAGCAGCGGCGATGTCAAAATGGGCGCAGCGTTAAAGTTTCACGACCATCACCACCACACCGATGACGATGAGCCCGATGCCGATGGTTTCCTGCACGGTGACTTTCTCGCCGAGAAAAACCACCGCCAGCACCACCGCGAGCGCGACGCTGAGCTTGTCGACCGGCGCGACTTGCGCGACGTCGCCAAGTTGCAACGCGCGAAAATAGCAGAGCCACGACAATCCCGTGGCCGCGCCGGAAGCGGCGAGCAGCAGCCACGTGCGCGGAGCAATCGCGGCGAGCTGTGGCGCGCCGCCCGTCGCCAGCGCGATGCCCCAGGTGAACACGAGAATCACCGAGGTGCGAATCGCCGTGGCGAGGTTGGAATTCACGTGCGCCACGCCCAGCTTGGCGAGCAGCGCGGTGAGTGCGGCGAAGAAGGCGGAGAGCAGCGCCCAGATGAACCAGTTCATGCCGCCACCGTACGCCGCTCGCGCGCCGGAAACCAGCGCACGGCGCCGCGTACCAGCCATGGCCCGGCGATCAGCACGCAGAGGAAGCGGACGAGGTGCATGGTGACGACGATGGTCGTATCGATGTGCAGCTCCGCCGCCACCGCCGCGACCGAGTCGAGCCCGCCCGGCGTGGCGGCGAGGTACGCGCTGACGAAATCGAGCTTCATTTCGCGCCGCACGATGAAAGCCAGCGCCACCGACGCGCCCAGCAGCAGCAGCGTCGTGCCCAGCACCGGCAGGATCACATCGCGGATCATCGACACCGTGGAGGGATGGAACCGCCCGCCGATTTGCACGCCCATGACGAGATAGGCCGCGGCGAAGATCGGCCAGGGCCACGCGCCGGGCTCGATGCCGGCCAGCCGCAGGCCGAAATAAAGCAGCGTCGGAACCAGGAAGGTGCCCGCGGGAATGCGGGTCCAGCGACCGGCCGCCCACCCCGCGAAGGCAATCAGCACGAGCAGGCCGAATTTCCAGGCGACAAATCCTCCCGGCGTGAAGACTGCCGCTGCGGACGTGGAGACCGGATGCGCCACCATCTTGAGCAGCGGTCCAAAGCACGCCAAGGAGGCGAGGATGATCAGCAGACGCGCGTACTGCACCGCGGTGACGAGGCGCGTGTCGGCGTGGAGACTGTCGCTCATCGCCGCCATCACGCCCGCGCCGCCCGGCATGGTGCCGAGAAAGGCGGTGGCCGGATCCAGCCGCGTGTAACGCGCAAGCAGCCAGCCATTGCCCAGGCTGGTCAGCAGGATGAACATGACCGCGAAGGTGAAGATGCCGAGATGCTGCGGCAGCACGCCAAGCGTTTGCGGCGAGAACCCGCCGCCCAGCGCCGTGCCGATCACCGCCTGGCCCGCCAGGTAAACCGGCGCGGGAAACTGCACCGCCTTCCAGCCGCGCACGGCGAAGAGAGCCGAGACCGCAAGCGGACCAAAGAGCCACGCGGCGGGCAGATGCAGGGCGTGAAAGACCAGCGCCAGCGCGCCCGCAGCGGTCAGCAGCAGGATGAGGCGCTCGTCCACTTTCATGCCGCGGCGCCGCACCCGGCCAGCACCTCTTCCGTCGAGCGTACCAGGCCGATCATGGGAAAGATCGACTGCACCGCAAAGGCGTGCATTTCGGCGCTCATCGAGGCCATGGCGTCCTCGACAAGAACCTGGTTGTAACCGCGCTCATAGGCGTCGCGCGCCGTCGACTCGACGCCGATGTTGGTCGCGATGCCGGCGAGCACGATGGTGCGGATGCCGCGCCGGCGCAGTTGCAGGTCGAGTTCCGTGCCATGGAAAGCGCCCCATTGGCGCTTGGTGATGCGGAGGTCGCCCGGCTGAGCGTCGAGATAGGGTGCGAGGTCCGCGAAGCCGGGCGGGAACGGGCCTCGCGGCATGGGACGATCCGCCTCGGGCTTGAGCGCATCGCGGCCATCGGGCGAAAAGGTGACGTTGACGAGCACGACGGGCGCACCCGCGGCGCGGAAGCGGGCGGCGAGTTTCGCGGCGTTGGCCACCACGTCGGCACCCGCATGCGGCGCGAGCTGCGGGCGGCTGACGATGCCCTGCTGCAGGTCGATGAGGACAAGGGCGGTTCGCGTGAGATCGAGTTGGGGCGGATTCATGGTTCGGTGTCGGTTTGAAGCATGCGTTCGAGAATCGTGAACGCGTCGGCGATGACGCGCCGGTCGCGCGCGGAGAGTTGGCTGAATTCAGCGACGAGCCAGGCTTGGCGCAAACGCCGGCCCTTCGTCAGTGCCTTGCGCCCGGATGGGGTCAGCGCGATGAGCACCTGACGTCGGTCGGTGGGATGCGGGCGACGGGCGATCCAGCCCTTGCCCGCCAGCAGGTCGAGCGCCTGGCCCATGGTCTGCGGACGAACATGCTGCGCGGCGGAAAGCGCGCTGGGCGTCATGGGCCCCTGGTCGTGAAGCCAGCTTAGGACGCTGGTCTCCGTGGGCGTCGGCGCATCGACGCCACCCAGCGCCTGGCCCCGGCGCTTGAGCGTCCGGACCACCACGCGCAGGCGCTCGGCTAGTTCCGGGATGGAAGTCATATCGTCAGTATACCTGATGATCAGGTAACCTGCCAATCCATTTCGTCGGCGGCTGTCTCTCTAGCGAAGGTCTGCGACCGCAGGGCGTAACCCTTGCGTCCTTCCCGGCGGTCACAGATCGCCGCTACAGAAGACAGCCCTCTATTCGCTTGCCATTCCCAACGACGCGGTTATGATGGCCGTGGTTTTAGTGAGCACCCGCTCATCGATCTGCCCTGTTCCCACCGGCCGGATCGCCCCCTTAGTTGTCTTTCGATGAGAGATCGTTTTAGGGCCTGCAATTCTCATCGACCCCGGCGCCGGCCTGGCCCGCGCCCCGAAAGACATCATGATTACCATTACCGACACCACCACCCCTGCATCCACGCCCCGCTTTAGCGACCTCGCCCTGGCCGAGCCGCTCCAGCGCGCGTTGCAGGAGAAAAACTACACCATCCCCTCGCCCATTCAGGCGCAGAGCATCCCGCACCTGCTGGAAGGCCGCGACCTGATCGGCATCGCGCAGACCGGCACGGGCAAGACGGCCGCCTTCGCGCTGCCCATCCTGCACCGGTTTGCCGCGCATCCGCGCCGACCGGCACCCAAGCGCCCGCGCGCACTCATCCTCGCCCCGACGCGCGAGCTGGCCATCCAGATCGGCCAAAGCTTTGCCGCCTACGGCAAGCACCTGAAGCTCTCGCACCTGACTGTCTTCGGCGGCGTGAACATCAATCCGCAGATCCATGCCCTGCAGCGCGGCGTTGACATCCTCATCGCCACGCCGGGCCGGCTCATGGACCTGGCCAGCCAGCGCTGCGTCTCCTTCGAGGACGTGGAAGTTTTTGTCCTTGATGAAGCCGACCGCATGCTCGACATGGGTTTCATCAACGACGTCCGCAAGATTGTCTCCCGGCTCCCCGCCCAGCGGCAGTCGCTTCTTTTTTCCGCCACCATGCCGCCGGCCATCCAGGAACTGGCCGCCTCGATGGTGCGCCACCCCCAGCGCGTGGAAGTCACGCCCGCCGCGACCACGGTGGAACGCATCGAGCAGCAGGTCTGCCACGTGGAGCATGGCCAGAAGCGGGCCGCTCTCGCCCACTTCGTCCACGCGCATCCCGACGGCCTCGTGCTCGTCTTCGTGCGCATGAAGCACATGGCCAACAAGCTGGTCGAGCAGCTGGCCAAGGACGGCATCCGCGCCGAGGCGATCCACGGCAACAAGTCGCAGGCCGCCCGTCAGCGTGCGCTGGAGAATTTTCGCACCGGCCGCAGCCGCGTGCTCGTCGCCACGGACATCGCCGCCCGCGGCATCGACGTCAAGGGCATCTCGCTCGTCCTGCAGCACGACCTGCCGGAGGAGCCGGAGTCCTATGTCCATCGCATCGGCCGCACCGCCCGCGCGGGCAAGGACGGCAAGGCCATCGCGCTCTGCGGGCCGGACGAACGACACCTGCTGCGCGATGTGCAGCGGACCATCCGCCAGACGGTGCCCGTGCTGGAAGGGCTGCCCTTTTGTTCCGTCGTCAGTGCGGAGACGCTGGAGCGCGACAGCGCGCCCCGCAGCGGCTCGCAGGGCGGCGGCCGCTTCGGCTTCCGTCCCGCGCGGCGCGGCAATCAGACGCCCGCGCATGGTCGGTCCGGCTCGCGCTTCGGGCGCGGCGGGATCGACCGGCGCTGATTGCCGGATTGGACAGGAGTAACGGGATGAACCGGATTGGGAAAGCCGGGCTCGCTCTCCGGTTGATCCTGTCCTGCGCCTACCTTTCGCCAAAAGGCAATTAGATAGGATTAATACGATAAGGTGATTGGAAACGGCGGGTGCCTTCCCCAATCCCATGAATCATATTAATCCCATCTAATTCCCATGCCCGCTCAGCGAGACCAGCACGACCCCCACGCAGGTGAGCGCCACGCCGGACCAGCCGCGCCAGTCGAGGCGTTCGCGCAGGAAGATCATCGCGCCGATCACGATGAGCAGCGGGCTGATGCCCTCCATGGGCATGAGCTGGCTCAGGTCCACGCGCGCCATGGCGCCGAGCCAGAGCAAAAACCAAACGGTCATGCTCGCGATGCCGAGCGCCATCTGGCCCGCCCAGCCGGGAGCGCGGTGCTCGCGGCGTGACATGGCGCGCTTGAGGTAAATCTGGCCCGCCACAAGCGCAAGCTGCGAGACGAGCACCAGCGTCCACGTCAGCGCGCTCATACCCGTTCCTCCGCCTGCGCGACCGATTGCGCCAGAAGCAGGATGCCGAGGATGATGACGGCGATGCCGGCAATGCGCAGCGGTCCGAGATGTTCGTGGAGGAAAAACCACGAACCGATCGGCACGAAAATATGGACCCCGTTGGTCAGGCTGAAGGCAAGGCCGAGCGGCAGGAACCGCAGGGCGTAGAGCCAGCTCCCCAGGCTGGCGCAAAAGGCGACGATGCCTGCCCACGTCCAGCCATCGCCCAGTTCGTTAAAGCCGAGCCACGCGCCCACGGAGGCGTCGCCCCGGCTGCCGTCCGCGCCGAGCTTGAGCAGGATCTGCGCGCCGGCCGTGAGCAGCACGGTGAGAAAGATCTGAAAGTAGGGATTCCAGAACAGGCCCCGCGCCGGCTTGGGCGTTAGCAGCGTCGGTGCGGAATCGTGCATGGCACAGAGTGCGGGGATCCCGCTGGCGAGTCGAGCATGCGCTGCTCCACAGGTAACCGGCGCTCTCCGAGCGCCGGTCCGAGTAGAACACGCGTCCGTCCGCCACTGACCGAGCGCGGTTCGAACGCGCGGCCTGGGCTCACGCCTGCTGGGTCTCGAGCTGCTTGGCGATCTTGATCGCGCGTTCGGCCAGGACGCTGCGGCTTTTTTCCGGCAGGCTGCGGTCGAGAAATCCCAGCGCGTGCGGCGGCTTGATCACGCGCACACCCGCGGCCTCCTGGTCGGCGGCGATCTGCTTCTGGAATTCCTTCATTTTCGTCCAATGCATCTTGGGCCGGAAATGATGCTCCGCATGGTAGCCGTTGTTGAACCAGATCCAGTTGTAGAGTTTGTGATAGCTGCTCACGCCCCACGCAATGGGCTGGTCGGGATCAGCGCCGTAGTGAAGGTAGTAGCCGTTGAGGTACGAAAGGCAGTGGCCGAAATAATAGAACGGGATGAAGAAGAGCATGAACTTCCAGTTCACAAAAAACATCCCGATATAGAGCGCCATGAACCCGATGATCTCGGCCGCGCCCCAGCGTGCCTCGGAGGCGCTGCGGGTGCGCAGCTCGCGCAGGATAGCCCACGGATCGTCGCGGATGTAGCTGAAGAAGGTATAGGTCCAGACGCTCTCCGCCTCGTGGTCGTCGCCGTGCCGGTAGATGGAGGCCCAGTCGATCGTGTCGCCGTCGTCGCCCGGGCGGTCGCTGTTGCCACGATGGTGGCGCGAATGAACCGCGTCGTAGCAGACCTGCGAGAAGCCGAGCGCGAAGGACTGCATCAGGCTGAAAAGCCGGTTGAGCAGGTTGGACGTGAAGAACGGGTTGTGGACGAAATTGTGGCAGACGCTGTTGATGTTCCACCCAATGCTGACCGAGTAGGTGAAGCCCATGCAGACGAGCGCCCACCAGGGGAAATGCCATTTCGCGAAGGCGAGGTAAAAGCAGATGACAAAGGCGAAGTTCAGGACGCCGCTGAGGGCGGGAAAGAAATCCCAGGGCGTGTAGGCCCAGAATTTTCCGTGCTTCTTATGGTGAAACCGCATTCGGGGAGATGATAGAGGCGATGGGACGGGTTGTAAAGTCGGCGGGCCGTGGCGAAGCTCGCGGGATGCGGCGCCTCGCCTGGATTCTGCCCACCGTTTACCTTGTGGTCGTGTTTACCGCCTTTCAGGCGATCACGATCTCGTCAACGAGAGTCGATCCGGATCACCCCGCGTCGTCCGTGCCGATCTACGCCTATGTGCTGACGCTGCCGTGGAGCTGGCTGAGCGCGTACTTCAAAGGCACGCTGGTTTATCTGCCGATGGTAGTGGGTGCGCCGGTGAATGCGGGAATTCTTTATCTGGTGCTGGGCGGCTGGCGAAAGCGGTAGGAGATTGTCGCGGCGGTCTATGACCGCTGGGGCGCGCGCGAAGACCGTCCGCTCAGCTCGGCGTCATAGACCGCTGTTTGCTCTGGGGAAAAGATCGCGGATCGCGGGCGAACAGGATGGCGCTCAGTCAGGTAGCCGGCGCTCTCCGAGCGCCGGTCAGTTGCGGACGCGTGT
>CAZZYY010000067.1:10550-13679 GCA_964658475.1 uncultured Candidatus Methylacidiphilales bacterium | reverse complement strand
TGGTCTTTCTCGTCTCCGCCTTCGCGGAAACCAATCGCCTGCCCTTCGACCTGCCGGAGAGCGAGACCGAACTGGTGGGCGGCTACCACACCGAGTATGCCGCAATGAAATTCGCCCTCTTCTTCCTCGGCGAGTACGCCGCGATGATCGTCGCGTCCTGCCTCATGGTCACCCTTTTCCTCGGCGGCTGGAGCCTGCCGTTCCAGTGGTACGTCAACCTGCAGACCCACTGGTACAGCCTTATCCTTTTCCCCGTCGTCTTCCTGTTGAAGATGCTGCTCTTCATCGTCTTCTTCATCTGGATCCGGTGGACCCTGCCGCGCTTCCGCTACGATCAGCTCATGGGCCTGGGCTGGACATGCATCCTGCCCATCTCGCTCGGGAACATCGTGCTCACCTGCGTCCTGCTGGCGATCACGGGTTAGTTTGTAGCGGCGGTTTACGACCGCCGGAGCGCATGACGCAACTCTTTCGCTGGCCGTCGGTGGTCATAGACCGCCGCTACAATTGTCCTCTGTAAGAGCGGAATCGGTCTCGCCGGAGATCCGCTTCTTCCCTTCCGCCGCGGCGATCACCACGCAAAATTCCCCACGTGGCTCGTGCTTCTGGAAATGCTCCAGCAACTCCGCCGCCGTGCCGCGCCGGAATTCCTCAAACTTCTTCGTCAACTCGCGCGCGAGGCAGAGCCGCGCCGTGGGAACTTCCGCCGCCGCGTCCTGCAGCAGGCGCACGATGCGGTAGGGCGATTCGAAGTAAATGCTGGTGCACTCCCGCGCGGCGGCGCGGGCCAGCTCCTTGCGCCGCTGGCCCGACTTCACTGGCAGGAATCCGCCAAAGTAATACGGCACCATGGGGAAACCCGATCCGGCCAGCGCCACCACCGGCGCGGAGGGCCCGGGAATCACCTCCACCGGCACGCCCGCCTCGACCGCCGCGCGGATCAGCCGTTCGCCCGGATCGCTCACCCCTGGCATGCCGGCGTCGGAAACCAGCGCGATGGTTTTGCCTTCTTCGAAATGGCGGAGAAACTCGACGCTCCGTTTTGCCTCGCTGAATTGATGGTAACTGACCAGCGGCTTGCGCAGCTCGAACCGGGTCAGCAGATGACCGGTGTGCCGTGTGTCCTCGGCGGCGATAAGATCGCTTTCACGCAAAATCCGCAGGGTCCGCGGCGAGACATCTTCCAGATTGCCGATGGGCGTCGCCACCACGAAAAGCTTTCCGGCCATTGCCCTTTTATGTGGAGGAGGAAAGCCGATAACAAGGATAGGTTAGGGGGTTTTCGGTTAGTCTGTCTAAAATTCTTCGACGGCATGCCGATATTGGGGATAGAATAAGCCTGCGATGATCTCCGATGTGCGCCGCGATACGGTGAAGTTGGGCAAGATCTTGACGATAGCCGAGCAGATCCAAGCCTTTGGCATGGCGCGCAAAACTGGCGAGATCTTCGTCACCAACGTCGCGCCGCCCGCCCGCATCAACCTGGTCGACGGCGAGATTGTCGACGCCCAGTTCGGCCTGAACACGGGCCTCGAGGCGGCCATTGCGCTGATCAATCTTCCCGACCCGCAGACGGAATTTGCCGTGGGCGAGAAGCCTCCGCGCCGCACGATCGAGCTGCCGTTCATGGAGGTGCTGCTTGAGGCCGCCCGCCGCAAGGACGAGATGGCCCAGTCCGGAATCGACCGCCCGACCGAGATTCTCAAGATCACGCCCATCAACCCGTACCTGCGCGTCACGGTCGATAACGAGGTCCTGACGCTTCCCATCCGGCCAGGCCTCACCACGCTCGGCCGCTCGACCGTCAACGACATCGTGCTGAACGACGCCACCATTTCGCAGCGGCACGCCACCATCGAGTACTCCCGCACCGGAGTCTTGTTGCGCGATCTCGGCTCGACCAATGGCAGCTACGTTTCCGGCGTCGCCATTCGTGAAAAGTGGCTCAGCGTGCAGGAGAGCCTCCAATTCGGCGCGGTGCAGTGCCAGTTCATCGGCGGCCTGCGCAAGCCGCCCGCGTAAAAAATTCGCTCTCAGCCGGAAGCGCACCCGGCCGGTGGCCGGATTTCTGCGCTTCTCTTGCGCGGCGCCCGTTCTATGATGCCCGCAACCATGCAGGCGAAACTTCCCGGTCGCAAGGTGCTGATCCTTTCCGTCAGCGCCGGCACCGGCCACACCAAGGCGGCCGAGGCGCTGGAAAAGGTCTTCCGCCAGCAGCCCGGCGTGGGCGAGATCCGCAACGTCGATGCGCTCCGCTTCACCAACAAGCTCTTCCGCGACTTCTACTCGAAGCTCTATATCCAGCTCGTCCACAAGGCCCCGACGATTCTCGGCTTCGTCTACCGCAACAGCGACGAGCCGTGGAAGACCGACCGCATGCGCCTGATGCTTGACCGGCTCAACACCGGGGCGCTCGAGCGGTTCATCGCCAAGTTCCAGCCGGACATCACCGTCTGCACCCATTTCCTGCCCGCGGAAATCATCAGCTATCTCATCACCAAGGGAAAACTCAACGCGCGGCTCTCCATCGTCGTCACCGATCTCGACGTGCATGCGATGTGGCTCTGCCGCACGTTCCACCGCTACTTCGTCGCGCTGGAAGAAGCCAAGATCCATCTCCAGGTGCTCGGCCTGCCGGGTGACAACATCACGGTTAGCGGCATTCCCATCGACCCGATCTTCGCCCAGCCGCCGGAGGACCGCGCCGCCATGCGCCGGCAGGCCGGTTTTGACATCCACCGGCCGCTCTTCCTCGTCTCCGGCGGCGCGCTCGGCGTCAGCCCCGCGGCGGGCGTGATCGAGGCGCTGTCGCGGCTGCGTCGCCCGGCCCAGGCCATTGTGGTCTGCGGAAAAAACGCGGAGCTGCAGGCAGACCTGGAGAAGCAAGCCTCCATCGTGCAGCAAAACGTCCCCGGCCTGACCATCCATGTCATCGGCTACACCAACGAAATGCATCGCTGGATGCAGATGTCGGACCTGTTCATCGGCAAGCCCGGCGGACTGACCACGGCGGAGTGCCTGGCCTGCGGGTTGCCCATGGTCATCGTCTCGCCCATTCCCGGCCAGGAGGAGCGCAACAGCGACCAGCTGTTGGAAAAGGGCATCGCGATCAAGGCGAACGAGTTCACC
>CAZZYY010000067.1:0-10540 GCA_964658475.1 uncultured Candidatus Methylacidiphilales bacterium | reverse complement strand
CCCTGGCCTATAAGCTCGATGCGCTGCTGGACGATCCCGCGCGCCTGCAGGCGATGCGGGAAAAAGCGCTCGAGTACGGCCGTCCGCGCGCGGCGGAGACCATCGTCGACACCCTGCTCAACCAGCCAACCGAGGATGCGGCGCAAATCCCCAGGCCCAAGCCGTCCACGCCCATTGCGGACATGTTCGCCTCCCTCGTCACGCGTGGCGCGGGTACGAGTTGAATCCTAGCGGCGGTCGCGCTGTCGCTTCCAGTCGGGTAGCCGGCGTCGGCCCGACGCCGGTCGCGCCGCAAGAGCCCGGCGCGCGCCGCGCCGTCTGCCCTCTGCGGTCTGCCCCAAGCTCCGCTTTGTCTTTCGCCTTTTCGAGCCGCGCGGCCGGCCTTCCCCCTTGCTCCTCACGTGACCGCGAGCCCGTCAAACACCCGCCCGGCCCGTCACCCGCGCGCGATGCAGCGCCAATCCCGCCACCGGGCTTTGAAAAGCGAAGATCCGCGACCCGCCTTCCGCCGTCAGCGCAGCCGCAAAAACCGTTCGGTGGTCCTTGCCGCCAAACGTGAGCGAGATCACATGCGGCGCGGGAAAAGTTATCTGCCCGCGCAGGCGCCGGTCTCCGGCAATCTTGAGGATGACTCCCGATTCCCGCCGGGCCGACCAGACCGTGCCCTCCACATCCACCGCCAGAGCCGTCGGCGCGCCTTCCTCGGGAGGGCACTCGTGGAAGACTTGGCGATTCGCGACCGCGCCGCGCCGGGCATCGTAACGAAAGCGACAGATCGTCCGGGTCGTCTCGCAGGTCCAGTAGAGCCCGTCACCCTTCTCATTCCAGCCAATACCGCCCGACGCGCCCGTGCCGCCGACGATCTTCGCCAGGGTCCCGTCCACCTCCAGCCGGTAAAGACCCGCGCCGTTTGGCCGGCCCTTTCGCACCGTGCCGGCGAGCACGCGGCCGGTCGCGTCGGCATAGGCCTCGGAAAAGCGGTCGCCATCGAACCGGATGTTCTCCAGCACGGGCACCACCTGCTCGTGGCGGCCAAAGGAAAGCTGCGCAATGTCCTTCTCGCGAAACAGGAGCCACGTTCCGTCCTCCTGTGGCAGGAACGCCCCGACATTCGGCCCCTCGTAAACCGCGCTCGAAATCCCCGTGCGCAGATTGAGCCGGTTGAGCCGGCCACCGTCCGTATCCGTCCACCACAAGGATTCGTCGCGGTCATCCCAGCGCAGGTTGGCCGGGGTCTTCCCGGCATCCTCCACCAGCACCTCCGGCGCGGCGGGCGGCGCGATCACCTTTTCGACAGCGGAAGCTTCGAGGATCACCTTACCAAAGTAGGTCCCGGCGCGACCTTGTCGAGGGCATGGCGGAGATTAGTAGGTGGTGTAATCTTGGCCCATGAACGCATCTTCCCTCACCATCCTCGTCACTGGCGGCAACAAGGGCATCGGTCTGGAAGTCTGCCGGCAACTGGCTCGCGCGGGACATCAGGTCATCCTCAGCGCCCGCTCCATCGAGCGTGGCCGGTCGGCCGTCGCCGCGCTGAAGAAGGAAGGGCTCGCGGTCGATTTCCTGGAACTCGACGTCAGCGACGAGGCATCGATCTCGCGCGCGGTGAAGGAACTCAGTGGCAAGATCAAGGCCCTGCACGTGCTGATCAACAATGCCGCCATCCTGCGGACATGGATGGGCACCATTCTCGACGTTACCGCGGAGGAGCTGCGCGAAACCTTCAACACCAACGTGGTCGGCCCCATCCTGCTTACGCAGGCGTTACTGCCGCTGCTCGAGGCCGGGAAACCCGCGCGCGTAATCAACGTCAGCAGCCAGCTCGGCTCAGTCGCGCAAATGACCGACGGCTGGCCTGCCTACGGCGTCTCCAAGGCAGCACTCAACGCTGCGACGCGCAAGCTCGCCGCCGCATTGCAGAAACGCGGGATTAGCGTCAACGCCGCCTCGCCCGGCTGGGTGAAGACCGACATGGGCACGGAGAACGCGCCGCTGTCGGTGGAGCAAGGCGGCCGCAACATCGCGCGCCTCGTCACCGACTTTCCGGCGACCACGACGAACAAGTTCCTGCAGGAAAATGGCGAATATGCTTGGTGAGCGAATCCAGCCAATGGACGAATTCACTGCGTAATCGACCCATTAACGCCATGTTGTTCTGTGAAAAAAAGAGAGGGGATTGCTCTCGAGAAAAGGTCGCGAATTTTCGGCAGGCAGGGTGGCGCGAGTCCGAAAGTGCTTTCCTCGTCCGAACCGATTTTGCCGCTGCGGCGGCTCCGACCTCCAGCCAACGCGAGCGACTTCGGATGTTTGGTCCCGCGCTCGGGTCAGGTAGCCGGCGCTCTCCGAGCGCCGATCCGAGCAGAACACGCGTCCGCAACCGACCGGCGCTCGGAGAGCCCCGGCTACTGTTATCAGAGCATCGGACCGATCCCGGCGAGCATGAAAGTCCGATCCTGGAGATTTCTCCAGAGCAAGATGGGGTCATCCTAAACTTGTCGACGGGTCAGACACGCATCCATCGGCGCGGAGACGCGGCGCCCTTCGAACGGGGCAACACGAGAAACAAGTGCCGGATGGGTCGACTTCGCTGCACCTCGACCAGGATGATGAGCTTTCCCCAAGTTTTCTCCAGAGGCATGCCGACGTCTCTTGATCGTTTCCTCTTTCTCATTGGAATTTTTCTCCCTCGGGTAGACATCCGCGCAGCCGCGCGTTAGCCTCGCTCTACTATGAGCCAGGAACCCGCTTCATTCGCCACCGAGCCGATCGAATCCCTCGTCCCCAAGACGATCCAGACCCTCGTCGTTGACGCGGTCGAAAAAGCGAAAAGCGGCCACTGCGGCCTGCCCATGGGCTGCGCCGATTTCGCCTTCGTGCTTTGGACCAAGCACATGCGGTTCAATCCGGCGAACCCGCACTGGGCCAACCGCGACCGCTTCGTTCTCTCCGCGGGCCACGGCTCCATGCTTATCTACTCCCTTCTGCACCTGACCGGCTTCGAGAAGATGACCATTGAGCAGCTCAAGCAGTTCCGCCAGTGGGGCAGCCTCACGCCCGGCCACCCCGAGAGCCACGAGACCCCCGGCGTGGAAGTGACCACCGGCCCGCTCGGCCAGGGCACCGGCAACTCGGTCGGTTTCGCCATCGCACAGAAGTTTTATGGCGCGACCTTCAACACGCCCGATTTCGCCGTGAGCGATCACCGGGTGTACTGCATCGTCTCGGACGGCGACCTGCAGGAGGGCGTGTCGCACGAGGCGGCGGCACTGGCCGGCCATCTCGGCCTCGACAATCTCGTCTGGTTCTATGACGACAACAGCGTCTCGATCGAGGGCATGACCAAGCTCTCCTATAGCGACGACGTGCCCTCGCGCTTCAAGGGCTACCACTGGCACGTCATCTCCATCAATGGCAACGACCAGTCGCAGTGCGACGCCGCGCTACGCGAGGCCAAGGCGACCAAGGGCCAGCCCACGATCATCATCGGCAAGACCATCATCGGTCACGGCTCGCCCAAGCTGCAGGGCACACCCAAGGCGCACTCCGATGCCTTCGGCGCGGAGGAAGTCGCCGCCACGAAGAAGAACCTCGGCTGGCCCGTCGACGCCCAGTTCCTCGTCCCGCAGCGCGTGAAGGATTTCTTCGCGGAGAAGCGGGTCCAATGGGCGAAAGAGGAAGCCGAATGGAACGCCGTCTTTGCCGACTACAAGGCGAAGAACGCGGACCGCGCGAAGCTCTGGGACGATTTCCTCGCCAAGAAGCTGCCCGATAATCTCGAGGAGCTCCTGCCGAAGTTCGAGGCGGGCAAGGCCGTCGCCACGCGCAACGCGGGCGGCGAAATCCTCAAGGCACTCTTCGGCGCCATCCCAAACCTCATCGGCGGCTCGGCCGATCTCGCACCCTCGACCAAGACGTGGATCAAGGAATACGGCTCCTACGAAAAGGGCAACTACGGCGGCCGCAATCTCCATTTCGGCATCCGTGAGCATGGCATGGGCACGATCGTCGCCGGCCTTGCCTACTACGGCGGCCTGATTCCGTTTGGCTCGACCTTCTTTGTCTTCACCGACTACATGCGCCCGCCCATCCGCCTCGCGGCGCTGAGCGGCCTGCAGACCATCTACGTCTTCACCCATGACTCCATCTTCGTCGGCGAGGACGGCCCAACCCACGAGCCGGTGGAGCATCTCGCCGCCCTGCGCGCCATCCCGCGCGTGCTCGTCATGCGGCCCGGCGACGCGAACGAGACCAGCTACGCCTGGCTCGCCGCCTTGCAGCACAAGACCGAGACCACCGCGCTGGCGCTCACCCGCCAAAACATCCCCACCTTCGACCGCACCAAGTGCGCGCCGGCTTCCGGCGTGCTCAAGGGCGGCTACACGCTCTGGGAATCGACCGCCGGCGCGACCCCCGACCTCATCCTCATCGGCACAGGCTCGGAACTCTCCCTGGCCTTCGACGCCGGCCAGAAGATCGCCAGCGAAGGCAAGTCGGTGCGCGTTGTCTCGCTGCCCTGCTGGGAGCTCTTCGATAATCAGGACCAGTCCTACAAGGACAGCGTCCTGCCGCCCGCGGTGAAGCGCCGTGTCGGCGTCGAGGCCGGCGTGGAACTCGGCTGGCAAAAGTACATCGGCGACGGCGGCAAGTTTGTCGGCGTGGCCACCTTCGGCGCGTCCGCTCCCTACGAGCGTCTCGCCCAGGAATACGGCCTCACCACCGAGCACGTCTACGAGACCGCGAAGAGCCTGCTGTAAGAAACGAGCCGCATGGACTGCTTTCTGCACGCAGGTGTCGCCGCGGTCGGCACCTGCAAGTCTTGCGGCAAGGGCATCTGCCACGCCTGTGCGGCCGATCTGGGCGATGGCCTGGCTTGCCGCAACCGCTGCGGATCAAAGGTGAAGGCGCTCAACTTTTTCGTCGACCGGAATATCCAAAACGCCGCGAGGAACGAGCGACTGGTCAGTTCGGCATTCACGAACCGGTCGGCCACCGCGCTCTTTTACATCCTGATCGGCTGCCTGTTCGGCCGCTTCGGATTCTACCAGTTCGAGCAAAGCCACGGCCGGCCGCCCGATTTCCTCCTGCTGGGGATGGGCGCCTTGTTCCTCGGCTTCGGTATTTTTCTTTTTCTTCGAAGCCGCGCCGCCGCTCGTGCGGGTCAACTCCAGCGCGCGTCGAAGTAACCTCCCCCCATCCCATGCGCCCACTCCTCCTCGCTCTTCTCCTTACCACCGCCCTCGCGGGGCGACTTTCCGCCGATCCGGTCCAGTCCTCCCTCTACGACTCTCACGTCCATGCCCTCGACGGCACCCCGGTCGATCTCGGCAAGTATAAGGACACCGTCACGCTCGTGGTCAACGTCGCGTCGCACTGCGGCTTTACCAAGCAGTACACGGGGCTCGTGAAGCTGCAGGACGAGTACCGCGCGAAGGGCCTCACGATCCTCGCCTTTCCTTCCAACGATTTCCTCGGGCAGGAGCCCGGCACGCCGCAGGAGATCATGACGTTCTGCTCGACCAAGTATCATGTCGACTTCCCCATGTTCGAGAAAGTTGACGTCAAGGGCCCCACCAAGGCGCCCGTCTACCAATTCCTAACCACCGGTTTCCCGGAGCCGACTTGGAACTTCTGCAAATACCTCGTCGGCAAGGACGGCAAGGTGATCAAGGAATACCCCAGCAAAGTCACGCCCGAGGACAAGGGGCTCCGCGCCGACATCGACGCCGCGCTCGCGTCGAAGTAGCTGCCTTCTGCAGCGGCGGTTGCGCTGTCGACAAGATCGCAGATCGCCGGCGAACAGGCTGGCGCGCGACGCGGAAATGCATTTCCTTTTCCCGGCCAGGTAGCCGGGGCTCTCCGAGCGCCGCCTGCCTCTTGTCTCGGCTATGCTGGCGCGATGGCTCAACCTATCTTCCCGGCCTCGGATCGATCCCGAGAATGAAAATCCGATCCTGGAGACTTCTACAAAACAAACGGTAGCCGCCGACCGCCCGGCGGTGCCTGCCGAAGGTCTTCGCTCGGAGAGCGAAAGCGGCCCTCACCGCAACCAGTCCTCCCTATCCCGTCGACTCGGTCTCGTTAGGAATCGCGCTTGCCGGAGCCGTGGCCTGCGCTGCGCTCTTCGCGATCTCCTCGAGCAGAAAACGGTTGAGCCGCGCGCCGAGATCGAGATGCTCGACCGGAAACGTCTCGTTCGGACTATGCGCATTGCAGTCCGGCAGACAAAGGCCGAGCAGCAGCGTGTCCGCGCCCAGGATGCTCTTGAAATCGGCCACGATCGGAATGCTCCCGCCTTCGCGAATAAGCGCGACCTTCTTTCCCGGCAGCATGCGCTTGAGCGCCTTCTGCGCCGCCGCGCCAAAGCCCGCGTTCGGGTCCACCAGATACGGATCGCCGCAATGCCCCGGCACAATCTCCAGCCGCACGGACGGCGGCGCCTGCGCGCGAAAGTAGGCCGAGGCGATTTCCCGGATGCGCCGAGGGTCCTGCCCCGGCACGAGGCGAAAGGTCAGCTTCGCCATCGCCTTGCTCGGCAGCACCGTCTTGGTCCCCTCGCCCTGATAACCGGCGCCGAGACCGTTCACCTCCGCCGTCGGCCGGGCCCAGATGCGCTCCAGCGCGCTGAACTTCCGTTCGCCCCGCAGCTCGGTCACGCCCGTCATGCGCGTGAGCGCCGCGTCGTTCAGCGGCAGCCTGCGCCAGCCACGGCGCTCCCACGGCTCGATCGCGCGCACGCCCTCGTAAAACCCCTCGATCGCCACCTTCAGGTTGCGGTCGTGCAGCCCCGCGATCAGCCGTGCGAGAACCGTGGCCGGATTCTCCACCGCGCCGCCAAAAATGCCGGAGTGCAGGTCGCGGTCCGGCCCCGTCACGTGCACCTCCAGCGCGGCCAGCCCGCGCAGGCCGTAAGTCAGCGTGGGCACTCCCGGCGCGACCATCGACGAATCCGATACCACCACCACATCGCAGGCCAGTTCCTCGCGATGCTCCCGCAGAAACGCCGCCAGGTTCGGGCTCCCAATCTCCTCCTCGCCCTCGATCAGCAGGATGAGATTGACCGGCAGGTCGCCCGTTCGCCGCAGTGTCTCCGTGATGCCCAGGATGTGCGCGAAAATCTGCCCCTTGTTGTCGCTCGCGCCGCGCGCGGTGACCACGCCGTTCTCCACCTGCGGGGCAAAAGGCGGATGCGTCCACAACTCGATCGGATCGACCGGCTGCACGTCGTAATGGCCGTAGATCAGCACCGTGGGCCGGCCTTCCTTCCGCGGCCCTCGTGCCAACACCACCGAGTGGCCCGGCGTCGGCATGATCCGCGCCTCCAACCCGGCCGCGGTCAACCGCTCCCGCAGCCAGTGCGCGCAGGCTTCCACCTGCCCCTTGTGCTGCGAGTCGGTCGAGATGCTGCCGAAGCGCAGGAACTCCAGGAACGCGTCGAGATCGGCGGAAGCAGGCATGCTATTTCGGCAGCGAGTCGCTCTCGTGCATGGGACTCGCCTCGACGCCGGCCGACTGCGACGTGCCCACGAACTTCTCGCAATTCCAGAGATTCCACGCCTTGTCGAACTCGGGCACCGGCATGTCCGGCAGGGGCGAAACCCGCGTGAAATTCTTCTTCACGTCATCTGGCGGCTCCTGCGTCGAGCGTGTCAGGAACAGCGCGGAATCGTTCGGCGAAGCCGCGTCCGTATACTGCGGCCAGAAGTCGAACTGCGTCACCGTATCGACATCCTCCACATAAATCGACGGATGATGCGGCATGTAGAAACTCAGTTCGCTCGCCGTCGCGGGCGAGTCGGTGATGATCAAGTTCGCCCCCGCGTCGCGCTGCATCTGCACCATCTGGTCGGCCAGATTGTGCCACGACGCGCGCTCCGCCGGCGCGCCCAGCCCCGCCAGCACCTGCTCGCCAATCGCCCGGGACACCGGCCGTTCCTCACCCCGCGGCAGGTAGAGCGAGCGGAAACCGGCCAGCGATTCCACCGCGGCCAGGATCAGCACCGCGCTCCACGCCAGCCGCCGCGCCCGCTCCGAGTCCAGCAACCGGTCCGCGCCGCATCCGCCCAGCAGAAGCAGCGGCAGGAAAAGCGCCGGCACCAGCTCGAAATTCGTGGCGCTGAAAAACGCGGCCAGATTCTCCCAGATCAGCCCCGGCGCCGCGAGACACACCAGTAGCGCATACCGCGCGTCCACCCGCAAATCGCGCCTCATTCGCGCCAGCACCACCGCCAGCGCCACGGCGAAAAGAGGAGAAAGAAAGATCAGCTCCAGCACGACAAAGTGCAGCCCCTGCGTAAAGGAGAACGGATGATTGAGCGGAAAGTCGCTCACCAGCCGCGCGCGCCGGATGTCGGCCACTTGTGCGCCATGCCACCACCAGAGCAGCGGCGCCAGGCACACGCCGGCCACCACCAGCATCATCCACAGCCGCGGTTCGCGCAGCCGCGCCCGCCGCGCCGGTTCGACGAGAAAATAGACCAACAACCCGCCCAGCCACCACGCATTCGCGATCGAAACCAGCATGGCCAGCCCGCATGCCGCGCCGCCCAGCAGCCACCAGCCAAGCCCGTCCTCCTCCAGCGCGCGGCTCAGGCCCAGAATCGCCAGCGCCATTAAGCCGATGGAAGCCGTCGCCTCCGTCATGAAGGAAATCTTCCACGCGTACATCGGCACAACCGCGAAGAGCACCACCGTCCAAAACGCCGCCCGTGCACTGAACCAATGCCGCGCGAGATAAAAAAGCGTGAAGCCCGTAAAGCACGCGATGAGCGCCGCCGGCCAGCGCACCCCCAGCTCCGTGTCGCCGAAGAAGATCGTCCCGATGCGCACCAGCAGCGGCGTCAGCGGCCCGCGCTCCCAATAGCCGGGGCTCAGGTTGACCCCGTGCCCCTCCAGCCAGAGATACGCCTCGCGCCCGGTCAGCTCGAACGTTTGCCCAAACCAGAACCGGACCACCAGCAGGGTAACGAGCAGGATGACAGTGCGCTTGCGATAGCCGGGATTCATAGGACGTGGGGAAGTCCGATCCATCATCATCAAACCACGCGGGCAGCGCAAGTGCGCTTCGGCGCGAAAGACCTGCGGCCGCGCCCGGACACTTGCCCTGGCCTCATCCTGGCCGTAAAAGAAGACGAACAAAAACGTCCGGCGCATCGTCCAAGCCGTGTCGCTCGCGCCAGATTTTCCTATGAAACTCCCTTCCCTCGCCGCCCTTCTCGTCCTCGTCGCCGCCCCGCTGCTGCGCGCCGATACCACCCCCGATCCCTCCACCATCAACCAGTGCCCGCCCATCGCCTATGTGCAGGGCATGATCTGGAAGCGGCTGGAAGCGGCCGCCCTCACGCTCGACGGCTCCGTCCGTTCGGACAAAACCAAGATGCGCTCCGCCCTCGTGCTCAAGACCGCCGGCCATACGCAGGAATACGATTTCCAGGATCAGCCGCTGCAGATCCGCGTCCAGCTCGAGCCCGGCAGTTCCACCCTCCAGAAACGCTCCTCGTCGAACGGCACCTGGTCGACCGTCGCGGGCGCGGCGCGGCTCACGCCCATCCTCGGCTCCGATCTCACCTATGAGGATCTCGGCTTCGACTTCATCAACTGGGAGGACATCGCGCCGCTCGGCATCGACGCGATCAAGACCCTCAAGGCCTACGTATACGAGGCCACCCCCGGGCCGAACGACCACAGCGCGTACGCCAAGGTCCGCTTCTGGGTCAGCGCCAAGTACTGGGCCTTCCTCCGCATCGACGGCCTCGACGCCAAGGGCCAGACGATCAAGCGCGTAGAAGTCCAGGACGTCATGCAAATCGGCAAGCTCACCGTCTTCAAGGAAATGAAGGTCTCCACCATGGACCCCACCCGCAACGACATCCCGCTCTCCACCACCTTCATCGACGTGGACGGCGGCAAGGAAGGCTCCGACCTGGCGAAGTAATCCGCCCGTGGACGTCGCCCCCGCCCCGTCGACCGCCGCTCCGCCTCCTCGTCATCACAAGCGGCGCGGCACGGTCGCCGCCGGCCTGGCTCTCCTCTGGGTCATCTTCACGCTGCTCGCGCAATTTTGCGGCGCGCTCGACGCCTTCGAGGAATCGCTCCTCGACTGGCGCATGTCCCTCGCCGCTTGGCCGGAACCGCCCAGCGACCAGCTCGCCCTCGTCGCCATCGACACGATCCCGGAGGACCGTCCCTGGCCCTGGTCGCGCCTCGACTACTCCCTCGGCCTCCGCGCGCTGATCGATTACGCGCCCCGCAGCGTCGTCTTCAACATGAACCTGAACGATCGCGATCCCAGCTACACGTCCTTCGACGACATCTTCTCCCACATCGTCGAGCGCGCCAACGCCGTCATCTTCTCCGCCACCGGCACCACCTCGACCCAAGGCGGCCGCCCGCCCGCCTCGCTCGGCTCGCTGCCCTACGCCGGCAGCCCGCGCCGCGTGCCGCGCTTCGGCTCCGCCATCTGGCCGCTCGATATCTTCGCCGGCCAGTCCCCCGTCGGCGTCAACAACGTGCAGGCGGAGGAAGGACTGCGCCTGCGCCGCAT
>CAZZYY010000066.1:0-13697 GCA_964658475.1 uncultured Candidatus Methylacidiphilales bacterium | reverse complement strand
TCTCCGAGCGCCGGTCCGAGTAGAACACGCGTCCGCAACTGACCGGCGCTCGGAGAGCGTCGGCTA
Source organism: uncultured Candidatus Methylacidiphilales bacterium (assembly GCA_964658475.1). Classification (GTDB taxonomy): domain Bacteria; phylum Verrucomicrobiota; class Verrucomicrobiia; order Methylacidiphilales; family UBA1321; genus JABDGH01. Next base: position 13,631 of record CAZZYY010000066.1, on the reverse strand, counting down.
CCTCTCTTCTTTCGGTCCTTCCCAGCCCCCCGATGGTGACCAGCCAAATGCCTTGCCCGCTGGTCGTCCAGCATCGGACCGATCCAGGTAAGAATGAAAGTCAATCCAGCTCGTGGCTGAAGAGGTTCTTGTACTGATGTGGTTGTGAGCGCCAGTACTGTGGTGGCGCCTGAACCTGCGCGCCAAATTTGGCAGCCGCGTGCCAAGGCCAGCGCGGGTCATAGAGCATCCCCCGGGCAAGTGACACGGCGTCTGCCTGTCCCTTCTCGAGGATGCCCTCGGCCTGTGCCGGCTCAGTGATCAGGCCCACCGCGATCACCGGCACATGCACCGCCTTTTTGATCGCCTCGGCAAACGGCACTTGGTAGCCGGGCTCGACCGGGATGTTTTGCTTGGGCGAGAGGCCGCCGGAGGAGACGTGGATGTAGGCCGCGCCGCGGCGCTCCAACTCACGGGAGAACGTGATGCTTTCCTCGAGGTTCCAGCCCCCCTCCACCCAATCGCTGGCCGAGATGCGCACGCCGACCGGCTTCCCGGGCGGGAAGGAGCGCCGGACTGCCTCGAACACTTCCAGCGGGTAGCGCATCCGGTTCTTGAGGATGCCGCCATATTTATCGCGTCGCTGGTTGGAGAGCGGCGAAAGAAACTCGTGGAGCAGGTAGCCGTGGGCGGCATGGAGCTCAATGGCGTCCAATTCCAGCCGGTCGGCGCGCCGGGCAGCGACGGAGAAGGCGTCGCAAATGCGGCGCATCTCCGATTCCTCCAGTTCCTCCGGCGGATGTTCGCCGGGCGCGTAGGGCAGGGGCGAGGGAGCCACCGCCTGCCAGCCGCCCTCGCCGTCCGGCGGAACCTGCGCGCCGCCTTCCCAGGGAACCTTGGCGGAAGCCTTTCGTCCCGCATGGGCCAGCTGGATCGAGACGGGGATGGGCGAGTAAGCGCGGACGGCCCGCACGACACGGTCAATCGCGGCCTCGTTGGCGTCGGACCACAAGCCGAGGTCGTCCGGGGTGATGCGCCCGCGCGGCTCGACGGCGGTGGCCTCGATGATCAAGAGGCCGGCGCCCGACATGGCCAGCGAGCCGAGGTGCATCATGTGCCAGTCGGTGGCGGAGCCATCGTGAGCCGAGTACTGGCACATCGGCGCGATCACGATCCGGTTCTGCAACCGCAGCGCGCCGAAGGAAACGGGGGAAAAGAGACGGCTCATCCGGAGAGCAATAGCACATCTCGCGGGCGGAGGAAATGGCAGGTCGCCCGGCGGCTTGCGGCTCGCGGTGAACTCGGTCGCTTTTTCGACAATCCGACGCATTCCGCCGAGTTTTCTTGAGAGCTAGCGGCACAGAAGTACCGTGGAAGAATGAAATTGCTGTTTGGCGCCGCTTTGGCGGCTTTCCTTGTTTTAGCCCAGCCTCTTCACGCGGCCGATGACGACAAGGCCCGCTATCGCCAGAACGGCTACGGCCTGCTTTACAAGCTGTGCGAGCAGGAACAGCCACTGGACCTGATTCTGATCGTCAAGACCACGCCCAAGGAGGTTGGCGACTTCCTGCATCAGGTCTCCGCCGCGGCCAAGCAGGATGTAAACGCGCTCGACGAGCTGCAGGGCCACGACAAGGCGCTGACCTTCGCATACCGCGGCCTGCCGCAGTTCGAGGAGGACACCCGCAATTCCATCCGCGACGACAAGCAGCACATGCTCCTCTTCGTCGACACTGGCTCGGCGTTTACCCGCGCTATCCTGGTCACGCAGATCGAGGCCGGCACCTACGGCATGAACCTGGCCAAGGTCCTCGCCGGCGCGGAGCCCAATGCGCACCGCGCCGCGGTGGTGCGCCAGATCGGCGAGCGGTGGGAAAAGCTGCGCAACCGCGCCTACGCGCTGCTGAACGCAACGTGAAGCGATAGCGTGTAGGTCAGCCTCGCGGTGCGTTTTCGAAAGTGCGCCCGAGCCCGGTGATAGCGGCATTCGCTCGAGAGCTGGAGCGAACGCCGCCAACGGGACGCCTCGCGGGCCAATCTCACGCGCTGCCACAATCGTGCGCCAGACCGTCCGCAGGTAGCCAGCGTCGGCCCGACGCGGTGCGCGCCGACAAAATTGGCTCGAGCGCCACTGCTCTCCCGCGCGCATCAGGGCAAGATCGTGTACGACGGAATGGGCGGGGATGACCATTCGAGACTATGATCGCCCGCCCAGGGCGCCTCGATGATCGCGCCGCCGATGCGCCTTGCTTAAGCCGCATCTTTCATTCGCGACCGGCGCCGGGCCGACCCCGGCTGCCTTGGCGGCCGGCCATTGTCGCGCTGATGTCGGCAAAGTTGCGGACGCGCTTCGGGCCCGGATCGCCGCTGGGGCAGCGGCGGCAACCCTTCCCGGCGACCGCGGCACTCTTTCCGCGTTGATACGAGAGGCGCTTGCGATCGACGGTCGCCCTGCCACGGGCTCAGGTCTTCGTATCGAGCGAGCGCCAGAGATACCAGCTGGCGACGCTCCGGTAAGGCTCCCATTGGCGAGCGTGCTTGAGGATGTGCGCGGCGGTCGGGTCGGCACGCTTGCGGTAAAGGCGGCGGAACGCGGCGCGGATGGCGTAGTCGCCCGTGGGCATGACATTGCCGTGCCCGAGGTAAAAGATCATCAGCATGTGGACGGTCCACGGGCCGATCCCACGCACGGCGGTGAGTCGCTCGGTCAGTTCAGCCTCGTCCATCGCGCGCGCCTCGGCCAGGGTGGGAATGACGCCGGCCAGGCTCTTCTCCCCGAGATCGCGGATGGCGCGCAGCTTCCCCGCGGAGAGGCCGGCGGCGCGCAGGCGTTCGTCGGGCACGCGCGCCAGGGTCTGCGGGGAGACGGGCCCCGCCTTGCGCAGCTCGGCCATGACCCGGCCGTGGATCGCCTCCGCTGCGCGGCCGTGCAGCTGCTGGAAGATAATGGAGCGGAGCAGCGCCTCGAAGATGCTTTTGACCGGGCGCAGTTTGAGATCAAACGGGCCTTGTCGCGCCATAAGCCCGGCGAGTTCCGGATCGGCCTTGCGCAGGTGCGCCAAAGCAGCAACGGGATCGAAGGCGAACCTCGGTGCTACGGGTGACTTTTTACCTTTCAATGCGTCTTAAGACTGCTGGGTTCCGGCAAAACCCGTTGCCATCCCCGGCAAACTGAGCTCCTTTATCCTGTCCAGCTTCCTTCATGACCCACGTCTTATCAACTCCCGGCGCGATGGACGCATCGGTTTCGTCCCTGGGTTGAGGTATGTGGATCGTCAAACTCGCCCTGGATCGGCCGTACACCTTTGTGGTGGTGGCGCTGCTCGTCCTGATCATGGGATTGGTCGCCATCATTCCCTCCACGCCGTTTGGCGAGAATACGCTGGCCACGCCGGTCGATATCTTTCCCAACATCAACATCCCGGTGGTCAGCATAGTCTGGCAGTACGCCGGTTTTTCGCCCCAGGACATGGAGGGGCACATCGTCAGCATCACGGAGCGGGCGCTGACCACCACGGTCAACGACATCGAGCACATCGAGTCGACCTCACTGAACGGCGTCGCGGTGGTCAAGGTTTACTTCCAGCCCAACGTGAAGATCGACATGGCGGTCGCGCAGATCACGGCTGTGTCGCAGACGCAGTTGCGCCAGCTGCCGGCGGGCACCACGCCGCCGCTCATTCTGCAGTATAGCGCCTCCAGCGTGCCGATTGTGCAAATGAGCCTGGCCAGCCCCAGCGAGTCGGAGCAAACGCTGAACGATCTTTCCCTCAATTTCGTCCGCGTGCGCCTTACGACCATCCAGGGCGCGGCCATTCCGTATCCCTACGGCGGCAAGCAGCGGCTGGTCTCGGTCGACATCGACATCCCGGCCCTGCAGGCGCGGGGGCTGACCCCGAACGACGTGGTCAACGCCATCAGCGCGCAAAATCTCATCCTGCCCTCGGGCACGGCCAAGATCGGACCGCTCGAGTACGACATTGCGATGAACGGCAGTCCGTTGAGCGTCGACGATTTGAACAACGTGCCGATCAAGGTCCAGAACGGCGCCATCATCTATGTCCGCGACGTGGCCCACGTGCGGGACGGTTTTTCGCCCCAGACCAACATCGTCCGGCAGGATGGCGTGCGCTCGACGCTGCTTTCCATCATCAAGAATGGGAACACCTCCACCATCAAGATCGTCAACGATGTGAAGGGAATGATCCCCATCCTGAAGGCGATCATTCCAAACGACGTCCAGATCCGCACGCTTTTCGACCAGTCGGTCTTCGTGAAAGCCTCGATCTACGGGGTGGCACGCGAGGCTTTGATCGCGGCGTTTTTGACCGCGATGATGATCCTGCTTTTTCTGGGGGACTGGCGCAGCACGCTGATCATCGCGGTCTCGATTCCACTCTCGATCCTGAGCTCGATCATCATCCTGAGCGCCCTGGGCGAGACGCTCAATCTCATGACCCTGGGCGGACTGGCCCTGGCGGTCGGCATCCTGGTCGACGACGCCACGGTCACGATCGAGAACATCGACAATTACCTCCAGCGCGGTGAGAAGAAGCGCGACGCCATCTTGAAGGGCGCCAGCCAGATCGCCGTGCCGGCCTTTGTCTCGTCGCTTTGCATCTGCATCGTGTTCGTGCCGATGTTCGCGCTTTCCGGCGTGGCCCGTTATCTCTTCGTGCCGCTGGCGGAATCGGTCGTCTTCGCCGTCATGGCCTCGTATTTTTTCTCGCGGACGCTGGTGCCGACGCTGGCCATGTACCTGATGAAGGACGAGCACGGCGAGGAAGGCGCGGACGACCGTCATGAGGAAGGCGACGGGGATCGCCATGAGGACGGCCATGCCGAAGACCGGCATGGGGACCACGATCAGGAGCCTCACGACGAGCATCGAGAGGAGCCTCACGACGGCCACCAGGAACCGGCGGCCGAAGAAGACGATGTCCACGAACCTGTCGCCCAGCATGAGGACGCGCAGGGGGGCGAACCGGAGCAGCCCCATGAGGTTCACGACGAAGAGCAGCGTTACGGCCCGCCGCACAAGGTACAGCCGGCGCTGCAGAAGGCTGCGTTGGCGCTTCACCGCGCGCCTCCCGGCGCCGAGCCCGTGCGCTACGAATCCATTCCGCATCCGCCGCAGCAGCAGCAGCAGGCGGGTCCGCGCGGCCACCAGCCCGCCCCCGCAGAACCGGACAACGGGCACGAGCACCGCGAGGAGTCCCGCCCTGTCGACGGCGACCAAGCGCAGGGCGAGCCGTCGGTGCACCCGCGCAAGAAGAAGGAGCCGAAAGGCTTCCTCGGCAGGTTCCAGGCCGGGTTCGAGCACCGCTTCGAGAAGCTGCGCGAGGGCTATCACGCCCGGCTGGACCGCGCGCTGCATCACCATTGGCTCTTCGCCCTCATCTTCCTGGCCATCTGCCTCAGCAGCCTGCTGCTGGTCCCCTTCCTGGGTCAGGATTTCTTTCCCTCCGTCGATGCCGGCCAGTTCAAGCTTCACATCCGGGCCAAGACCGGGACGCGCATCGAGGAGACCGCGCGCCTGTGCGATGAAATCGAGAAACAAATCCACCAGATCATTTCTGCCAAGGATCTCGACAGCATCCTGGACAATATCGGTCTGCCCTACTCCGGCATCAACACGTCGTACTCCAACTCCGGCGTGGTGGGTTCGGCCGATGCGGACATCCAGGTGTCCCTGCGGCCCGGCCACCGGCCCACCGCGGAATTCCAGAAGGAATTGCGCCTGAAGCTGCCGCAGGAATTCCCCGGGACGCTCTTCATGTTCCAACCCTCCGACATCGTCAACCAGATCCTGAACTTCGGCCTGCCGGCGCCGATCGACATCCAGATCATCGGCACCGACGTGGGCAAGAGCCTCGCGCTGGCGGTGCAGATGCAGGACGAGATCAAGCAGGTGCCGGGCGCGGTGGACGTGCATGTGCAGCAGCCCTACAACGAGCCGCGCTTCAACGTGCTGATGGACCGCTCGCAGGCGGAACGCGCGGGGATCACCGCGCAGCAGATTGCGCAAAGCGTGCTGGTCTCCCTCAGCGGCAGCTTCCAGACCGCGCCAGCCTTCTGGCTGAACCCGAAAAACGGCGTGACTTATAACATCGCGACCCAGACGCCGCAGTACAACATCAGCTCACTGCAGGATCTGGAAAACATTCCCGTGCGCGGGACGGGTTCGTCGCAAATCCTGGCGAATCTCGCCACCATCCAGCGCAATGCCGAGCCGGGTGCGATTTACCACTACAACGTCCGCCCCGTGATCGATGTTTACGCCAACGTGCAGGGCCGCGACCTGGGTGCGGTCGCCGATCAGGTGCAGAAGGTTGTCGACGGCCACCGGAAGGACTTGCCGAAGGGATCGGAGATGACGATCCGCGGCCAGGTGAAGACGATGCATGATTCCTTCGTGGGTCTGGGGTTGGGTCTGGTGGGCGCGATTGTCCTCGTGTACCTCCTCATGGTCGTGAATTTCCAGTCGTGGAGCGAGCCGTTCATCATCATCATGGCGCTGCCCGGCGCGCTGGCCGGCATCTGCTGGATGCTCTTCCTCACCGGCACGACGCTGAGCGTCCCGGCGCTCATGGGGGCGATCATGTGCATCGGCGTCGCGACGGCGAACTCGATCCTGGTCATCTCCTTCGCCAAGGAGAAATTTGCCGAGTCGGGCGACGCGCATGCCGCGGTGCTCGAGGCCGGCACGACCCGCCTGCGTCCCGTCATCATGACCGCGCTGGCGATGATCATCGGCATGGTGCCGATGGCGCTCGGCCTCGGCGAGGGCGGCGAACAGAACGCGCCGCTGGGCCGCGCGGTCATCGGCGGCCTGATCGTGGCGACCATCGCCACGCTGTTCTTTGTGCCGGTGGTCTACAGCATCGTGAACGGCGGGAAGAAGCAGAAACCAAGCGCTGGCGCCGATCCCGCCCGCAAGAAGAACCAGCCCCGGGACCCGCAACCCCAGGCAGCCCACGGACATCCCGCCCACGCATAATTTCAATGGCCACGACTCACAACGGTACCCCGGTAACCCTTCGCCCCGCGGGAGCGCGACCCATCGCGCCGCGCGACCTGCGTCCCGCCGGCGCGCCCCGCCAGCCGGAGCCGTCCCAGCGCCGCAGCCACACCTGGCTGTATCTTATCCTCTTCCTGCTCGTCCTGGCCGGAATCTTCGCATTCGTCACCATTCGCAAGAGCGGGCAGTCGACGGAGCTGAAAAAGCAAACGCAACAGATGGCCGTGCCCACCGTCCTGGTCGTGCATCCCGAGGCCGGCTCGGGCGAGGTGCACCTCGTGCTGCCGGGGGCGGTGCAGGCCTACATGGAAAGCTCGGTCTACGCGCAGATCAGCGGCTATATCAAAAGCTGGCGGGTCGACATCGGCGCGCCGGTGAAGCAGGGCGAGTTGCTGGCGGAAATCGAAGCGCCGGTGGTCGAGCAAAACCTGCAGCAGGTCCAGGCCAATCTGGGCCAGGCGCAGGCGAATCTCGCCCTGGCCAAGGCGACGGCGTCCCGGTACGACGGGCTGCTGGCCAGCCACGCGGTCTCGCAACAGGACGTGGACAACCAGAATGCCAACGTGCAGGTGATGGAAGCCAACGTGGCCGCGGCGCAGGCCGGCGTCTCGAGCATCCAGCATGCGCTGGCCTTTAAGCAGGTGGTGGCGCCCTTCGACGGCGTGGTCACGGCCCGGCGCGTGGATGTCGGCGATCTGGTCACGTCCGGCGGCGGCACGTCCTCGGCCGGCGGTACGTCCGTAGCAGGCACGACGCCGCAGTCGGGCGGCTCGACGGAACTCTTTTCCGTGGCGCAAACGGCCACGCTGCGGGTTTACGTCACCGTGCCCGAACGCTACAGCACGGAGGTCGTCCCGGGCGTCAAGGCAACGGTAAACATGGCCTCCAACCCGAACGACAACGTGCCCGGCACGCTCGTGCGCACGTCCGAGTCCATCGACCCCAGCTCCCTCACGCTTTTGGCCGAGGTGGACGTCGACAACCGGAACGGCAAGCTCCTGCCGGGCGGCTATGCGCAGGTCCACTTCGACATTCAAGAGGAGAATCCGCCGCTGCTCATTCCGGGCAACTCGCTTATCTTCCGCGCGCAAGGCACGCAGGTCGGCGTCGTGGGACCGGACAACAAGGTCGTCGTCAAGGACATCAAGGTCGGCCGCGACTTCGGCACAAAGCTCGAGGTGCTCGACGGCATCGGCAAGGACGATCAAGTGATCGTGAATCCGTCCGATTCGCTGACCAACGGCTTGCAGGTGCAGGTCAAGCAGCAGGACGTTGAAGAGCAAACCCAGCCGCCCAAGACGCAAGGCTAGACCTTTTCCAATTGCCTTATCGCAGTGCTCTCCTCTGAGAACCTGCGACAAATTAATTGGACGTACTCTAGGTAGCGTCACTGTCCCAGCGGCGTTCCGAGGAGGAGGCGGGTTCGTGCCAGAGAACATTTGCGCGTGAGACCCTGTCGGCGCCAACAGAACCATGACCGCCCTGCCTTCTGTAGCGGCGATCTATGACCGCCGGGGCACCGCGTGGAACGTCCGTCATGCGTCGGCGGTGAGAGACCGCCGCCATGCTCTGTAGAAATCTCCAGTATCGGGTTTTTATCTAGTCTAGCCGGGATCGGTCCGATGCTGGGACGATCGCTTCACTACAGGTAGCCGGCGCTCTCCGAGCGCCGGTCCGAATAGAACACGCGTCCGCAACGGACCGGCGCTCGGAGAGCGCCGGCTACCTGACCGAGCGCGGACCAAATATCCGCAGGTCGCTCGCGTGAGCCCAAGGCCGGAGCCCCGCAGCGACAAAATCCGTTCGGAAAAAGAAAGCATTTCCACACGCGGGCCCTCCTGCCCGCCAGCGATCCGCGATCTTTTCTACAGAGCAGGCGGCGGTCTACATCCGGCGGGGCTTGCAAGAGACGTGGGCGTTTAACGCGCGGTCTCGGCGGTCAGGGGACCGCCGCTACAGCTGATTCTGCTTAACCCGAGCACCCACGGATCAAAAAGATAATGAGCAGAATGGGAAACGGAACCCCGATCAGCCAGAGGAGCAGGAGCGGAACGCGCCCACGAATCGAGGGCTTGTCGGGAAATGGTGTTTTCATGCGTCCTAAGGATCCCGCTGCCAGCAGGATCAGCAACCTTACCTCTTCATCAGGTCAGCTTTCGCAAAACCGCCAAAAGCGACCTTTGAATTGCAATTTTGGCTCAATGTCATGCATTGACAACCGGCGCTTCCGGCCCATTCGATCCCATGCCGCGCTGCGCAGTCTCTGGGCGCCATAACCACTTACAAAAATCGTCGCAAAATCGCCCAAATTTCCGCAAACCTTACTTGACGGAAAGAAGCCTTCTGCCCTATTACAAGTGGAGGGCGAGGGAGAGGACCACAATAGGTTGTGGTTTGGCTTTGTCGCCGCCAAGCCGCAGAAAACGAGGAACTTACCTTCTTTATGCTCGAAATTTCGACTTCTTCGATAGCTGTGACGGCTATGTGGCAGGCCTGAATTTCGAGCGCCCAACGAGAACCCGAAAAGCCGACTTATGATAGAAATTCTGGAAAAACCCGAGATCGCCGAAAAAGAAGAAGGCAAGCACGTCATTTACACGTTCCAGAACAAGACGTTCCGGCTCGACAAGGAGAAGGCGCGCGAGCGGTTGCAGGGCAAGCGGGTGATCAATGGGCTGCGCAGCGCGGAGCTCAACGTCCTGCCGCTCAAGTATCACGAGGCCTACCGCATCTACAAGCAGATGAAGGCCAACCATTGGGAGCCCGACGTTATCGACATGACCAAGGACTGCTCGCTCTGGAACTCCAACAAGCTTTCCAACCGCGAGCGTTGGATCATCGAGATGGGCGTCGGTTATTTCTCCGCCGCCGAGGGCATCGTGGGCGACAGTGTGCTGCACGTGATCGAGGACAACCTGACCGCGGCGGAGCTGAAGCACGCCTCGCTGCGCCAGATCGCGGAGGAGTCGATCCACATGGATTCGCTCCTGCATATCATCAGCTCGCTCAACATCGATCTCGACGAGGTGACGGCCAAGTTTCAGGACATCCCCTCGATCAAGAAGAAGAACGCCTACATCACGCGCCAAATGCCCGAGCTGAAGATGGGCATTGATCTGACCATCACGGCCAACAAGCAGAAGTTCGCCAAGGCGATCTTCGGCATCACGCAGGTGATGGAGGGGACTCAGTTCTACGCGCTCTTCGCCATGATTCTCTCGCTGCAGCGGCAGAACAAAATGACCGGCATTGGGCAGATGTTCCAGTACACCCTGCGCGACGAGTCGAACCACATCGCGCTCGGCCGCTACATCCTCGAGCAGCTGATCAACGAGAATCCCGACATCTGGACGGACGACTTCCAGCAGGAGCTGGTCGACTTCATGCGCGAGGGCGTGGAACTGGAAAAGGAATTCGTGCAGGACTGCTTGCCGGAGGACAGCGTCGGCCTGACGCAAAAGGACTTTCTCGATTACGTCGACTACAATGCCGACCGCCGCCTGGCCAGCCTGGGCCTGCCCACGCTTTCGACCGTGAAGCAGAACCCCTTCCTCTGGCTCGACGAGGTGATCTTCCTGAAGAAAGAAAAGAATTTCTTCGAGACGCGCGTGACCGAATACCAGACGAGCGGCAGCGTGAAGAACACGAACGAGGACGACCTCATTTAGGCTGTCTGGAGCATTCAGGCTGGAAGTAGTTATTGTTTTGTATAAGATGGAAGTTGGACTAGCCCAAACCGACAACCAACCCGAGGAGAAGAGATTCATGAGCACCGAGATCCTTGATCTGCAGCAGACCGACACGTCCGTTTCCGAGTTCCCGCGCGTCATTCGCCGCGACCTGCCAGGCTCGACCTCGACCAAGCCGCGTCTGGTGCCGTGGATTGGGCACAAGATCGAGAAAGCGGTCGACATGGCCTGCGGCGCCATCGGCCAGGAGCCGATCGGCAAGCAGATCCAGGCCGAGGTGGAGTTCCGCATGAAGAAGGAGAGGCCGCTCTTCATTCACATCGAGCAGCTGCAGGACCTCGTGCAGGACCTGCTGATCGAGCTGGGCCATGCCCGCGTGGCCGTGGCCTATGCCCGGTACCGCGGCGAGCGCACGGCGCACCGCATCATCCAGAGCCGCGAAGCCGGCGCGAGCGAGGAGCAGCTCGAGCTCGCCCCGCCCGCACTGCTGGAGGACCTGCGCGCCCGCCTTTCCTTCGCCCGCATCGGCCTGACGCTCTCGCTTTCCGAGGCTGAGCTGATCGCCCGTCTCATGCGCAGCGTCTCGCTCTCGCTTTCTCACCAGGAGCAGCGCGACACCATCATCCTCAACGCGAAGAACCTGCTCGATGTCGATGCCGACAGCCGGTTCCTCGCCGGCCGCATTCTCCTCACCTACATCTACGAGGAAACGCTGCCTTGGAAGATCGGCGACGGCATCAACCAGCTCAAGGAGGCGCACCGCAAGGCGTTCCTAAAGTACATCCCGCTCGGCATCGAGATCAAGCGGCTCGACCCGCGCCTGGCGGAGTTCAATCTCAAGTCGCTGGCCGAGGCTATCGATCCCTACGCGGACCTGCAGTTCGACTTCATCGGCGTGCAGAATCTTTACGACCGGTATCTCATCCACATGCAGGACCCGACCGCGCCGACCGGCCGCCGCCGCCTCGAGGCGCCGCAGATCTTCTGGATGCGCGTGGCCATGGGCCTCTCCATCCTCGAGTCCGAACGCGAGGTGCGCGCCAAGGAGTTCTACTCCATCTACCAGAACAAGCGCGCCTGCTCCTCCACGCCCACGCTCTTCAACTCCGGCACGCATCGCCCGCAACTCTCGAGCTGCTACCTGCTTTATTGCGGCGACTCGATGGAGGAAATCACCGAGACGTGGACGCGGTTTTCCATGCTCTCGAAGTGGGCGGGCGGCCTTGGCTGCTCGTGGACCGCGGTGCGCGGCAGCGGCGCCCACATTCATGGCACGAACGGCGAGTCGTCCGGCGTCATCCCCTTCCTCAAGGTCGCGAACGACATCTGCGTGGCGGTGAATCAGGGGGGGAAGCGGCCCGGCGCGCTTTGCAGCTACGTCGAGCTTTGGCATGCGGACATCGAGGACTTCCTCGACCTGCGCAAGGAGACCGGGGACGACCGTCGGCGCACCCACAACATGAACACGGCGCACTGGATTCCCGACCTGTTCATGAAGCGCCTGCGCGACATCTCCGAAGGCCGCCTCCCCAAAGACGCGACCTGGACGCTCTTCCGCACCAATGAGACGCCCGACCTGCCCGAGCTTTACGGCCAGGCCTTCGAGAAGCGTTACCTCGAGTACGAGGCGATGGCGGAGGAGGGCAAGGTCACCGCGAAGAAGATCCGCGTGCTCGCGCTCTGGAAGCGGATGATCGAGGCGCTATTTGAGACCGGCCATCCCTGGATGACCTTCAAGGACCCGTGCAACGTCCGTTCGCCGCAAGACCACAAGGGCGTGATCCACAACTCGAATCTCTGCACGGAGATCACGCTCAACACCAGCACGGAGGAGGTCGCGGTCTGCAACCTGGCGTCGATCAATATCCCGAACCACATCCGCGAGGACGGCTCAATCGATCACGTCAAGCTGGAGGCCACGGTGCGCGTGGTCATGCGGATGCTCGACAACGTTATCGACATCAATTACTACCCGGCCGAGGCGGCCCGGCTGGCCAATACGCGCCACCGTCCAGTGGGCCTCGGCGTCATGGGCCTGCAGGACGCGCTCTATGCGAAGCGCATCCCGTTCGACACGCCCGAGGCGGTCGACTTCAACGACGAGATCATGGAGGCGATCGCGTTCTACGCCTATCGCGCTTCCAGCGACTTGGCGGCGGAAAAGGGCCGCTACCCCAGCTTCGAGGGTTCGAAGTGGGACCGCAGCCTGCTGCCGCTCGACACGCTCGACCTGCTGGAAAAGGAGCGTGGAACGCCGCTGCTCGTGGACCGCAAGTCGCGTCTCGATTGGGACGGCCTGCGCGAGAAGATCCGCCAACAGGGCATGCGCAACTCCAACTGCCTGGCCATCGCGCCGACGGCGACCATTTCCAACATCATGGGCTGCACGCCCTGCATCGAGCCGAGCTACAAGCACATTCACACCAAGTCCAACCTCTCGGGCGAGTTCGTCCGGACGAACGACTTCCTGGTCAAGGAGCTGATGGAGCTCGGCATCTGGGACCAGGAAATGCTGGACGATCTCAAGTATTTCGACGGCTCCGTGCAGGGCATCGAGCGCGTGCCCGAGGAGCTGAAGCGGCTCTACAAGACCGCGTTCGAGATCGACCAGACGTGGCTGCTGCAGTGCGCCGCCGTGCGCCAGAAGTGGATCGACCAGGCGCAATCGGTGAATCTTTTCCTGGCCGACAACGACGCCCGCAAGGCCTCGTTCATGTACCGCGAAGCATGGGATCGCGGCCTCAAGACCACCTATTACCTGCGCACGATCAACAAGTCGGGCATCGATTCGGGCAACCGCGAGCGCAAGAAGCCCTCCGCGGCGGTGGCCGAGCCGACTGCGGCGGAGGCGGCCAAGGCCTGCTCCATCGAGGCGATGCGCAACGGCACCGTGTGCGAGGCCTGCCAATAAATGAGCTTCCCTACTGTAGCGGCGGTCTATG